>NZ_SCNC01000001.1:0-456408 GCF_005503635.1 Chryseobacterium sp. 2VB
AAGAACAGGGTGTATAAACATTCTTTAATTCATCATTCAGACAGAGGATTGCAGTATTGTAGTAAAGAATATACTGAAACGTTAAGGAAAAATGATATTCTTATCAGTATGACTGAGAACTCGGATCCTTATGAGAATGCTGTAGCAGAGAGGGTAAACGGCATTCTGAAATATGAGTTTGGATTGATTGATACTTTTGAAAACTTTAAGAATCTCTCACAGCAGCTTGACCAATCAATTTATTATTATAATAATTTAAGACCTCATTTTTCCCTAAATTATAACATCCCCAGCCAAGTACATATGAAAAATAACGTGAAATTAAAAACATACAAAAAACAAAATCAGAATAGGAAAATTCCTACTCTGATTTAAGTATATTTGAAATATTAAACTAGTCAACCTTTTTCAGGACTAGTCAAAGGTATACATGTGTTTCGCCCGGATCTTAAAATCAATTCTGAAGTATACAAAGACTTTTATCTTGATGAAAAAACACTGCGTTATGCTCCTGAAAATCTTAAGAGTGATGTGAAAGTGAAAATCATTACAATAGCAGTCGTTATTCTGGTGATTCTTGCCTTTAGGTATTTCTTTTCAGAGGAGGTCTAAGTTATTTTGCCTGTAATGCGCTTGGCGGATAGCCAAACTGTTTTTTAAACGCAAACGAGAAATGGGATAAATTTTCAAATCCAAGATCCAGATAAATATCAGAAACAGACTTTCCTTTTTGGCTTAGCAGAAAATGAGCTTCCTTTAATCTTCGAAGCTGAAGCCATTGTCTTGGCGGAATTCCGAATATCTTTTGAAAATCCCTTTTAAATGCAGACAGACTTCTCCCCGTTAAATAAGCAAAACGTTCTACATTAACATTGAAGTGAAAGTTTTTATTCATAAAAGCTTCAATATCTATTTTATAGGGCTCGGAAAATCAAACAAAATATCCTTAAGACCGGGATCGTAATTCAACAGTAAGAGGAGAGCTTCTTTTTGTTTAAGCCTCAGGATTTCTTCGGAAGCAGGAAGATCTTCATACGGTAATAATGAGTACATAAAAGAATGTAATGCCTTTTGCTCCGGTTTTATATAGGCCTGGATATTGTCCTTTTTTTCTGCCTGATATCCATACTCACGGCTGAAGTCATGAAGCATGGCATCATCAAAATAGATGGATATGGTTCTGATTTCCCCGTTTTTGGGTGGATATTTTGCAAATTTTAATAAATGGTTTTTTCTGGCAGAATAGAGTTCTCCTTCTTTAAATATCTTTTTTGTGATGCCATCATTAAGTTCCATTTCCCCGGAAAGGACCAGGCCGAGGCTGTGAATTCGTGCAAACTGTTCTCCTTCCCTGAATTCTGAAAAATGACAGGAATAATTGATGGGAAAAGGAATATTATTTTCGCTCATAGCTCAGATAGTTGTTTCTTGATCAATTCTTATTCAAACTTACAAAACTTTTAAGGATCATAGAATCTCCACAGCAAAGTAATCCTGAGAATATTTGCTGTGAAGAAGATTATATTAAGCCAGAATCGTTTTGGGTTCCAGGTAAGCTTCCAGTCCGAATACACCAAACTCACGCCCAATACCGCTTTGCTTGAAACCACCGAAAGGAGCGTATGGATCGTGGGCAAACCCGTTAATACAGATTCTTCCGGCATCAATCTGTGCAGCTACACGTTCCGCATGTTCATGATTATCAGAACTGATATAAGCAGCAAGACCATAAGTAGTGTCATTGGCAATGGCAATGGCTTCTTCCTCATCAGCATAAGGAATAATAGACAATACAGGCCCGAAAATCTCCTCCTGCGCGATACGCATATCATTACGGACATTGGTAAAGATGGTTGCTTTTACAAAATTACCGCTTTCAAGACCTTCCGGTTGTCCTTCACCACCTGCAAGCAGAACGGCTCCTTCTTCCTGTCCCAGACGGATATAACCTTGTACTCTTTCAAATTGTTTTACACTCACCATAGGTCCTACAAGAGTATCTTCTTCAGAAGGATTTCCTACTTTTACCTGTCCGGCTGCTTTTTTAGCCAGTTCATTTACCTCCTCCAGTCTGTTTTGCGGAACCAATAATCGGGTAGGAGCGATGCAGGCCTGACCATTATTCATATAAGCCCCGAAAACGGCCATTGGGATTGCTTTTTCAAAATCAGCATCTTCTAGAATAATATTAGGAGATTTTCCTCCAAGTTCCAGGGTTACTCTTTTCATGGTGTCTACAGCTCCTTTGGCAATCGCTTTTCCCGTAAGCGTAGATCCGGTGAATGAGATTTTTGCGATATCAGGATGCTGAGTAATTTCATTTCCAACTACATTTCCTAATCCGTTAACGATGTTAAAAACTCCTTCCGGTAAACCTGCTTCGTGGAAACATTCAGTAAGCAGCTGGGTTTGTGCCGCACTCATTTCGCTGGGTTTGATAACAGCGGTACACCCGGCAGCAATGGCAGTAGCAAGTTTATTACAGATAAAGCTGTTGCTGGCATTCCATGGGGTAATGATTCCAACGACACCTAAAGATTCAAAACGTACTTTAGAATGTCCCACCGTTCTTTCGAAATCATAAGATTCCAAAGTATTGATGGTGGCTGTAAAGGCAGAGATTGCATTTTGGACACTCATTCTGCTGAACTGTAAAGTTCCTCCATATTCATTCACCATAACAGCAACCAACTCATCTTCTCTTTTGCTTACAGCATCGTGCAGTTTTCTGAGAAAATGGATCCTTTCTTCCTTTGTTGTTTTTGAAAAAGTTGTAAAAGCTTTCTTTGCTGCTGTAATGGCCATTCTGGTATCTTCTTCATTTCCCAGAACCACTTCTCCGGTTTTTTGGTTGGTAACGGGATTGATAAGATCAAAAGTTTCTGTTCCTCTTGGCGTAACAAATTCGCCGTTGATGTAAATTTTATTAATCTGATTCATTTTTGATGCTTTTAATACCACAAAGTTCGGCAGAAACAGAAAAGAGAGGTTTGTTGTAAAGCTCAATTTTTCTTTGTTGTATGGTCCATTCTAAAGCTTGTTCATTTTTATTTTTTGAATTTATCCGTAAAAAGTTCCGTTCTCCAATAAAATTGACTACTTTTATCATAACCAAGTAAATAAAACGTTTTGAGAACAACTCTTAAACTTATTTTCGCTTAGTATCAGTCTCAGTAACCACAGGCTGATCGTTCTTTCGTTTGGGTAATTCTGCCCGAACAGGTTTTTATTTCATCCTATTATTTGTCGTATTCACTGTTAAAGGTGACTTTATCTCTGCTATTCCGGCTTTGACCAATGCTATTGATCAAAACTTTACTGCAGAGAAAAACTATAGCTTACCTGATCTTTGAATAATACTACAGAGGTATACCTTTCTGTAATGCGTGAATAATAGGGAAAAAATCCAAAAAGAATATTAAGCACGATTATAAGTAATGAATACCCAATATATCTGGGAGGTAAAAGCGAAAAATACTCCCTTACTCAAAAAGAAATGCAATCAATGTAGCAGCGACAGATTTCAATGCAGTGATAAATTCAGACTGAATGCCCAGAAAAAGAATATTGATATATGGTTGATTTATCGGTGTGTAAAATGCAGCAATACCTATAATATGACCATATTTTCAAGAATCAGAACAGAATCTATCAGTAAAGAAATATTCCGTAAATTCTCAGAAAACAATGTGGAAACTGCCTGGCAGTACGCTTTCTCACAGGAAATAAGAAGAAAAAATAATGTGGAAGCCGACTTGGAAAGTGTGGAATATGAAATTCTATACCCAAATCTTCCCGTAGAAGATCTTATGAATAGGGAAGATGAGTTCATTTCTTTTCAAATACAGTCTTCTTTTGATTTTAATATGAGAGTCTCAACAGTAATCCGGACATGTTTAGGGCTTTCATCATCTAAACTGAACCTCTTGCTTGCTTCAGGTAAGGTTTACTTTAATGAGAAGCCTCTTCAAAAGAAATATAAGTTCAAGAATGAAGATATTGTTGATATCAACAGGCAGGAGCTGATCAATATTTATCTTATCGGAAAAGAGGATTTTTTCTCAACACAGTAAATGATCAATCATTATAAAAGCCTTCCGGTTGTTGATCGGGAGGCTTTTTATTGAGTTCACTTTATGTATTTCATTTGGATTAATCCCATTTATTTTGGGTTGAACCGGCATATTTTCCTGCGCCGGTAAAGAAAAAGCTTAAGCTTACAAGCATATAGATGACAAGCAGTTCCAAAGCCCAGCCTCCAAAGTCATTAAGCTTGAAAATGTTGGCTGTTTGCGCCAGTAGGGTAGCCGTGAAGCAATTGGCAGCAAAGATTAATCCTGCCAGACGGGCCCGGAATCCTAAGATCAACAGTACAGGAGCTATAACTTCTCCCACAAATACACCATACGCAAAGAATGATGGTAAGCCGTACATGATCATCATGTCCTCAATAAACCCAATTCCGTGAATCAACTTACTGATTCCATAAACAGACATGGGAAATCCGATTGCTATTCTTATGATCAGCATTCCTAAATCAATGTTCTTTTTCATTTCTTATCATTATTTAAAAGTTATATTTTACAAATGCCCCGATATTTTCCAGGGTCTTTTTGCCGTTATTAAACTGGTCGAAATTCGAGGCCAGCCCGTACATCATTTTATCCTGTTTCAGGCCCAGTCTGATAAACTGCAGCCCTCTGGGGTATCCGCTGTCATCGAGGTTTCCAATAGCGAGTACACTGAAATATCCCTTTACATTTTCTGTCAGATAAGGGGTGTATTCAAATGATACAGACTGTTCCAGCGAAAATCCTTTCTGATAAGTAGTTCCTATAGAGTAGGAAAGTGAATAGGAGGACTGAATGAATTTATATTGCAGATAAATACTGAAAAATGCGCCGGGATTTTTCATTCCAAATGCTGCATTGGCACTCAGTCTTTTGGTAAGATTATACGAGAGGGTATTTCTGATGAAGAATATGTTTTCTTTATCTTTGGTGTATTCTGTATCAAATAGGGTAAGATTGTTCAGTTTCAGCCGTTCATTCAGCTGATAATTAACATTGTGCATATAAGTATAGGAGCGATGTCCTAAAACAAGATCCGGGGTATAGGAAAGTTTCTGTGCATTCAGGTTCAGCGAAGCTGATGCAAGAACTGTTACAGCGATAATTTTTGCCTTCATATTTCACTCATTAAATTTCTGTGAGCAAAATTATTCGGGCTGGAGGGGAATAAACTTAAGAAATCTTAAGAAACGTCAGACAGGTGTTTTTTTCTCAGATAGCTCAGATATTCTACGGTGATTCCGAGGTAGGAAGCGATCATGTATTGAGGAAAACGCTGTTCGATATTACGGTAAGTAGTGACAAATGTGCGGTATTTGGTATAAGCATCAACACGGGAATGTTCAAAGGTTCTTTCCTGTAACGTAACATAGGCAGACTGCATTTTCAGACGCCAGAATTCTGAGACAGCCGGAACTTCTTTGTACAATAATTCCAGATTATTCTTACTGATCTGTATAATGGAGGTATCTTCATTAGCCTGAATAAACATTCTTGAAGGCAATTCGCTAAGATAGCTGTAAAGATCATTCACCCACCAGTTTTCAATACCCAGCTGGGTGGTATTTTCTTTTCCCTTTTCATCAATATGGTATGCATAGAGGCTTCCCTGTGCAATGAAACGCATATGTCTGGAAACCTGTCCTTCGCGAAGCAGATAATCTTTCTTTTTAAGTTGTATAATTTCTAATTTGGGACTAATACAGTCAATATCTTTATCTTCTAAAAAAACGATTTCTCTAAAGTGTTCTATAAGTTGTAAAACTATTGTATCTGTATCCATCATTAGAGTTTATAGGTATAGGCACAAATTTAAGCAAATATTAAATTACGGAAGTAAGATGAAACAATTATACATAAGAAGACCACAATTTATCGTATAAATTGTGGTCTTCTACAACTAAGAACTATTTAACTACGATTCTGTTTTCAAATAACCATAATGCAAAGCTGTATCTTTTCCGAATAAACTTGAGAAAATATTTTGAAACTCATGGATATACTTACATTTTATAGCATTTCCATATATTTTAAGCCCTTCCATTATTTTTCTGGAACTCAGGTCTATATCATATTTTATAAAAGCTTCCGGTCTTTCATACCGTATACTCTGATTTGAACTGTCCGTTCGTGAAAAGCCGAGCTTTTCAAGCCATTCTTCCGTTATTTTAATCGGTTTAATGGATGCTGCCGGGACCGAAATACTTTGAATATCATTTTCAATTTTAACAAAATAAGCCTGTTCGACATTTTGAAAGATCTCAGTAATGGTATAAATCTGATTTTTATACTCAACCAAGTTCTTGATTTTTAGATCTGCTACGTTCATAATATTTTGATTTTAAATGGTGATATGGTAACAAGTAAAATAGCAAATAGTATGCCCGACATCGCATTGTTAAGCCCCGTTTTACAAAAAGGATAGGTTAAATTTTTGCTATAAAAAATTAATAATACGTTAAAGTAGTACACTTACGCGCAAATTATCACATAATCATGAAATAAATCATGTGGTATCTATGTGGTATTAGTTTTTTATTCCCTCTTTTGGATTGGTATTAAAAGTGGTAAGAAGAAGAGCGGTTATAACACTTATCATAAGAACTGCTATGAAAACATTCCATGAAAAGGCATGAAGCAGATAACCGGTACCACTTCCCAGAATACTTGAACCAAAATAATAAAAAAGCCAGTAAATAGAAGTGGCTGAAGATTTTCCCCGCCTTGCATACAATGCAGTCATCTGGCTGGCCATAGTATGAGCAGCGAAGAATGAAAGGGTGAAAAGCCCGAGCCCGAAAATAAGAATATAAATATTTTCAGATAATAGAAAGGCAGCTCCGGTAAGCATGCACAGGATAGAAGCTTTCAGAATGCTATTCATCGGAAACCTTCTGGAAAGACGGCCTACGATCATCGTTCCGAAGACACCAAAAATATACATCAGAAATATAAAGGCAATGATAAAATGGCTTAATGAAAAAGGTTTTGCTTCCAATCTGAATGTCAGATAATTATAAACACTTACAAAAACGCCCATCAGCAATGCTGCTGTACAATATAACCGAAGCATATAAGGGTTGGTAAGGAAAAATTTCATCTGTTTTACCTTAAGATGATAATCTGTTTTCTGTGGATTGAAGAACTTTGATTCCGGAAACAGTTTCCAGAATACAGCGCCTAGGATTAAACTTTCTATGCCAATCAGAAGAACGGCATTACGCCATCCGAATTCCCCCGCAAACAAAGTAGCCATTATTCTTCCGCTCATTCCTCCAATAGTATTGCCGCTGAGATACATACTGATGGCTGCAGGTACTGCCAGAGCATCCACTTCTTCTGTAAGGTAGGCAAGGGCAACTGCAGAAACCCCGGAAACAACAAAACCTTTTAATACTCCAACGGCAATCAGGAGTGTTAAATCGGGTATCCAGGTAGAAATAACAGTAAGGCTTGCAGATGAAATCAAAGAAAAAACCATGAGGCTTTTTCTGGAATAACTGTCAGCTTTAAAGGCAAAAAATAATAATCCCAATGCCATACCTATCGTGGATGAAGATACCAGCAGGGAAGTATCACCTACGGATACCTCAAACTGTTCCGCAGCCATAGGCAGCATCGGCTGAAAAAGATAAAGCTGTGCAAAAACCGAAAGTCCTGAAAAAAAAATACAAAGTTTTATATATCGGAAACGTAAGCTTCCCTGAAGTGCTTTTTCAGATGAATTCATGATTTTTTTGCATTAAAATGCAGTGGTTTGATGGAAAAATTAAGTGATGTAAATTTCCTGATTATTTTCCGAATTTAAAAATCATTATCTCAATGATGTGGATTGGCGAAACAAATCAATGAAGCTGCAGACTGTTGATGTACTCTGAAGGAGTAATATTCTCCATCTGTTTGAAAACTCTGTTGAAGGTGGACTGATTAGAAAATCCTGCTTCTGTGTAAATATACATAAGGGTTACTTTTTCAATGTCATTTTCATGAAGTAATCTTTTTACACACTCAATTCTGTGCATATTCAGGTAATTATTGAAGTTGGGATATCCTTTTGTACGAATTGATTTTGAGATATAACTGCTGTTAATATCCATTTCTGTAGAAAGCTTTGAAATATTAAAATTAACATCTTTATACAGCTGTTTCTCTCTCATCACAGATTCAATTTTGTCAAACAGTTCATCCGCAAAAGGAGCTTTGTCTGCTGTAGGAACCTGCTGTATTAATGTTCTCTGGGTTTTCTCCTCAATTTCATGGTAAATTTCAACCCGTTTTATTTTATCCTTAAAATAGAGCAGGAGTGATATTACGGCTACATTGGAAATCATAAGGATGGTATCGGTAATTCTCACATCTTCTGGTTGGTGTATCGGGAATTTAAAGCTGAAAGACTTAGAAATAAGGTATCCCGCTATAATATTCAGCAAAACATACATGCTGTAAATAAAAACATACTTTCTTTGAAAGAAAACATAGGCTGCCAGCGGAATCGGAATAAGCCAGACAAAACTCGCTATAGAATTGTTCCAGAAAGCCAGCATAATGTAAAAATTATAAAGCGTAGCAATAATGATGTAGGAATGCACCATGACATTCACCGAGTAGGTTTTGCGTACAATCAGATACGTATAGACCATTAAAAAAAGTCCTCCGAAAAGATACCAGGCCATTATTTGATCGGGAATGATAAAAGTATATATTAAACCAAATAGGGCAAGAATAACAGACATCAGAATATTATAATAATATACCAGTTGTCTTTTGTACTGTTCAATTTTTATGTCTTTTTCGGTGGTCATTTGTGGCAGAAGGTAATTTTAAATCATTCCAATATTTTCTCGTAACAGTCAGATTTCAGAAAATGACTGGTTTAACTTGATGATTATTAGTAATTTGTGTTTTATGAGCTGTTTCCTGTTTTTCATTGATTATTGATGAATTTGATTTATCAGTCCGGATAACTTTGCACCAGCTAGCTCAACAAAGGCTGATTGATGATCTATCAATTAACCCTAAACGATTTATTCAATTTTTAAATAAATCAAATAATTTTAAACAAATATACTAAAATGAAAAAAATAAAATTACCTCTTGCCAGCATTATGATGTGTTTTTCAATAGCGGCATTTTCCCAGGTTGGGATCAATACAGATTCCCCTAAAGTAACATTACATGTAGAAGGAAAACCAGACGTGGCTACTGCAGCTGATGGAGTGATGGCTCCCAGAATGACAGGAGATCAGTTAAGAGCTAAAGATAATGTTTATCTGGCAGCTCAGACCGGAGCTTTGGTCTATGTAACCCAGGCTGTAACTGTCCCTTCTGTAAAAACAGCAAAAGTAGACAAAGCCGGCTATTATATGTTCAACGGAACTACCTGGAAATTTGCTTTTGGAGGACAAGATAATGATATTCCCATTGGAGATTTAATCTATTATCATGGAAGCATTCCTGCAGGTACTTCAGGAGCAAGTACATTAGCCAGTACCTATCTTACTGATCTTCCGGTTTTGGGAGGTTTCCTGAGACTTGATGCCCAGTTTAACAGCAGTTCAGCAGGTACGGGAGCGGCTACCACTTTTAATCCGAGACTTTACAATGTGGGAACTTCAGATGTGAAAATCTGGGTTTCGGAAATGTCTACCCATACCGGTGATTCTGATAATGGAAATATTAAATTATCACCGGGAGCTTACAGACAATTTGATGATGGTGTTTATCTTACCCAGACCCATAATGAGACGGTAACATTTGATATTACCATACAGGAACCGGAGCCAAGATGGTACAGAGTGTATTATGCATTCCGTGTAGATAATAAATCTACAACAGGAAGCAGCGATGCTACAACCACAGATTCCAATACTTCTGATAATACAAGGGAGTTGTTTCTCTCGGTACAGAGACTGTACTAATACACCGACAGATGATTCTAAAAATACAATGATAAAAAATAACGCATAAAAAATCACTGGGTTAGCTATTAAAATCTCATGAGATTTGTGTTTTTTCGGGGCAGGAATACTTTAAATTCCGGCCCCGTTTTCTTAATGCATCATTTCATAGACTTTAATCAGCTCTGCAATATTTCCGACATTAAGCTTTTGAAAGATTCTTTTTTTATAAGTACTTACCGTAGACATCTGAATATTTAGCCTGTTGGCAATTTCCAGATTACCGTTGCCGTCCGCAAGAAGTTTAAAAATTTCGTATTCCCTTGATGATAACTTTTCGACAGGATTATTCCTTTTGTTTTGAATAATCAGGCCAATCAGCTCCGCAGGGTAGAAATAACCCTTTTCAATGACCGTTTTTACGGCATTCTTAATTTCCTCTTCACTGCTTTGTTTATTCAGATAGCCTTCAGCTCCTTCTCTGATATACTGGATCGCAACATCCTTGTCATATCCTGAGAAAATGAGAATCTTTAGGTCATTCTGAATATCTTTTAGCTCCGGAATCATCTTTTTATACTGGGTTCCCGGCATATCAATATCTAAAATAAGAAGATCATACCGTTGATCTCTCAGCTTTTCTTTCACCTGGTCATAATTTTCAGCAAAATCTATATTCAGACCCGGATAAGCAGTTTCAAGAACCAGACAGGTTCCTGCCCTTACTACATAATGATCATCAGCAATTAAAATTTTTTCATTCATAAAAATTAGTTTTTTTTGAGTGTTACTTCCACAACAGTTCCCTTGGGATGGTTTTGCCTGAAATTCATTTCAGCGTTGATCTTTTTTACCAGATGGATAACCATATGCAGGCCAAGCCCTTTTCCTTTAAAACTGGGTGTTTCCAGTTTAGGATTTCTGAACAGGTTCATATAAACAGCAATCTGCTCTTCAGACATTCCTGTTCCTGTGTCACTGATTATTATTGTGGATTTTTGTGGATTTTCGGTAATCATAAGGGTGATATTTCCCTGGGAGGTATTCTTCACAGCATTATCAAGGAGGTTATGAATAATGGCTGTTAAAATACTTTCATTTACCCTGGAATAGATAACACCCTCAGTAAGATTGGTAATCGTAGTTCCTTTTTCTTTAGCAATTTCACAGAACAATTTATTCTTGGTCTCCAGGATTCTGTTGATGGGATATTCCTTTTCTTCGAAAATATTTTCTGCCTTATAAAGCTCAGTATACTCTTTCAAATTCAGCGTAAACTGATAAAGCTGCTCTGATGATTTATAGATACTGTCAAAATACTTTTTCTGAAGTTCCACATCATCAGACTCATGAAGTTTCTGGGAAAGCATGGCTATAAATCTGATCGGAGTAGTAATGTCGTGGCTGATGGTTTCCACCAGTTTTTTCTGGTATTCCGTTTCTTTCTGAAGGTTATTTTTTACGACCTCCAGGTGAAGAGAGGTTTCCTTCAGTTCAGAGTTTTTATTATGGACAATCTGTTTTAAAGCTTTATTTTTTATCCTTAGAAAATTGGTGGTTAACTGAACGATAACGATGATGATAATAAGGATAATGATGGAGGCAGACACTCTGAACAGCAATGTCTGATAAAAAAGAGGCTGAATTTTGAAACGTACTGTTTTTTCTTCATATTTCCCGTCAGCAGATATCAATACCCTTACCCTCAGGGTGTAATCTCCCGGAGAAAGATTGCTGATGGTGTATTTTAATTCTTTCCCTGTGGCAATCTTTTCCCATCCGGTATTTTCTTTTCCGGATATTTTAGCTTCAATATAAAGGTTTTCCGGATTGGAAAAATAAGGAATATCAATAAAGACATCCGCTGTTTTGTAATCATTTTTCAAATCAAGGATCTGATGGAAATACTGAGGCTCAGAATTACCGATTTTTATCCTTTCTATATAAATGTTATTTCTTCCCGGGTAATACGTCTGAATATTTTCCGGATTGAAAAACACAAAACCATCCATTGAAGGGAATACAAAATCCCCATTCTCAAGAGCATAGGCGTTAGGTTCTGAACTTCCATTAAATTCATTGGTCAGAAAACCATCCTTTTTAGTGAAACGATAATAGAAAACCGGAGTGTTTTTATGGTCTGCATAGCGCAGCAATTGCTTTTTGGAAACTTTAAACATCCCATTGTTTGAAGAAATCCAGTAATATCCCTTTTTGTCTTCAAGAATATAATGAGCTGACTGAAGATAATCGTTGATGTCATTCGGCATCTTGATAAGCTTATGATTCCTGAAAAGATAGAAGCCGCTTTTCTCCGTCGTAATCCATATCAGATTATCTTTTGTCCTGATAATGCTTTTGACATGAATATTTTTGATCAAAGGAGTTATGGTATTGCTTCGCAGTGCTATGGAATAAAGGCCGTCGCTGTTTCCGGTCAGAATTTCATCCTCATTATATTGATGAAAAATATTGACAAAACTCTTAAAAGTATAGGTGTAATCCGGCTGGCTGAATATATCCTTTTTGTATAAATTAAGCTGAGTGCCTGAAAGATCTGTGAAAGTAGTGCCGTAAAGAGTTCCGCTTTTCATAAATGTTTCAAGCCCCTTTTTAACAAAAGTGGAATCCTTCTTTTTATAGCCCGAATTTTTATAAAACCTTACGATATGATTTCTCTTTTTGATCAGAATATTTCCGGAATTGTCATACATCATCAGATAATTGTCATTGTTTCCGAAAAGGTGGCTGTTTACAATTCCGTTTCTTCCGAATTCTGTTCCGTCCTCAGCAATAATTGTACTTTGGCTGAAAGCAAGAGATGCGAAATATACATTGCTGGAAAAATCAGCTTCTTTTCTCGATACATAGAAATTGGAAAGCTGAAGAACATTCAGACCGTTATTAAGCGTTCCCAGGTACAATTTGTTGAACGCTTTATCATAGAACATCGAGCAGTAGGAATGATTTCCAATTTCTTCAAAATTGACAAGAAATTTTAAACGGAGATCCTTTTCGTTACCTTCTAAAAGATAAATATTGTCGTGGTTGATAATAAAAGTCTGATTAGTAATCTGCTGCCAGTATATTTTCGTATCAGGGTGGTTAAAAAGTGTTGGTTGATCAGAAACAGAAAGATTTCCCTTGTAGATAGAGTAGGTTTTTCTTTTTTTCAGATCATTGATAAAAAGGTGGTTATTCAGTACAAAAACGTAATTCAGGTCTTTATTGGTAAAAGGCAGTGTAATTTTTATTTCCTTTTTTCCTTCCTTATAAATAATGGCATTCTTTTCGGTAAAATGATAAACAGAATTCTTAAGCTGAATAAAATACTGAACATCATTATAGAAATCTGATGTAATGATATTATTGGCAATACGGTGCAGGATATCGGTACCATTGCAATAGGTCATTTTATCACCGACAGTGAGCCTTGCAATTTTTGGGAACCTGTTTTTAATAATGATTTTACTTTCCTGAAAATTATTAAGAACCGTTATACTATCAAGACAGGGATCTCCTATAAATTCACCAAAATGAAGATTATTTACCCTGAAATTACTGAAGGTAATAAAAAAACTGCCGTCATACCTTACCAGCCCGTTTTCGGTAGAAATCCAGATAAAGCCATATTTGTCTTTGACAATGGCCTTTGCACTGCTTTGTGGAAGCCCATTGTCTATGTTGTACCACATAGAGGTATAGTGCTGCCCGGAAATGTTTAGATAGATGCAAGCAAAAATAAATGCCCAAACTCTCATATATGTGCAAAACTTATCTATATCTGCTGCTAATGCAATAGACGGTTAATAATGGTATTTGTACAAGTCAAAGTTTTTTTAAAAGGCAGGAACGATTGAGAATAAATTTTTATCATTGAAGTTTTCTGGTCTTTTGTGTTTTATATTTTTTGATCGTGTAAAAATAGTGAAATTATGGCGATAAATTAGTATTGCATATTTTGTTTTCTCTAAGTTTTATCATGTTTTGCAGACAATACATCATTCCGGGTTTTTACAAATATTATCGTATTTCAATAATAAGTGATAAATTAATGTAAGATTTATTTTAAATTCTCGCCTATAGATCTCAGTATTATGCTGGATTTGTGATTATTTTTAGAATTTTATAAATGGTAAATAATGTTGTGTTTGGAAATTTTTAATTAATGGCTGAATATTTTGTTATGTGTTTTTTTGTAGTAATAGTTTGACAAAAAATACAGGTTTATTCTACATGATAACTTTGCCGTTGCCTATGGATATTCATATTTTTGCAAAATATTCTCATAACTATTAAAGAAGATTTATTACCCAAATAATGATTCTAAGAACACAAACGGTTTTTATCTCAAAAAAACAAAAGAGACTGTACTTAAAGTAAACAGTCTCTTTTTATTACCAGCAATCAGAATACACAGAGTTGAATAAATGATAGATGTAGTCTTCTGTTATTTAAGTTTCGGCTGAAGCCAGATGAAAACGTCTTATTTTAGACCGGGCTAAAGCCCGGCCCTATTGAATTTCCAATATTGAAGATAAAACATAGAAAGTATAGGATTTTTATGGTAATTATTTTGTTTTTTTCTCGCAGATAACCTTTTCTAAACAAAAAACCTCCCGGAAATGATGGGAGGTGAATAAAATTGACTGTATATTGAAGTGTAATTCAATCGTTATTGGTGAGTTTCAAGCCACTTCAGCCTGCGCTGGTCAGGCAGATGTTTTACTTTAAAGTTTTCGAAAACAGCATTGAATCCTTCTCCGTCAGGACAGGCTGCCATTAAGCCAACCATTACAGGAGTGTTGTCCTGAAGAGGAGCATTCCGCATCATGATATAATTTTTATCATCAAAAGAATAAAATATTTCCACAGCATCCAGCCTTCTCACTGCTTTTATCCATAGGGCAGGAGGTGTTTTTTCCAATGTAATGACACTCCAGTCACTTTTGTTGTGGGTTACCACAGTGCTGAGATTGTATTTGCCGTCTACAAATTCTACTCCGGCTTTGATATAATGTTCCTGATCTGTTCTCAGCATAAGGCCCATCTGGTCAAATCTTGCTTTATAACTGCCTGCTATTTTTACTTTTGCTTCAAATTCACCACCATAGGTAGCATAATAGAAAGGAGCGTCATCTACCGTAAATCCATAATGGGAAACCCTCCAGTAATCACTTTGTGGGGTTACGAACATGGAAAGACTGTTGTTTTTGATTTCCCATTTTTCAGGTTCGTTAAACCAGGTCATTTTTTCCAGGCTCTGGGCGGAAAACTTTTGAATCAGGAATAAGGCGCAAAAGCCGAAAATCATTTTCTTCATTCTCTTTGGGATAAGTTCTAAGCGTAAATTATTATTTTAGCAAAAGTATTATTAAACCTTATTTGCGTCAATACTGATAAATAACCATTATGGAAATCCGTAAACAGCTTAGTGATCAATTACTGGACAATACCTCGAAAAAATGCAGTCTTGACATCGGGGTTTATAAACAGCAGGCGTTGGCATATTCTCAGATGGAAGGTGCAATATGTGTGCTGAGTGATATGCAGGAGAATAAAAGCTTTGTTTATAAATCTGCAGCAGCATATGAACTTGGACTTAAGATGGAGGAAAATCCTGCAGAGATAAACTCCATCTGGGAAGAAGAGATGCTGAAAAAAATACATCCCGATGACCGTCTGAAAAAGTACATCCATGAACTCCGTTTCTTTAAATTACTGGATGCTATGGAGATGGAGCAGCGCGCGGCATACAGTGTTGTATCAAAAATAAGAATGAAGGATAAAAATGAGAACTACAGATGGGTAAAACACCGTATGTTTTATGTTTATTCTCCCGATAACGGACGGTTGAGGCTGGCCCTTTGCCTTTATAATATGGCTCTGACTCCCTCTAATGCTTCCGGTTTTATGATTGTGAATACCGAAAAAGGAGAGGTGGTTGTAAAAGATAAGCTTGATTATAGAAATATTTTAAGCCCAAGGGAACTGGAAGTTTTAAAATTTATAGGGGAAGGGTATGCAAGCAAAGAAATTGCAGATCTTCTTTCTATAAGCATCAATACCGTAAACAGACACCGCCAGAATATACTGGAAAAGTTAAAAGTAAAAAATTCTACACAAGCCTTTAAGGATAGTTTTTATTAAACGTTCATTCTGGAATATCCGAAAAGTTCACCATGTTATTTTGTGTCTTATGATTAATTTTATAACTTGAATACAGATTAGCAAGACCCATATGATGAAAAGAAGTGAAGAAATTACCCGTCAGTATTTTACCTTTTTAGATGAGCATATCCAAAAGGTGATTTCCGGAACTGTACCTGAATTTATGGAACTGAATGAAATTGCCAGAGAACTTGCTGTCTCTCATAAACATCTTACTGATACCATTAAAAAGGAAACCGGACAGCATCCCTGTTTTTATTATGATGAAAAAATTATTGAACAGGCCAAAATGATGCTCATTGTTACGGATAAATCTGTAGCAGAAATTGCCCGTATTTTTACTTACGACCCTTCCAATTTTTCAAAGTTTTTTAAAAAAATGACCGGTTTTACTCCCGGAAAATTCAGAGATTCCCATTCCGTTTAAAACTGACTGTTTTTATTCTTTAAAATTCCTGTTACAGGAGTTTCGGGGAATTTTTCGTCTCCGGGTAGGGATTTAATCCTGCTGAATTCCTACTGTAAAAGACAATTTAGTGAATTATAATGTTAAAATTTATAGAAAATAATCTTTTATAAATGAGATGGTTGTAAAAAATAACTGTCATTTTTTATTATTTATCTATTAATATTTCTTTATTGTTTAGTTTTTTTATTAAATTTAGGTAAGAAAAAACTAATTAATTCAATACACATAAATGTTAAAAAGAAACCGGTATATGGTATTAAGTTTGGTTTCCAGGGGATAAGAATAAATTATTGTGTCTTTAATAATATTTAATCTTAATATGGGAGCTTAAGCCCTTCAAATAGTTATATATTTGTTTTTTTAAAACCACAACAAACAAGATTAAGGATGAGCATCAATTTCACAACAGCAACCATTAAAGACTTTGAGAATATACCAGACAATGATATGGCTCAAAGAGCTGAAATTTTTTATGAATATTTAGACTTTGTAAAGTCTAATGGCCACATGAACTACAGACTGAAGAATACTTCAGGAACCAATGCAGTACTGAATGTTAATATTGCAGATCACAACAGAGAATTTGTTAGTTTTGTATCAAGTGATTATTTAGGATTTACGCAGCACCCAAAAGTAAAACAGGCTGCCATTGAAGGAATCGAAAAATATGGTACAGGAACAGGAGCTACTCCTCTTATCGGAGGATATTTTGATTACCACAATGCATTAGAAAAAAAAATCTCAGGTTTTTTTAAAAGAACAGAAGATGAAGCTGTAGTATTTACTACGGGTTATACAGCTAATAGTGCTTCTTTACAATGCTTGATGCAGAAAGAAGACCTGGCTATTTTAGATATGGCTGTACATGCCAGTGTGCACGAAGGATGTGCTTTTACCAACAAAAAAACATTTCCGCACAATAATTTGGAATCTTTGGAACACATTTTGAAGGTATCTGAAAATCTGTACCGTACGAAACTCGTTATTGTGGATGGAGTGTATTCCCAGGATGGTGATACCTCCCGTATTAATGAGATCTATGACCTTGTGAAGAAGTATAATGCCTTTCTGATGGTAGACGACGTACATGGTGTCGGTATCCTTGGAGAATCTGGTAGAGGTACTTTGGAACAGGCCGGGTTATTGGATAAAGTAGACCTTATCACAGGTACATTCAGCAAAACATTTGGAAATCTGGGAGGATATGTCATTGCAGATAAAAAAATAGCAGCATTCATCAGATTCCATTCCCGCCAGCAGATTTTCTCAGCGACAGCTCCACCATCATCAGCAGGAATAGTTAAAGCCATTGATTTAATTGACGAAGAACCCATCTGGAGACAGAAACTCTGGGATAACATCAATTATTTCAAAAAAGGGCTTGACGACTTAGGGTTGGATACAGGCGTTACCTGCTCTGCAATTATCCCTGTAAAAATCGGAGATCCTTATGTAACAGGAGAAGCCGGAAAACTACTAATAGAAAAAGGAATCTATACCAATCCGATTCTGTACCCGGCTGTACCCCGAAAAGATGCGCGTATCAGGATGAGTGTGACGGCAAGACACGAAAAAGAACATCTCGATAAAACGCTTAATGCGTTTGATGATATTAATAAAAAATTGCATATTGCGAAAAAATAATAATTATGCCTAGAAAAGTAGTGCAGGGCCCCATTAGGGACAAAGAAAAAACAAAGCAGAAACTGCTTGCTGCAGTTGGTAAAATTTTAAGAGTAAAAGGATATTCCGGATTAAAAGTAAGCAAAATAGCTGCCGTAGCCGGATTTGATAAAAAATTGATCTATGAGTACTTTGGAAGTACTGATAAGCTGATCGATGAATATATCAAGTCTCAGGATTACTGGAGCCAGGTCAACCAGGATGTTGATATGGATTTCTCGGACGGTGGACACGAGCTTACCAAAATGGTTGTCTTGAACCAGTTCGAAAACCTGAAGAAAAATAAAGAACTTCAGAAGATTATCCTTTGGGAGCTTTCAGAAAGCAAGCCTATTCTTAAGAAATTAGTTGAACAACGTGAAGAAGTTGGAGAAGTTTTATTTGGAAACATCTCAGATCCTTACTTTGGTGAAGGAGTAGCAACAAGACACAGAGCAATTATGGCTCTGATTGTTTCCGGAGCTTACTATCTTAACCTTTATACGGGGTACAACGCCAATAAGTTTTGCGGTATTGACCTGAAAACTGAAGAAGGACGAAAAGAGATTGAAGGCGCTATTGTTGAGTTGATTGACTTTGCATACAGCAAAAAGAAATAGAGGTTAAAAGTTTTCCGATTTGAACAGAAATATGTTTTTGTTGATATTTGAAAACTTTTAATTTTCAAATTAAAACTATATTTCTTATTTTTGACCAATGGAAAATTTTATAGTATCTGCAAGAAAATATCGTCCTCAGGAGTTTGATACGGTTGTAGGACAATCCCATATTACGGATACTTTAGAACATGCAATTGAAGAAAGTCAATTAGCTCAGGCATTACTTTTTTGCGGTCCTCGTGGTGTGGGTAAAACTACTTGTGCCAGAATTCTGGCAAGAAAGATCAATGAGAAAGATGGCTCGGTTTCAGAAGATGGCTTTGCTTACAATATCTATGAATTGGATGCTGCATCCAATAACTCTGTTGATGATATCAGAGAACTTATAGATCAGGTACGCTTTGCACCTCAGGTGGGTAAATACAAAGTATATATCATTGATGAGGTTCATATGCTGTCTTCTGCCGCTTTCAATGCATTCCTTAAAACGCTGGAAGAGCCGCCTGCGCATGCTATTTTTATTTTGGCTACCACGGAAAAACATAAAATTATTCCAACAATTTTATCCCGTTGTCAGATTTATGACTTCAAAAGAATCGTCATCGAAGACATACAGAGCCATCTGAGAAACATTGCCCAGAAAGAAAATATCCAGTATGAAGATGATGCCCTGTACCTGATTGCTCAGAAGGCAGACGGTGCATTAAGAGATGCACTTTCTATCTTCGACAGACTTTCTACTTTCTCCCAGAAAAATATTACACTGGCAAAAGCTGCCGAAGTGCTCAATATTCTGGATTACGATCAATATCTGAATATCGTGGATCTTGCCAGGGAAAACAAAATTCCTGAAGTGCTTTTCGCATTTAATGAGATTGTAAAGAAAGGTTTTGATCCTCATATTTTCATTGCCGGATTAGGAAATCATTTCAGAGACCTGATGATGGCACAGAATGCTTCCACCATGGAACTCATTGAAGTAGGAGAGAAGACCAAGGCCAGGTTTGTAGAACAGGGACAGAAATGGGCCGCCCAGCAGCTTATTGATGGTATTGAAATCTGCAACCATGCAGATATTAATTATAAGAATTCCAAAAACCCTAGACTTACGGTTGAAATTGCATTAATGCAGCTGGCTTCACTGACAGCTAATTTAAGCGATACTAAAAAAAAAAATTCCTGATACTGGCTCCGTTTCTCAGTGAGAAACAGGAAGTGAAAATGCCGGAAAAAACTCCGGAGAAAATAGAAGTTAAAACAGAACAGCTGTCTGTTGTTTCTCAGACAGTTCAGGAAGTTTCTGTGACCAAAACAACCAAGCCTTTGTCAAGACCGGGAATATCCTCCGGTTTCAGCATCAATTCCTTTTTGAATAAAGAAGATAAAGTGGAAACAGCAGAAGATGTTGTGGTGAGAACTGAAAATCTTCCTCAAAACCATTTTACAGACACAGATCTGCAGACGGAATGGAAAATTATGCTTAAACAGCTTCAGGTAAAAAATAACTTTGTATTTAATGCGGTAAAAACCTTTAAACTGGTAAAAGCTGAAGAGCATAAAATCAAAGTTTTGTTCCCGTCAGACTCTGCAAAAGTGGAATTTGATAAAATAAGTGGAGAATTTTTTAATCATTTTAAAAGAAAAATTCAGAATCATATTATTGAGGTAGAATACGTCAGAGACGTTGAAAATCTGAAGATTGAGGTGGTGACGAAGAGAAAATTATTTGAAAAGTTTATAGAAAAAAATCCACTTTTGAAAGATCTTGATGATTTAATGAAGTTTGATTTGACATAATTTTTATATATTTGTCAAATATTTCTGTCAGAAATAAGTTTCTGACAAAAACAAATTACAAACAGAAACGCTAAAACAAGACATTTCCAGAATACAATGGAAAAATTGATTAACACATATCAGTCTTTTTTTGCACCCGCTAATTACTTTTTTAGCGGTTATTTTAGTTTTTCTGCTTCTTATTATAGAAATTTCAGAACGTATTACCGATTTTATTGGTACTGTTAACTGAATTTCTTTCCAAAAAATACAGGAGAAGTAGAGCCCTATTATTTTCCTGATTCCTTTAAACAATTTTGAACGGCATTTTTTGAAAAGAATTATAAATTAAATTTTATAATCCAAAGGGCTATTGCTGTCAATGAATAAATAATATAAAAAAACAATAAAATTTAGAATAATGAATTTAAATGATTTAAAAAATGAGTGGATCGATGGGCTTACACAGCCACTAATGATTGCAGGACCATGTAGTGCGGAAAGTGAAGCTCAGATGCTTGAAACGGCCAGGAGAATTAAGGAATCCAATGCCAATGTATCCGTTTTCCGTGCCGGAATCTGGAAACCCCGTACCAAACCCAACGGTTTCGAAGGAGTAGGAGTGATCGGTTTGAACTGGCTGAAAAAAGTAAAAGAAGAATACGGTTTTAAAACAGCAACTGAGGTAGCCAATGCACACCACGTATTTGCAGCTTTAGAAGCAGACGTAGATGTTCTTTGGATCGGAGCGCGTTCTACAGTGAATCCATTTACGGTACAGGAAATTGCAATGGCTTTAAGAGGAACTGATAAACCGGTATTTGTGAAAAACCCTGTAAATCCGGATCTTGCTTTATGGATCGGAGCTTTGGAAAGACTTTTAGGACAGGACATTAAAAACCTTGGAGTTATTCACAGAGGATTTTCAACCTACCAGAAAACAAAATACAGAAACAATCCAAACTGGCAGATTGCCCTTGATTTCAAGAGCCAGTTTCCAAATATTCCAATGTTAATCGACCCTTCTCACATCTGCGGAAACAGAACAGGTCTTGCAGATATTACACAGGAGGCACTTAACGTAGGATACCAGGGAGCGATCATTGAATCTCACTGTAATCCTGATGAAGCATGGAGCGATGCTTCCCAGCAGATCACTCCTGAAGTTCTTGCAGATCTTATCGGAAATCTGAAAGTGAGAAGCTCTAATCTTGCCGGTTTTGAAGGAGAAATGGGAAGACACAGAACTTTAATCTCCGATCTTGACTTCCAGTTAATTGAACTTCTTTCTCAAAGAATGAAAATTTCTGAAAAGATCGGTAAGCTTAAAAAAGAAAATGACATTGCGATCTTCCAGCCTGAACGTTGGAAAGTAATCACAGAATACGCTACCCAAAAAGCAAAAGAAACAGGAATGTCTCAGGAGTTTATTGAAAAAGTATTCAAAGCGATTCACGAAGAATCTATTGAAGTTCAGAATAATATTATGATCGAGAGATAAATTGCGGATAATAGTAAGAGTAGTATAATTTTTACTAGATATTCAGTAAAAAAAATAAATCAGGGCTTAGCCATCAGTATTTAGGAGAATTGAAACATTGTGTTTTTGACCCTATTTTCTGAATGCTAAGCCCTAATTGCGTATATTTGCACCAGCATTATCTATGAAAGGAAAAATCATTAAATCTACAGGCAGTTGGTACCAGGTTTTGGAATTGGAAACACATAAAATTTTCGAGGCCAGAATCAGGGGGAAATTCAAATTAATAAAAACCAGACTTACCAATCCACTTGCTGTAGGAGATTTTGTTGAGTTCCAACTGGAACAGGATGATATTGCCTGGATCACGAAAATTGAACCCCGCTCTAATTATCTGATCAGAAAATCCGTAAATCTTTCCAAAGAAGCTCATATTATTGCTTCCAATATTGATTTGGCATGCTTTATCTTTACCCTGAAACATCCTGAAACGTCATTAGGATTTCTGGACAGGTTCCTGGCATGCTGTGAAGCTTATAATATTACACCACTGATTCTTTTTAATAAGATTGATGTATTGCACGAAGAAGAAATTGAAATTGTAAAAGATATTGAATTCCTATATCAGGAGATAGGGTATGATACCCTGGAAATTTCTTCCTATTCAAAATTAAATCTTGACCAGCTTCAGGAAATTCTTAAAGATAAAACTTCCGTATTCTTTGGCCACTCAGGTTGTGGAAAATCTACCTTAGTGAATGCTTTGCAGCCGGGATTGAATTTAAAAACTTCTGAAATTTCAGATACCCACCTGAAAGGAAAACACACAACAACTTTTGCCCAGATGCATTTCTGGGATTTTGGAGGAAACGTTATCGATACTCCCGGGGTTCGTGAATTTGCAATGATTGATATTGAAAAAGAAGAAGTACAGCATTACTTTCCTGAAATTTTTAAAAAGAGAGAAGAATGTAAATTTCATAACTGTCTTCACATCAATGAGCCTAAATGTGCTGTTATCGATGCCCTTGAAACAGGAGAAATTCAGCATTCGCGCTATGCTACTTACATTAAACTGATGGACGAGGCAGAAGAAGCGTCTCAGAAATAATCAATACAATCTTTATGTAACAGGACAAATTTGTTAGAAATAATATAGAGACTATCATTGGATGGTCTCTTTTTTCTGTTTTAAACTATTTTGTCGAAAGTGTTAAAGAATAATATTTACTGTTATTCTTTTTTTTAAAGATCAATTTAATGTATTCTGGATATTTTATTTCTTGTAATTATTTTTTTAATTTTAAATGAAAAAAATATTCGTTTTTAAATAACTCTACTTTTCAATTTTACAATTTTGGCAGATAACTCCACTTTTGTCATATTTCTGACCACCATGAGATTGGATTTTCAAAAAATAAAATTATTTCACCAATTGAAATAAAATGGATAAAATCATTAAATATAATCCGATATTCATTAAAAAATTATATAATTAATAAAAAATACTGCCATTTTTTACAAATAAAAAACCCAGCCGAAGCTGGGTAAAAACTAATAACCATGAAAACTCAAATTAAACATGAGAATCGCAATAGAATAAACAATTACTGTGCCAAAGTTTATCTTATAATTTCTTAATAAAAGTTATTTTTATGTTAAAAAAAAATTAAAATAAAAATCAAAGATATTTTTTGTAATTTTGCGCCATTAAAAAAATATACATTTATGTCTAACATTACATTCACTATGATTAAGCCTGATGCAGTTGCTGACGGACATATCGGTGCTATATTGGGTAAGATTGCTGAAGGAGGTTTTAAGATCAAGGCTTTAAAATTAACTCAGCTTACAGTTGCTGATGCAAAAAAATTCTATGAAGTACATGCTGAGAGACCATTTTATGGAGAATTGGTAGAATTCATGAGCTCTGGTCCTATCGTTGCAGCAGTTTTAGAAAAAGACAATGCAGTTGAAGACTTCAGAACATTGATCGGTTCTACTAACCCTGCAGAAGCTGCAGAAGGTACAATCAGAAAAATGTTTGCAAGAAGCATCGGAGAAAATGCTGTTCACGGTTCAGATTCTGACGAGAATGCATTAATCGAAGCTCAATTCCATTTTTCAGGAAGAGAGATTTTCTAAGAAAATCATCTTACAAAATAAAAAATCCGGAGAATTTTCTCCGGATTTTGTTTTTATGGGGATCTTTAAAGATTATTTTCAATGGCTCCCACTTTTTCTCTGTATAGCTCAACAGGTTTATTAAGCAAAACCGCGATCACCGTCAGTTGTTGATCAAGTCTTTCTTTAGGGATATCAATATAAATAATTCCCGGTCTGTCGCTCCAGTACAGTTTATTATAAATCGTATGAGGAAGAATAGTGCCTTCACCCACAACTCTTATTCTGGCAATCTCGTTTTTTATCCCTTTCAGAGCAATAGGTCCCGTAGGAACTCCTTCCACAAAAAGATATAGAGTCTGTTTGTCTTTTGATAAAGCGCTCATTCCTGGGTAGTGACCCGCCGGAAGGCCTTTTCCTGTTTCAAATAAAGCTTCGGCATGCTTGCTTATCCATTCTATGGTTTCCGGATTTGTTTTAGACGTTTTTTTTATTTTCATGTCAAGGCCATCTAGAGTAAGGCCTTCATGGCTAACTAAATTCTGATCATAGTTTAAAGCATTGGCGATATCATAGACGGCTTCCTGGGTATTTTTGCTTTCCAGTATTTCGGGAAGAGAATGTTTTTCCTTCTTAAAATCGTTCAAAAATGCAGGAGGAGTGTCAAAAGTAAGTTCTGCCACCGTGACATCCTTGTCAAATTTTACTTTGGAGAAATTTAAATTCAGTGTTTTCTCAGCATTATAATCCATTGTAACAACAGCAGATGGATCTCCAATGATTTTTACAGAAAGGGGTTTTGTTGCAAGTCCATAGATTTTTGTAAGTTTTTTAGCTTCTTCAAGATAAAGAAACAAAGATTTTTTCGAGGTTGAAAACGCTGATTTTCCTTTATAGTTGTCAAAAGAAATTCCGCGGGTTGTTTCATAGATGGCATGTTCATTTTTGGATGTCCATCTGCCCAGGTTTTTCAGAATTTCAATTTGCTCTTCCGGAATGGTGCCATCTGATTTCGGACCGATATCAAGCAAAAGATTTCCTCCCATGCTGATCACGTCTGCCAAAGTCCTTACAATCATATTGGGTGTCTTATAACTTTTGTCAAAAGGCTGATACCCCCAGGAATCATTCATGGTATAACAAAGCTCCCAATATTGATTTTGAGGCGGAACTACCGGAATGCCCTGCTCGGGAGTGTCGTAATCTCCATGATTATTGAGTCTTGAGTTAATAATGATATTAGAATTGTATTTCCTGAGTAAATCCAGGGTTTGAGAAGCTTTCCATTCTTCGGAAGTATGTTCCCAGTCTCCATCAAACCAAAGGAGGTCAGGAGAATATTGGGCAGATAGCTCATTAAGCTGACCCTGATAATAGCTGATAAAATTCTGCCAGCGCTTTGGATCATTTTTAAGTTCATAGCGTTTTTTTGTCCGGGTATTGATGTCATAGTACGGATGGCTCCAATCCGGCAAAGAGAAATAAAGTCCAGTTTTTAATCCGGACTTTTTCATCGCAGAAACAAAAGGAGTTAGCACATCTTTTTTAGCCAAAGAATTTTGAGGGATAGTTGTTGCTTTTTCTGCTCCCGAATTCCATAGTGAAACTCCGTCATGATGTTTTGTGGTAATGACCGCATATTTTGCTCCGGATTCTTTTATCAGATCTACCCATTGTTGCGGCTGGTATTTTGAAGCTGAAAAACCATTCAGCTGTTTCATATAGTTTTCGTGATTAATATAATTATTGAAGAATGACCATGATTCCGAGATTCCATTAACCGAATAGATTCCCCAATGAATAAAAATTCCCAGTTTGGCATTTTTAAACCATTCCATTTTTTTGCTGTTGTCAACTGTCTGAACCTGTGCGTCGATATTACTTACAGATAATATCAATCCAAGGAAGACAGCTTTAATCAGACTGCTTTTCATATATAGTTTTATTTTAACATTAAATATAGATAAAGAAAACATTATAGTGTAGAATAGTTTGTGATATTTAATGATAATTGTTGTCAAAACGTTTCTTATTATTGTATTTTTATAAATGGAACGTTTATTGTAAAATTTACCCGAAAAAGCAATTATGAAAATTCCAGCAATATTAATGGCAAGTTTATTGGCGGTAAGTGTCTCTGCGCAGACTACTAAACCAGAAACTAAAACAAAAAAGCCTGTCAAAAAAATAAAGAAAGCCACTTCCGCGGACACCGTTGAAAAGAAAAAACCGGGAACCCCTAAGCCGGTAGTTAAAAAAGATACCCTTGTACTCCGCGAATATGGTTGTCCGGCCTGCGGAATGGGATAGAAGATGAGAAAGCCCATGTTAGGAGTGTCAATGATGGCGGAAGCAGATTTTCTTTCTGCTGTTTTGCCATTGTTGCAGGATAATGCCATAGAAGTGATGGAATGGTCTTTTGATACGCTTTATCACACCAATGAGCCGGATTGGCTTCGGGATCTGTTGAATTTCTACGCAGAAAATAACCGTTTAATAGGGCATGGAGTATATTATTCTTTATTTGATGCGATATGGACGGCAAGGCAGGAAGAATGGCTGAAGAAATTGAAAGAAGAAGTCAGCCTGCGGAAATACAATCATATTACGGAACATTTTGGCTTCATGAATACTGAAAATTTTCATCAGGGAGTTCCGTTGCCGGTGTCTCTGGGGCCGGAAACCCTACAGATTGGGAAAGACAGGTTATATAGACTTCAGGAAACGGTGGATATTCCTGTAGGCGTGGAAAATCTGGCATTCTCATTTTCCATTGATGATGTGAAAGAGCAAGGGGTTTTTCTTGACAAACTGATAGAAGATACTGATGGTTTTCTGATCTTCGATCTGCATAATATTTACTGCCAGTCCTGTAATTTTGAAGTTGGTCTTCAGGAAATAATAAACCTGTATCCACTTGATAAAATAAAAGAAATTCATCTTTCAGGCGGCAGCTGGCAGGAGAGTGCGTATGGAAAGAAGCAGGTGAGGAGAGATACTCATGATGATGTTATTCCTGAAGAAATTCTCTCTGTTTTACCCTCGGTTCTTACACAATGTCCAAATCTGGAATACATTATTATTGAAAGATTGGGGCATACCTTGAAAACCGAAGAAGAAAGAAATGATTTTCTGGATGATTTTAATAAAGTCAGAACAATAATTGAAACTTCAGACCTGAAATTCAAAGAAAATAAACGTTGGTGTAAAAAGAAAGTGAAACTTTTCGAAAAACCTTTGGAAGACTTGCTTTTGTATGAAGAACAGTCGAAACTCACAAGACTTCTTTATGATCATGCAGATGTGAAGGCTATTAAAGATCTGGACTTTCATTATTTTAAAACACAAAACTGGGACGCTGAAATGATCCTTACAGCGCAGAATATCATTAAAAAATGGAATCCTTATTAATTATTCTATCCTGATAACCAAAATCAAATTATATGAAAATGACAACATTAGTATTGATCATTACCGCTGTCCTCACTGCTTTGATAGGAGGACTTTTCTATGCGTATTCATGCTCAGTTGTGCTCGGTCTGGGAAAACTTTCTGACACGGAATACCTCAAAGCTATGCAGAATATCAACAGGGAAATTCTGAACCCTGTATTCTTTATGAGTTTTATGGGAACGGTGGTTCTTCTTCCCTTATCTACATTTTTGCTCCGCGGACAGCAGCCTGTTTTTATTTTTCTTCTTCTTGCTACACTGGCTTATCTGATTGGAGTTTTTGGGGTAACGGTTGCCGGAAATGTTCCGATGAATGATACTTTGGATAAATTTGATATCTCTGGTTCTACAGCAGAAGCGATCAGACAGATGCGGGAAAATTTTGAAAACAGATGGAATTTTCTCAATAATATAAGAACTGTTTTTTCCGTGATTTCCATCCTTTTTGTAGTTTGCGCCTGTGTCTGGAATAAAGAATTGTAATGGATTAAGTGAAAATACCTACTATTAAATTACGTATTTCTACCGATGTGTACGTCTGGTTTTATTCAGATCTTTGTGTTGTTAGCAAGATAGTTTTAAACATTTTCAAATAAGTTGAAAAAAAGATTATAACCAAGACGACTTAAATTTCCAAACAAGAGAAAAGGCAGCCAATGGCTGCCTTTTGTTTATCATAAAGATAGTTTCTTTAGATTTTTAAAAGCTCGATTGTTCTTTCCGGGCTTTCAGCTGAGAAAACAGCATTTCCCGCAACAAGAACATCGGCACCTGCTTCAAATAATTTGGAAGCGTTATCAAGATTTACTCCTCCGTCTACCTCGATAAGTGCAGTTGAGTTGTTACTTAAGATCAGATCCTTGGTTTCTGCAATCTTTTTGTAAGTATTTTCAATGAACTTCTGTCCTCCGAATCCCGGATTTACGCTCATTAACAATACAAGATCCACATCTGCAATAATATCTTCAAGCATCAATACAGGAGTAGAAGGATTTAAAACAACACCTGCTTTTGCTCCCTTGCTCTGAATATGGTGAATAGTTCTGTGAAGGTGGGTACATGCTTCATAATGAACAGAAACAAGGTCAGCACCATGATTGATGAATTCATCAACATATTTTTCAGGTTCCACGATCATCAGGTGAACATCCACAAATTTTTTAGCATGCTGCTGAACAGTTTTCATTACCGGAAAACCAAAAGAAATGTTAGGAACAAATCTTCCGTCCATGACATCAATGTGGAACCAGTCGGCCTGAGAATTATTCAGCATTTCAATATCTCTTTGCAGATTCCCAAAGTCTGCTGATAAAAGGGATGGAGCAATAAGCTTCGTTTTCATTTTTACTTTTTATACTTTTACTTTTATTATCCTATTGAAAATGAATGGTCATGGGTGAAGTAATAATTGGCTAGATATCCTGTTATTAAAATCACTTCTATGACAGATAACTTTTTATTGTTAATATTTGTGAGTAGAAATCTGTCGATTACAAGCAGTCCAAACAGTGCTAAAAAGAAAATTATTTCTATTGTAATTCCTAAGCTTCCACTGGGACCGGATGTAAATAATTGATAGACAATTAAAGGAATCCCTAGCCCTACAAGTGTAATAAATACAATAGAGATAAAGGTTGGTCTTTTTATTAAATCAGAAATAGCCTTCATTTTAATTAATGATACTTCAGTTTCATTTCCGGCTTGATCTTAAGAACTGTTTCATAGATAAGTTTGATGACATTACCTACATCTTCTTTAGATACCATTTCTACTGTAGTATGCATATAACGCAAAGGTAAGGAAATTAAAGCACTTGGTACGCCGCCGTTAGAGTGGGCAAAAGCGTCTGTATCAGTTCCGGTTGCTCTGCTGGCTGCAGCTCTCTGGAATGGTATTTTCTTGGTCTTTGCGGTGTCAATAATTAATTCTCTGATGGTGTGGTGAACACTTGGTGCGAAGAATACTACCGGCCCGGCACCACATTTCTGATCTCCTTCTTTTTTCTTTTCAATCATTGGAGTGGTTGTGTCGTGGGTAACATCCGTTACAATGGCAATATTCGGTTTGATAGTATCAGCAATCATGTCTGCACCATATAAACCTACTTCTTCCTGTACAGAATTGGTAATATAAAGTCCGAACGGTATAGATTTTTTATTTTCTTTTAGCAGCCTGGCAACTTCAGCAATCATGAAACCGCCGATTCTGTTGTCCAGAGCTCTGCAGACAAAATATCTGTCGTTCATTTCAAAGAATTCATCCGGGTAGGTGATCATACAACCTACAAAAATTCCCATTTCTTCCACTTCTTTTTTAGAAGTCGCACCACAGTCGATGAAGATATTTTCAATTTTAGGCGTAGGCTCATTCTGATTGGTTCTTGTATGAATAGCCGGCCATCCGAATACCCCTTTTACAATTCCGTTTTCACCATGGATATGGACAACTTTTGAAGGAGCAATCGTCTGATCAGAACCTCCGTTTCGGATGACGTAGATCAATCCGTCATCTGTAATATAATTGACATACCATGATATCTCATCAGCGTGTGCTTCAATCACTACTTTGAATTCAGCTTCCGGATTGATGATCCCATAGCAGGTTCCATAATGGTCTACTTCAATTTTATCCACGTAAGGTCTGATGTAATCCATCCAGACTTCCTGCCCTTTATGTTCGTAACCTGTTGGAGATGATGTGTTTAAATATTTCTCTAAAAATTTCAAAGATTTCTTTTCAAATTTCATAAAAAGGAATGATTTTTGCGTTTAATTTTTCTTCTTATAAGTGTAAAAATAATGAATTTTAGTAAGATTATCTGCCTTTTTATTCTCTTTTTTGGAGTAAGTGTTTTCGGTCAGAAGGATGGGATAGTGGCGAAACCACTCAATCAATACCCGCCTGAATCTCTGAAAGTGGATGAATTTGGTAATAAATATTATTATGATGAACAGCAGAAGATTAAGGTGTATGAAATCAATGGAGAGCCTGTAGTCGTATTGGATGAGTTGGTTTTAGTGAATAAACCGAGATTTAATAACCAGTTGGATAAGAATTACTATTATTTTCTCAATAAAAAGCTGTACAGGGTATATCCGTTATTTGTGACTGCATTGCAGCAGTACAGAGATATCCAGAAAGATATGAATGATCTGGACAGCAAAGCCAAAAGAAAGTTTGTAAGAGAAAGACAGAATATACTGGCTGACCAATATGAAAAACAATTGAGAGATCTTACGACTACCGAAGGACAGGTTTTTGCAAAACTGATGAACAGGGCAACCGGAAAAAATGTATTTGAAATTATCAAAGAATTAAGAGGTGGATGGAGTGCTTTCTGGTGGAATGTAAAAGGAAAAATGGCTGATATTGACCTTAAAGAACGCTATGATCCCCACACCAACAGAAGTGATGAATTTATAGAATCATTACTGCAGTCCAACTGGAACTCAGGTTATCTGCAGCCTTATCCCGGAGCTAATGATTTTAAAGTAAAGAAATAATATAAATTCCTGTAAGCATTCTTACAGGAATTTTTCTTTTAATTTATCAAATACAATTTTATCTATGGGAAGAGGAAAAGGATTGTCCGGTCTGTCGATATCAATCCATTCTGTTTTTTCAATACAGGGATCCAGAATAATAAAGTCTTCCTCGTTAACGATATCTACTATATAATATATGGTAAGAAGCTGTTCGTTTTCTCTGAAACGCGATACCAGAAAATTTTCCTGAGTATAAAAATGTTCCAGAATATTGATTTTGACATTAAGCTCTTCATCAAACTCACGATGCAGACATTCCAGGACTCCTTCACCGTATTCCAATCCGCCGCCCGGAAATTTCATTAAAGGTTCGCCGGCATATTCTTCAAATAAGGTTAAAACTTGTTTATCTTTTACCGCACAGGCATACACTCTAATGTTGATCTTGTCTATCATATATATAATGTATAATATTTTGTATAGCTAATGTAAGGAATTTTGTTGGAAAAGCCGGAAGTTGGAAGCGTGAAGCTGGAAGTTTAATACTATCTAATAATATTGAACCAACATATCTTATATATTATATTGATTATTATTCTAAAATAAAAAATCAAAATTAATTAAGCACCCGGCTGTAAACGTTCAGCTTCCTTCCTCAAGCTTCCATTCTACAATTTAATTGCATTAATCATCTCTCTTTTTCCCGGAGGTCCCTGTTTTTTCTCCACCTTGAAATTCAGTTCCTGAAGGATTCTTCTTACACTGCCTTTAGAAGAGTAGGTGGTTAATAATCCGTTAATGGCCATTTTGTCAGCTACGTGTTCAAACAATGGCTTTTCCCAAAGCTCTGGCTGTACTCTGGCTCCAAAACAGTCAAAGTAAACAAGATTAATTTTAGGCAGATCAATGTCTTTCAGGTCGAAAAAGTCACATTCTATCTTTTTTAAATTGAATCCACTAATGATTTCTACTGATTTTTCCCAATCTGCCAGATGAATTTTCTGATAAATATTTTTAAACTCTGGGTTATCAAAAAGTTCAAAGTAAGCCAAATCCTTAACTTCGGATTCATTTATGGGGTATTTTTCGAGCGAAAAATAATTGATGACATGATTTTTGTCAGTTTTTAAATATTCATTAATTGTTACCAAAACATTCAAACCTGTTCCAAAACCGAGTTCTAAAATATTAATTTCGCAATCATTTATTAAATTCAGTCCATTTTTGATAAACACGTGTTCGGCTTCCTGCAGGGCTCCGTGATGAGAATGATAGTTTTCATTTAAATCATTGATAAACAATGTTTTACTTCCGTCGTTTGTGGTCTTAATCTCTCTTTTCAAGCTAATTTTTTGTCAAATTTACTCTAAAATTTTTATATTTAGAAAATTATGTTAAATTTGTAGAACATCGTAAAAATTTTAAAAAATGATAATTCAAAAAACTGAAAACTCCAGAATTTCTACATTTGACCCTAACAATTTTTCATTTGGTAGTACTTTCATCGATCATATGATCATTTGTGAGTATGAAAACGGAAAATGGGGTGATGTAAAATTAGTTCCTTACGGTCCGATTCCATTTACGCCTGCCATGATGGGAGTAAACTACGGACAAGCTTGTTTTGAAGGTATGAAAGCCTATAAAGACAAAGACGGGCAGGTTTTCCTTTTCAGGCCTGAAAAGAATTTTGAACGTATCAACAAGTCAGCGAAACGTCTTGCTATGCCAGAAGTGACTGAAGAAATGTTTTTAGACGGATTGAAAGCTTTGGTAGATATTGACAGAGAGTGGATTCCACAGGGGGAAGGAATGTCGCTTTATATCAGACCTTTGATTTTTGCTACAGAGGAAGCTTTGAAAGCAAGAGTTGCTAATAAATATATGTTTGCCATCGTTGCAACACCGGCGCAGAGTTATTATTCAGAACCGGTATCTGTAAAGATCTCTGATCACTATTCAAGAGCAGCAAACGGAGGGGTAGGTTCTGCAAAGGCTGCAGGTAACTATGCGGCTTCTTTCTATCCAACACAGTTGGCTATTGAAGAAGGGTATGAGCAAATCATCTGGACGGATGATGCTACACACGAATATTTCGAAGAGAGTGGTACAATGAACGTGTTTGTTAGAATCAACGATACGATCTATACGCCGCCAACATCTGAGAAAATCCTTGACGGAGTAACGAGAGACAGCTTCATCCAGTTAGCGAAGAAAAGAGGTATCGAAGTGAAAATTGAACCGATTGCGGTAAAAACTGTAATCGAAGTTTTAAAGAACGGTGAACTTAAAGAAGTATGGGGGGTAGGTACAGCAGTAGTAACCACTCAATTCCAGGCTTTAGGATATCAGGGAGAAAAACTTGCGCTTCCGAGATTATCTGATGAAGAAAGCTATGCGGCTATCCTTAAAAAAGATCTGGTAGACTTACAAACCAATTTGTCTGAAGATCCGTTCGGATGGAGAGTGATGGTAGATCACGTATTGGAAACAGTATAATACTATTGATATAACGATATGAAAGCCGGGTTTTTCCCGGCTTTTTCGTACCTGTGTATTCACGTAAAATGCACGAAGACTTTTTGGCTGGGATCAATGCGTTACAACATTCACATATTTCTGTGTCAAGTTTTGTAATTGATTCGCGAAATGTGTATTTTCGCAAAAGTTTATGAAAAAAATACTCTTCATATCAGCCATAAGCCTGTTGAGCTGCAACAGAAATACACAGACGGTACATCCCCCTGTAGGCGGGGTATTGAGCCAGAAAGATCTGGATGTTTCTAAAAACAGGATGAAAAATTTAAATGTTATAGAACGTGGCCAGATTCAGGACTGGATCAGTGGCCAGTCTGTAAAATATTATCCTACGCAGCTTAATTATTGGGTAACCGTGGAAGGCTATGATCAGAGAGAAAGAAGGAAAGATGAAACAACCATTTCCTATTCTTATGATCTGTATGATTTTGACCAGACTAAAATTTATGATCAGCCTTTTGAGAGAAGAGATGCCAGATTCGGACACTTTGATGAACTGAGAGCAGTGGAGAACGCTTTGCGTTTTATACATGATAGAGAGGAAGTAACACTTTTGGTACCGTCTTCTTTGGCCTACGGAACTTACGGAGACGAAAAGAAAATAGACAACGACATTCCATTAATCATAAAATTAAAAGCTTTATAAATACATGAAATTGTTTAACAAGAATATAATTCTGGCAGCGGCAAGTATTTCGCTGATGAGTTGTACCCCAATTTATAAAAAAATGAACGTAGACAAAGAAACTTACGAAGGTCTTAATGACGGACTTTATGCCAATCTTCAAACTACAAAAGGTAACTTAATTGTAAAATTTGAAGACAAGAAAGCACCAGTAACTGTAGCCAACTTTATCGGTCTTGCAGAAGGGAAAATCGACAACAAAGCTAAGGCTAAAGGAGTTCCTTACTATGACGGAACTATTTTCCACAGAGTAATTAAAGATTTCATGATCCAGGGAGGAGATCCTCAGGGAACTGGAATGGGAGATCCTGGGTATAAATTCGAAGACGAAAGAAACGACCTTAAACACACAGGAAAAGGGATTCTTTCTATGGCTAACTCTGGACCAAACACCAACGGTTCTCAATTCTTTATTACTGAAGTAGCTACCCCTTGGTTAGATGGAAGACACACGATCTTCGGAAAAGTAGTAAAAGGAAATGAGGTAATTGATGCGATTGCTAACGTTGAAAAAGGAGCTCAGGACAAACCTAAAACAGATATCGTTTTAGAAAAAGTTTCTGTTTTCAGCAAAGGTGACGAATACAAGCATTACGATGCAGCTAAAACTTTCAATGAAGGAAAGGCTAAAATCGCAGAAAACAATAAAGCTTTCATCGCTAAAGAAGAAGCTGAAAAGAAAAAAAGAGAAGAAGAATTCAAAGCTAACCAGGAGAAATTGGTTGAAAACCTGAAAGCTGGTATGCAAAAAACTGAATCAGGCCTTTACTATAAAATTACAAAAACAGCTGACGGTAAAGCGCCAAAAGCTGGTGACAATGTATCTGTACACTATGCAGGTAAACTGGTAGACGGAACTGAGTTTGATTCTTCATTCAAGAGAAACGAACCTATCGAAATTCCAATCGGAATGGGAAGAGTAATCAAAGGATGGGATGAAGGTATCCTGTTATTGAAAGAAGGTGAAACTGCTACATTATTGATCCCGCCTGCAATGGCTTACGGAGAAAGAGGAGCAGGAGGAGTGATCCCGCCAAACTCATGGTTGGTTTTCGATGTTGAGCTTGTAAAAGTAAAATAATTGAATTTCACAATAGTATCAAAGCCGTCCGAGAGGATGGCTTTTTTTATTCTGCTGAGAGATATTCCGTAACGATCTGTGTAAATGGTACGACCCATTTACTATCCGGAAAGGCTCACTGTTTTTCTGATACGAATTATTTTAAACTTGTAACAATAATCAAGAAAATGAAAATCAAATCACTTCTGTTTCTGTTCATTATGCTGTCGTTGATGGCTTTTTCCCAGACTAAAGCAAATCCTGACGATGCAGCGATAAAGAAATCACTTACCTATTTTGTCAACAGTATTCAAGCTAAACAAATGGACCAGGCAGTAAACGGCATATACCCAAAATTCTTTACCCTAGTTTCAAAAGAGCAGATGACCCAGATTTTGAATATGACTTACAATAATCCATTCATGAAAATTGAAGTACAGGATCTGAAGTTTGGAAATATTGAAAAGCCTGAACTCATAACCGGGGAATATTTTTCTATTACCCCTTATTTTTTGAAACTGAAATGCAATGTCAGTTCATTAAATGATGATATGAAAAAGAGAATGAACGGTGCATTGACAGCCAAATACGGAGCAAATAATGTGAAATATGTCGCCAGCGAAGGCTCATATCTCATCAACGCTGCTATGAAAGCCTGTGCGGTTTCAAAAGATAAAAAAGCATGGAAATTTGTTATTCTTGAAAAGGAATATAAGAAAGAACTGATGAAGATCTTACCCAAGAAAATTCTGGACAAATTCTAAAAGAGTAAGCAATAATTTTTCATAGAATAGTACCGTCGTGAAATGACGGTTTTTTGTTTCCTGAAAATACCGTAGAAATACGGATTTCGGTATGGCTTTATTACTTCTATCTTTATCGTGCACTTAAAAGAACAAAATAAAAAAATATGTTTGAGCTGAATTACGACCAGATAAAGAAGGAAATAGAATCTGAAGTATGCAAAGAACACAGTAGGCATCCGGAATTTATAAAAACAGATGAAGGTTTTGGAATAAAAGCCTGCTGTGAACCATTCAGAGAAGAGCTTGTTGAAAAGTCAGGGAAAATGATTGAAGAAGAAACCCAGAAGATCCTTGAAGAAATGATGAAGGATCTGTTTAAAGAATAAGTTTTTACGATGTTAAGATAACTTTGTTATCGGAAGCTGCTCCGGAAGGAGTGGCTTTTTTGTTAGAAATACTATGTTATTAACAATATAAATGGAGTAAGATCGTAAACAAAAACCGCCCCCAAACAGGGCGGTTTTCTCAGTAAAATAAATTGAAAAGTTATATGTTCTGTTATCTTTTCTTCATCTTGGTTCCGGCCAGGGAACTGATGAATACAAGGCCAAACCCGATATAAGCGGCAAATGCCGTCAGGTATATAATTAAGCTGTTAAAGCTAGGTTTTAAGGCGTATACCAACACTGAAAATGCAGCAAAACTTAACACCATCAACAGGCTCCATATATTCAATTTTGCAGCATCTTCATTTCTCTTAAAAATCATTTCAAAAAAGGCTCTCATCATTACTAACATTTTAAGGGTTATACATTAATTTATAGCATAAAGGCGCACTCATCACGGTAAAAAGAATATATTCCTTTACGTGGGCTAAGGTTCACGATGACTTTGCCATTTATTTATATCATAATACCGGGCTGAAAGTCCGGGATATTTTTGTTTTTTTTTTGAATCAATCAATGATTCCTGGTTATTGTGATACCAGTCAGATACGGGTGCAAAACTGCTGTGAAAAACTAACGGGGGTTAATTAATCACGAGCCCGTATCTTTTACGGCATCGTAGAAAAAAAAGGATTCATATACTAGATATGAACTTGAATCAGTGGAAAAACTGAAAATCCACAGAAAACCTTTTTTCTCATCCTTAGTGTTTTTTTAATTTTTTCTCAAGAAATAACATGCTAATATCATGCCAAAGTTCGGAATTTGCGATTAACACTTTGTTTCATAGGATTGATGAGAGCAGTGGTGAAGCGTTTTTTCTTCTGTTATTTCCTTAAACATAGAAAAATTTTCTATTTTTTAAAGCTAATGACAATGAACAAAGAAAATATTACGGAGGATAAGTGTTTTTTATGTATTTAAAATAAACCACAAATAACTCAGATGTTCCTGCACAAATTTCACAAATACAACAGACAGTTAAAAAAAATTGTGGCTAAGATCATCTGCATCCCATAATATCAACTATTCAGTTCGTGTTATTGGTGAAATCATTAGTGTAATTTGTGTTTAATTTTTTAAAAACCACAAGTAAGTAACACAAATATTCTTTCACAAATGACACAAATATATATACGCAATCATCCGTGTCAATCTGTGGAATCAGTGGTATCTAAAGCCGTTTTAAAAGTATCCATAAAATATAAAGCGGGCTTCCTTCGTCTATGCTCTGCCCATTCCTATTGATATTAGTGAATTCGTGTTATTCGTGAAATCATTAGTATTTGTGTTCAATTTTAAAAACCACAAGTAACACCAATATTCCTTCACAAATAACACAAATATATATACGCAATCATCCGTGTCAATCTGTGAAATCAGTGGTTATAAAAATCTTAAGTTTAGATTAAACCCCATTCCTTTTGAATTTGTGTTATTTGTGAAATCATTCGTGTCATTTGTGTTTAATTGTAAGAACCACAAACACCACCAATATTTTACACAAATTTCACTAATGGAATACTGTGAAATTTATTATGCATTACTATTAAAATAAAAAAACCGCCTTTAGAAAGACGGTTTCATATTTTACCAGTTTTTATCAATCATATAAATAATCTGAGTCAAAGCGGTGGCTCCCAATAAAAGCTCTCTTCGGTTCACCTTTTCAAAAGTATCTTCTTCCGTGTGGTGAATATCGAAATATCGCTGAGAATCCGGCATCAGCTCAGCAGCGGGAATTCCCATGTCGTGAAGCGGATAAAGGTCTGTTCCTGAAAACCGCTCTTCAAAATTATAAACTCCGTAGGGAAGAAAAAGATTCGACCAGCTTTTAATCTGATTTCTTTTCGCATCATCCATATCCAGGGCAATACCTCTTGGGGCAAAGCCTCCGGCATCGGATTCAATAGCAAAAAGATGTTTTTCGTTTTTCTCTTTTACCGTTTTACCATACTGGATTCCGCCTTTTACTCCGTTTTCTTCATTGGCGAAACAAACAACCCTGATGGTGTGGTTATTCTGAATACCCAGCTTTTTAAAGGTTCTTAAAACCTCAATACTTTGTACAATTCCGGCTCCGTCATCGTGGGCTCCTTCACCTACATCCCAGGAATCAAGGTGTCCGCCGACAACAATTACACTCTGGTCTTTTTTACCTGTGATTTCTCCAATAACAGAGTGGGAGAGCTTTTCTCCTTTCATTCCGCAGTTGGAGTTAAGTTTTGCATTAACTTTCTGTTTTTTCAGTAAAGCTTCCAGTTCATCTGCAGTCGTGCTTCCAATGGCTACCGCAGGGATTTTGGAAACTTTGTCTTCATAACGCATTGCTCCTGTGTGAGGTACATCATCAAAAGCAGAGGACAGAGATCTTACGATGGCAAATTTGCCTCCTTTTTTAGCGGTTAAAGAAGCGGCGGTAGTTCTGTATTTGGCAGCATCACCATAGGCTTTGAAAGTCTCTACAAATGACTGGCTGAAAGGGTAGTTGAAGAACACGATTTTATCTTTCACTTTTTCAGCAGGAAGTCTGTCATATTCTTCCATAGATTTTACCATGATGATTTCTCCCGAAACATCTTTTCCTCCTGTTCCTTCAGAATTCCCAAGGGAAAGCATTTTAAGGGTTTTCCATTTTCCGTTGGGAGTCTGGATGTTCAGAGATTCTTTTCCTCTTACCCAAACCGGGATCATGACTTCCTGAAGCCATACTTTGTCAGCTCCGGCATCACGAAGTTTCTGTTCTGCCCATTTTACAGACTTTTCATAGGCTTCGGATCCGCTTAAGCGGTGGCCTATATTTTTTGTAAGCTCTCTAAGCTCCATATATCCTTTTCCGTTGTTCAGGATTTCTGTAGAGATTTTTCTGAACTGTACAGAATCTTCTTTAGACTGGCCAAATGCAGCCATTCCAAAAAGTAGTAATGAAGTTCCTAGTATCTTTTTCATTGTTTACCAATTTTTATCAATCATATAAATAAGTTGTGTCATCACCGCAGAACCAAGCAATAGCTCTCTTCGGTTGATTTTTTCAAAAGTGTCTTCTTCGGTATGGTGGATATCGAAATAGCGTTGCGGATCCGGTACCAGTTCAGCTGTGGGAACTCCCATTTCGTGAAGCGGGGCAATATCCGACCCTGAATATTTTCCTTCAAAGTTGTAAACGCCATAAGGCAAGAACAGATTCACCCAGCTTTTGATCTGGTTTCTTTGGGGTTCATCCATTTCGAGGGAAATTCCGCGTGGTGAAAAACCTCCTGCATCCGATTCTATGGCAAAAAGATGTTTTTCATTGTTTTCTTTGGCAACTTTACCATACTGTTTTCCGCCTTTTGTTCCATTTTCTTCGTTGGCAAAACAAACGGCGCGAATGGTATGATTATTCTGAATCCCTAATTTTTTAAATGTTCTTAATACCTCAATGCTCTGCACAATTCCTGCTCCGTCATCATGGGCTCCTTCGCCTACATCCCAGGAATCAAGATGTCCGCCGACAACAATAATATTTTGGTCTTTTTTACCTGTAATTTCACCAATAACAGAGTGGGAAAGCTTTTCTCCTTTCATACCACAGTTGGAATTGAGTTTAGCCGTAACCTGATGATGCTTTAATAATGCCTCAAGTTCATCAGCTGAGGTATTTCCGATTGTTATGGCTGGTATTTTGGAAATATTTTCGTCATAACGCATGTTTCCTGTGTGTGGAATATCATCAAAAGCAGAGGAAAGAGACCTGACGATGGCAAATTTTCCTCCTTTTTTAGCCGTTAATGAAGCGGCAGTTCTTCTGTAGGGGTTTGCATCACGATAAGAAATGAATGTCTGTACATTTTCCTGACTAAAAGGATAGTTGAAAAACACAATTTTATCTTTCACTTTTTCAGCAGGAAGCTGATCGTATTCTTCCAGTGATTTTACCATGATGATTTCTCCGGAAAGATCTTTTCCTCCGGTTCCTTCAGAATTTCCAAGGGAAAGCATTTTTACACTTTTCCATTTTCCATTAGAAGTTTTAATCTGTAATGATTCTTTTCCTCTTACCCAAACCGGAATCATCACTTCCTGAAACCATACTTTTTCAGCTCCGGCATCACGAAGTTTCTGTGCCGCCCACTGAACTGATTTTTCATACGCTTCTGACCCGCTGAGACGGTTTCCTATAGTTTTGGTAAGTTCTTTCAGTTCATTGTATCCTTTTCCGTTGTTCAGAATTTCTGTGGAGATTTTTCTGAACTGGACAGAATCTTCTTTAGACTGACCAAATGCGGCCATTCCAAAAAGAAGTAAAAAAGTTCCTATTATCTTTTTCATTGTTACCAGTTTTTATCAACCATAAAAATCATCTGTGTGATGGCGACAGCTCCAAGAAGAAGCTCTCTTTTATTTACTTTGTCAAAAGTATCCTGTTCGGAGTGGTGATAATCAAAATATCTCTGGGTGTCTACCACAAGCTCTACTAAAGGAATATCCAGTTTTTTCAAAGGTGAAATATCCTGAATGGCTTCTGTCTGGTCAAAATCATAAACGCCATAAGGCAGAAAATATTCTTTCCAGGGATAAACCAGTCTTCTTCTCTGCGGGGACATATCTAATGAAAACCCACGGGGAGAATAACCTCCGGCATCGGTTCCTAAGGCAAATATGTGTTTTTCGTCTTTCTTTTTCACATAAGCAGCATACATCTCACGGCCTTGTCCGCCGTTTTCACTGTTGGCATACAAAACAACGCGGATCGTATGGTTGTTTTCATATCCAAGCGCTTTCAGCGTTCTTAGCACTTCAATACACTGCACAACGCCTGTTCCGTCATCCACGGCCCCTTCGCCAATATCCCATGAATCAAGCTGAGCGCCTAAAACAATTACTTTTGAATCTTTTTTGCCTCCAATTTCAGCAATGATATTAGGATTCGTAGTATCACCTTTTGATTCTGCGGTCATGTTGATTTTCGCAGTCACTTTCTGTTTTTTCAATGTTTTTTCCAGCTCATCTGCAGATCTTACGCCAATTGATAAAGCCGGAATTTTAATTTTATCATCTGGTTCGTAATAGATCATTTTGGCATGAGGAGTGTCATCATTGGCTGTTGTCAGTGACCTTATAATTAAGGCTTTTGCACCTGTCTTGGCAATTACTGAAGCGGAAATTAATTTTGATTTTGCCGCCTGTAAATAAGAATCGCTTGTATTGATAACCCTCGGGTCCATAGGCACATTTACAAAAACTATTTTGTCTTTTAACTGTCCCAGCGACATGGCATTAAGTTCTGATGTGGAATTGATTAAAACAACTTCACCTGTCAGATCTTTTCCTCCAGTTCCTTCAGAGTTTCCGAAAGAAAGCATTCTGATGTTTTTCCAATCTCCATTTCCGGCTTTAATCTGTAAAGATTCTTTTCCTCTGATCCAGACCGGTGCTTTAGCTTCCTGTCTCCAGATCATATTAATACCAATTTCCTTGAATTTTTTTTCAGCCCATTCTACAGCTTTTGTATAACCGGGAGTGGCGCTGAAGCGGGGACCGATTCTTTTCGTAAGTTCCCCGAGATTATCATAAGCAGTGCCGTTGGTCATAATTTCATCTGAAATTTTTCTGAACTCATCGTGATAATTAAATCTGGCAACAGTTCCTTTTTTTGCCGGGCCTTTTTGTGGTTTTTTTTGAGAAAATAAAAATCCACTCAAAAAGAGTGGAAGTATAATGAATATTTTTTTCATCTATTATTTACTTATCTTTTCCATTGATAAAAGTAGGAAAAAAATAGTAATTTATTAAGGTTTCATGTCGTACATTAACAAGGCTGTAATTAATTTTGGCTCAATAAATGTACATTTTGGAGGCATGCTTAATTTTAAGTCTGAAATTTTAATCATATCATTAAAACTTACAGGATAAATTCCAAAGCCGACTTTGCCTTCGCCATTGTCTACTTTTTCTTTTAAAAGATTGATTCCGTTGATATTGGATGTTCCTTTCACATAAGAAATAAGCTCAGAGCTGTCCGGATCTTCAATTTTAAGGATATTTTTGAAAATATATTTGTCCAAAAGGTGGTGATCCAGGTTATCCAGAGACATTTCTTTGGAACGGAGATCGTGCTTTACGTGAAGAGAGTAGAATTTCCCATCCATATACATTGAGATATGGAATTTCTGAGAAGGGTAGTACGATGTTTCTCCTTTTTCGTGAATCAGGAAATATTTTTCAAGTTCCTTCAGGAAATCTTCCGGAGAAATACCATTCAGATCGTGTAAGATTCTGTTGTAGTCGTGAATCTTTATTGACTGGTTGGAAACAATGAAACTATACACAAAGTTGTAAAGCTCTGTACCATTATGTTTCTTGTTTTTCTCCTTATGGTATTTGGCGTTCATTGCTGTAGAACCAATTCTGTGGTGCCCATCGGCAATGTAGAACGAATCTATCTGATCAATCACTTCTTTAAACTGCTGAAGTTTCAGACGATTGTCTATTCTCCAGATTTTATGTCTGATACCCATAGAATCCACATGGTTGAAGATAGGAACATTTTTTTCTTCATGATTCATCAGCAATTCAATTTTTGAATTGGCAGGGTAGGTAAGAAGTACAGGTTCTGCCTGCAGATTTACTTTTTCAAGGTAGTGAGCCAGTTTCTCCTTTTTCTGCGGGATGGTACTTTCATGTCTTTTGATTTTTCCATTCCAGAAATCTTCGATACTTGCCAATCCCAGAAGTCCTCTGAACATCTGTTTGTTGGGATAGATCTGCTCATAAAGATAGTAGGACGAATTGTCCTGGACCAATTTCTTTTCTTCCAGAAGTTCTTCAAATGTAGAACGGATCTTTCGCAGGTTCCGGTCAATATCTTTAGATTTACTTACAACATAGGGTTTAATCATATTGATGTAAGTATTTTCAACTTGAGCTTTCTCCGCAATCTCTTCCTGGGTGAAATTATCCAGTGGATGGGTAGGGAAAGTACTCTCAAAGTCTCTATGAGGTCTTATTCCACGGAAAGGTTTAAAAACAGGCATATTTATCTTATAGTTTCTTTTTGTAGCTTAATAATTTGTTCTGCAAGTTCGATACCGATTTTTTCCTGCGCATCCACTGTATTGCCTCCTACATGAGGGGAAAGTGATAATGCAGGATTCATCAGTAAAGGCAGTTCCGGATTGGGTTCGTTTTCAAAAACATCCAGTGCCGCTCCGGCTACTTTTCCCGACTCGATAAAATCGATAAGTGCCACTTCATTGATGACACCGCCTCTTGCAGTATTTACAATATAGACTCCATCTTTCATTTTTTCAAACTGAGGGGTGTCTATAATATACTCATTCGTTTTCGGCGTATTGATACTGATGAAGTCTGCATCTTTAAGGAATGCATCCATATCATTGGTGGAAGTGATTTCAAAGTTCACAGACTGTCCGTTGAAGAAGTTCAATGTAAGAACTTCTGTTTTCGGGCTTCTGGTCAGAACAGTTACTTTCATTCCTAAAGCGATTCCTATTTTTACAACTTCCTGGCCAATACTTCCAAAGCCGATTACTCCTAATGTTTTTCCTGAAAGTTCATACGCATTACTGAAAGACTTTTTCATGGCGTTGAAATGAGTTTCTCCTTCCAGAGGCATCAGTCTGTTGGATTCGTGAAGGAATCTTGCCAGTGAAATAAAGTGGCCAAAAACAAGTTCTGCCACTGATTTTGAGGATGCTGTGGGGGTGTTGATTACTTTAATACCTTTACTTCTGGCATATTCCACATCAATATTATCCATTCCGATACCGCCTCTTCCAATGATTTTAAGGCCGGGGCACGCATCAATCAGATCCTGTCTCACTTTCGTTGCACTTCTTACCAGAAGAACATCCACATTATTATCGTTGATAAAATTAATAACGTGATCCTGAGCCACTCTATTGTCCAGAATTTCAATTCCGGCTTCTTTTAAAGTGTGTTCTCCTGCTTTTGAAATTCCGTCGTTTGCTAAAACTTTCATGAATTATTTGATTTAAAGATTGAAAGAATTGCCATTTCAACATTTTAAAACTGGGGCGCAAATTAATAAATTTTAATGAACTGCCTTTAATTCTTTCAATCTTTGAATTTTTTACTATTTAATTTATTTGAAAGACTTCATTACATCTACCAAAACCTGTACGCTTTCAATAGGCAGAGCGTTGTATAAACTTGCTCTGTAACCGCCAAGACTTCTGTGTCCGTTTAAGCCGCTGATCCCTGCTGCTTTCCATGCATTGTCAAATTCTTCTTTCTTGCTTTCATCTGTAATTTTGAAAGAAACATTCATTAGCGAACGGTCTTCTTTTACGCAGAAAGTTTCAAATAACGGGTTGCTGTCGATTTCATCATATAAAAGCTTAGCTTTAGCTTCATTTCTTTGTTCTGCAGCAGCGATTCCTCCGTTTCTTTCAAGATACTGAAGGGTAAGCAAAGAGGCATATACAGGAAATACCGGTGGCGTATTGTACATGGATTCCTTAGCAATGTGCTGGGAATAATCCAGAATAGAGAACATATTTTCTCTTCCTGTTTTACCAAGAATTTCTTTTTTAATAACCACTAAAGTAACTCCTGCAGGTCCCATATTCTTCTGAGCACCGGCATAGATCAGATCAAATTTTGAAAAATCCAGCTGTCTTGAGAAAATATCAGAACTCATATCACATACCATCAGCGTATCCACTTCAGGGAAAGATTTCATTTGAGTTCCGTAGATGGTATTGTTGGAAGTACAGTGAAAATAATCGTATTCTGAACCAACAGTATAGTCTTTAGGAATAAAAGAATAATTTTCTTCTTTTGAAGAACCTACCACATCTACCGTTCCTACTTTTTTAGCTTCTTTGATGGCTCCTGCTGCCCATGTTCCTGTATCCAGGTAAGCGGCTTTTCCACCTACTTTCATCAGGTTGTAAGGAACCATTGCAAACTGCAGGCTAGCTCCGCCTCCTAAATAAAGTACCTCATAATCATCACCAAGATTCATCAATCTTTTTACAATGGCACGCGCTTCGTCCATTACCGCAACGAAATCCTTGCTTCTGTGAGAAATTTCAAGAAGAGACAATCCGATGCCGTTAAAGTCAAGGATAGCCTGTGCTGATTTTTCAAATACCTCCTGTGGTAAAATACATGGTCCTGCGCTGAAGTTGTGCTTTTTGTTCATATTTTTATTTTTTGGGTGCTTTGGGATTTCAATATCCTTCAGCTTTATTTTGATTTATTGGATTTTGGGTCAAAAAAACCGCCTCACGGAAATGAGACGGAATTTTTTATTCGCCGTGTAAGAATGCTTTTTTATTAAGAAGAGCTTCTTCAGACTCTACATGATCTTCATCTGGCACACAGCAGTCTACCGGACATACCGCTGCACACTGAGGTTCTTCGTGGAATCCTTTACATTCTGTACATTTATCTGTTACAATGAAATAGACATCATCACTTACAGGTTCCTGTGGTGCATTGGCATCTACAGTAAGTCCGGACGGCAGAGTAATTGTACCTTGAAGAGCCGTACCGTCAGAAGCTTTCCAATCTACAGCTCCTTCATATATTGCATTGTTTGGGCATTCAGGTTCACAAGCCCCACAGTTAATGCATTCATCAGTTATTTTAATAGCCATCGCTAATTTTTTTTAAATTTGCACAAAATTACAAAATTTTACCCAATTTTACAGTAATTATGAATACCGAAAATCAAGTTTTAGGACTTATTAAATTAAGTGATTATATAAAAGCGTTTTTAGCGAAGAAACCGGAAGATCACAATGAAGATGATTCTGATATTGAATTATTGTTGAAAAGGTCAGAAATAGAGAATCCGTGGTTTACTATTGATAATCAGAAATTTGCTTTACAGCAATGGACAGATCTTCTGACTGAAGAAAACATCAAAAACTGGCTTGGAAATTATTCAATCTCTAAAATTTCAAAAAGAGTTGGACTTATTTTAGCAGGAAATATCCCTTTAGTAGGGTTTCATGATGTGATTTCTGTAATTCTGGCCAACCATATTCCTGTCATTAAGCTGTCTTCAAAAGATAAGTATATGATTCCGTTTTTATTGAAGAAATGGAATGAGTTTTCCAATGAAAATGTAGCTTTTGAGTTTGTTGAAAAATTAGAAAATTTTGATGCCGTTATTGCAACAGGAAGTAATAATACAGCGAGATATCTGGAATATTATTTCAAGAATCATTTAAATATCATCCGTAAAAACAGGACTTCAATTGCTGTTTTGAAGGGTGATGAGACAGATGAAGAGCTGCAGCTTTTAGCAAAAGATATTTTCCAGTATTTCGGATTGGGGTGCAGAAATGTAACGAGAATTTTTATTCCGCAGGATTTTGTGATTGACAGGCTGTTTGAGAACTTCTTAGGATTCCAGGATATTATCAATCATAACAAATATGCCAACAATTATGATTATAACAGAGCGGTTTATCTTTTAAATCAGGATAAATTCTGGGATAATAATTTTGTGATGCTGAAAGAGGATGATAAACTGTTCAGTCCGCTTTCTGTAATTAATTTCAGCAGATATGAATCGCTGAATGATGTGAAAAGCTTTATTGCAGAAAATGAAGAAAATATTCAGTGCGTTGTGGCAAAAGAAGAGTTGGAAATGAATGCGATTCCTTTTGGTGAAGCGCAAAATCCGGGACTTGATACTTATGCTGATAATGTAGATACAATGAAATTTTTAGAACTGGTCTGATTTTCGTATCTTCCATCACTTATTTCACCAGAACAAAAATGAATACTATGAAAAAATTATTGCTGGGACTTGCTCTTGTGGGGGCACAGCTGGTTTTTGCGCAGAAAGTAACAGGTGCAAAGGTTGAAAACAGTCCCAAAAAAGAACAGCAGGCTTCCATAAGTAAGGAAAAGATCAGTTTATATAATGATAATTTCCAGAAGTTCGTTGTAGCTTTGCAGGCTTCAGATCGGAAGGCTATTGATGGATTGATTTCTGAGAAGGTAAAGGAAATCGTGACGGATGATGTTCTTAAGAAGGTCAAAGATGATATTGATCCCAACAAAAAACTTGAAGTCTTAAAGGCCGGATATTATAAAACAATGGACGGAATCAATCATCCGAGTATTAAATACAAATATGCAGAAGAATCTTCCAGAGAAGTTATTACCGCTGTATTTGAGGATGACGGAAAAATTCTTGGGGTATTGCCCTCGAAATAAGACTTAATTTTATTTTCGATTAACAAAAAAATATTAACTATGATGACAGATGTTTTAGTCGCTCATTCTTCGGACTTGGAGAAGGCGAATTTTTACAAGAAGACGTATTTGCATGTTGCTTTATCGATTCTTGCATTTATTGGAGTGGAAACGATATTATTAAAAACGGTTCCGGTAGAATTGATTGCGATGATGTTTGGTCAGAGATATATCTGGCTATTGATTATCGGGGTTTTCTGGCTGGCTTCTGTTTTGGCTTCTAAATGGTCGCTTTCACAAAGCAAATCTACCCAATATTTAGGACTAGGATTTTATATTCTGCTGGAAGCCATTATCTTTATGCCTCTGCTATTTATTGCAACAAATATTGAAGGTGGAGCGAATGTGATCTTCCAGGCTGCTACGTTAACTGTTGCTATGTTTGCAGGTATTTCTGCAGTAGCATTCACTTCTAAAAGAGATTTTTCTTTCTTAAGAAATATCATTGTAATCGGTGGATTTATTTCCATCGGACTGATTGTAGGAGGAATGATCTTTGGTTTTAACCTTGGACTGTGGTTTTCGGTAGGAATGGTAATTTTAGCATCAGCTACTATTCTATATCAGACAAGCAAATTAAAAGATTCCTATGGAACGAATCAGTATGTAGGTGCAGCATTACAGCTTTTTGCTTCGATTATGCTGTTATTCTGGTATATTCTAAGCATTCTGATGAGCAGAAGAAACTAATTAATAGATCTTATCTTTTAAAATATAGTCCCGGTGATTTTTCATCGGGATTTCTTTTTTTATGTAAACACAAAATTTAAACACAAAGTTCACAAATGTTTTCACGAATAAACACAATTTACTAATATCAATAGGAACGGGCTTTAGCCCGTTTTACTTTAAATAAATCTTTTCCAACGGCTTCAGCCGAAACTTCTAATAATATTTAAATATATTTTGCCCACAGATTCCACAGATTAACACGGATGCTTGCGTATCTCTATTTGTGTTATTCGTGAAATCGCTCGTGTTATTCGTGCTGTAAACCAAAAACAAAAAAAATCCTGATGAAAATATCACCGGGATTTTAATGGGTTATTCTTTACAATTTTTCATACAACTTCCAGCTTCATGTGACCGGTTAAAGTCCTTTGAAGTACATTTTAAGTTGAAATAAAAAGATTCTTAAAGAATAGAAAAAGTATAGTAATGAGGAAAACCTCAGGTATTGTGTAGTTTGTGTTTTTACATTCTTTTGGTTAAAAATAACCGAAAGATGTTATTTGTCAATTGATCCCAAAACCTTCTGAGCAAAAGAGTTTAATGCATCTTTTTCACTCATTCCGTTTTGTACATTCGCGTGAACTTCTAAAGCTCCGCAGATATTGGTAATCAATTCTCCTGCAACATTCAGATCTTCTTCACTTGTTCCTCTGAACTCGCAGAAACTTTCCAGTACTTCTAATGTTTTTTCAAGATTTTCAGGAGTCTGATTCTGATAAAACTGTCTGATTACGGGTAATTTCATTATGCTAATTCGTTAAAAAGGTTAATTAAACTTTCTGCCTGGTTAGACTGAACCTGGTTCACCAGTTCTCCGTTTTTAAAGATGGCGAAAGTAGGTAAGTTATCTACTTTTGCTAATTTTCTGCTTTCAGGAAGCTTTTCTGCATCTACATATAAAAATGGAATAGAATCATTTTCAGAGGCTAATTTTTTGAATTTCGGCTTCATGATTCTGCAGTTTCCGCACCATGTTGCGCCATATTGAACGACTACTTTTTCGTTTTCGTTAACTATATTCTGTAATGTATCTTCGGTTAATTCTGTGTACATAAGTTTATTTTTAAAAAAATAAACAATGTAACAATCTAAAAAATTGACCAATCTAACAATTCAAGAAATGACTTTTCAAATTGTTATACTGTTAGATTGTTACATTGTTATATTTAAATTAAGATATTAATTTTTTGCTAAGTATTCTGCTGTAGAAGTTCTGTCAGCTTTCATTGCTTCTTTTCCTTCTTCCCAGTTTGCAGGACATACTTCACCATGTTTCTGTACGTGAGTGTAAGCGTCGATTAATCTTAAGAATTCTTTTACGTTTCTTCCCAAAGGCATATCGTTTACCGCTTCGTGGAAAATTTTTCCGGTTTCGTCGATAAGGTAAGTTGCTCTGTAAGTTACGTTAGAACCTGTGAAAACTTCGTTTCCATCTTCATCATATTCAAAATCCTGATCAACAATTCCCAAAGTGTTAGCCAATTGTCTGTGCGTATCGGCTAAAAGCGGGTAAGTTACTCCTTCAATTCCTCCGTTATCTTTTGGAGTGTTCAACCAAGCGAAGTGTACTTCGTTGGTATCACAAGAAGCACCGATTACTTTAGTATTTCTTTTTTCGAACTCACCTAAAGCTTCCTGGAAAGCGTGAAGCTCAGTAGGACATACGAAAGTGAAATCTTTAGGGTACCAGAATAAAAGAACTTTTTGCTGGTTGTTTACTGCTTCATCAAGGATGTTGATTCTTAAATCGTCACCCATCTCAGACATTGCGTCAATTGTTAAATTTGGGAATTTTTTTCCTACTAAAGACATAATTTTTCTGTTTTTATATTTAAATTTCTTATGCAAATATATGAAAGATTCATCTATCGAACAAACGAAAGTTGATAAATAAAATCTATAATTGTTTTTGGCATGTTGTTAAATAAAAAAGCCCTGTTTAACAGGACTTTTTGTTTATTTTAATAACCAAATATTTCAGTTAAATTAAGTTTTTTTACTTCGCCTAATTTCTGCATATCAGCCTCTTTCACTTTGTCCTGAGAAGCGACAAGACAGTAGGTGTAGTTTTTATTCTTCATCTCTTTATCGTGGAAAGAATTGATATCTGTGAAAGACAGTTTTGGAGCCTGTTCATACACATTCTTTCTCATATCATAGTTGTTTCCAAGCTTTTGAGATTTCAGATAAGAGAAGATGATTCCGTCCTGTGTGATTCTTTCAGAGGCAATAGATTTTTTCAATCCGCTTTTCGCTGTTTCGAATAACTGCTCAGATTTCGGAAGGGTAGTCAGGAGCTCATTCATGGCTGTTGTAGACTCATTGAATTTGTCTGCCTGTGTTCCTACATAGGCCATGATCATATCTTTGTCTGTTTTCTTGCTTGGAAGGGCAAAGTAAGAATAAGTGGAGTAGGCAAGCGCCTTAGATTCTCTGATGGTCTGGAAAACAATAGATCCCATTCCTCCTCCAAAATAGTTGTTGAATAAACTTACCGTTGGAGTAGCAGATGGATTGTATTGGTCAGAATTTCTTACCCAGAAGATTTCAGCCTGCACCATGTCATAATGGGCAAACAATACTTTGTTCTTGTCTGTCGGGATCTGTGCAAAAGTTTTAGACTTAGGCAAATCTTTCAGGGTTGCAGGAAGTTTGTGGACAGGTTTCAAAGCTGCTACCACCTCATTTCCTGATTTTGGACCGTAATACAGTACTTTGTGCTTGAAATTGAACAGATCATGAAGAACATTAATTAAGTCTTCTGCTTTCAATGCATCAAGCTCAGCATCGCTCAGTACATTGTTGAAAGGGTTTTGAGGACCGTATTGAGCGTAACTTCTCAATCCTGACATAATTACTCCTTTATTCTGTTTTGCGTTCGCTCTCGCTTTCTTCAACCTAACTTTGTAAGCATCAAGAGCTGCCTGGTCTGCCTGACAGTTTTTGATTAAATCTTCAAATAAAGAAATGGTTTTGTCAAAGTTTTCATTTAAACCTTCCAGTGATACGTAAGTTTCCTCGTTTCCTGCACTTACATTGAAGCTTGACGCAAGTTTATAGAATTCTTTACTGATGACTTCAGAAGACTTGTCTTTTGTTCCTAAGTACTGAAGATATTCCGCTGCCAATGGAAGGATTTTGTTGTTCCATTTTCCTGAATCAAAGTGATAATACATTCTGAACAGCGCATTGTCTGTATTTTTTACAGAAAGTACATCCACATCAGCTAATTTGTTTTTAGCGATATCTTTGTCATAATTCAACCATACCGGAGCGATAGGGTTTTCAGGCATCTCGTCGATTTTTTTAAGGAAAGGAGACTGGTCTTCCCTGTTAACGGAAACCGGAGTAATCGTTGGTTTGTCAACTTTTACAATGCTCTTGTCTTCGCCTTTTCTTTTGTAAACTGCAACGTAGTTATTGTTCTGAAGATACTTGGATACGAAATCCATGATATCTTTTTTCGTCAGTTTTGAAATTTCGTCCACATATTCCAGCGATGTTTTGTGGTCAACGTCCGAAGTAAACTCATCCATCAGAATACTTGCTCTGGTTGAGTATTTTTCATCTTTTTGAATGATCCCTTTCTTTTCGTTGTTAACGATAGACTGAATCAGGTCGTCAGAAAACTCGCCCTTTCTCAGTTTGTCAATTTCCTGAAGAAGAAGATTCTTTACTTCATCCAGAGACTGCCCTTCAGTGGGTTTACCCTGTAAAAGTAAAACGGAATAATCTTTCAATGCATAAGAACCAGCGTATGCACCCAGTAATTTCTGTTTTTTTACCAGATCAAGATCGATCAGCCCTGCCTGTCCGTTGGTAAGCATATTTCCAATAAGGTTCAGCATTCTGGCGTCTTTTGTAGAAGCTCCCGGAAATCTGAAACCAAGCATTACGTTTTCAGGATTCGGTCCTACCACTTCTTTTACAATCGGAGCAGTGATCGGTTTTTCCTGTCCAACTTTATATTCAGGGATTGCTTTAGGCTTCATATAAGAGAAAGCCTTGTCAATTTTTGCAATCACTTCATCCGGATTAAAATCTCCGGACATGATGATTCCCATGTTATTGGGAACATAATAATTGTTATAATATTCTCTGATAGCATGCAGAGAAGGGTTTTTCAGGTGTTCAATCGTTCCGATGGTCGTTTGCTTTCCATAATTGTTGTTAGGGAAAAGGTTGGCAAACATCGTATCGAAAACCTTATCTCCGTCATCATCAAGAGATCTGTTTTTTTCTTCGTATACGGCCTCAAGCTCTGTGTGGAAAAGTCTCAGAACCGGTTCCCTGAATCGTTCAGCCTGTACCGCAAGGAATTTGTCAAGAACATTCGCAGGTACATCTTCCGTGTACACCGTTTGTTCAAAAGAAGTGAAGGCATTGGTGCCATCAGCTCCCATACCGGCCATCATTTTATCATATTCATTGGCGATTGCAAATTTTGCTGCTTCTCCTGAAACCCTGTCAATTTCTTTGTAGATTTCTTTTCTTTTGGCTTCGTCCTTAGTCTGGTTATACTTTTCGTAAAGAGCATCAATCTGATCTAAAAGAGGCTTTTCTTTTGCCCAGTCTTTAGATCCGAACTGATTCGTTCCTTTGAAAAGCATATGCTCCAGATAATGGGCAAGACCGGTGTGGTCTGCAGGATCTGTTTTACTTCCTGCTTTTGTGGCAATATACGTCTGGATTCTCGGATCCTTGTTGGTAGGACTTAAAATAACCGTTAATCCGTTTTTCAAAGTGTAATACCTTGCAGAAGTAGGGTCATTGGTTACGTACCTGTACTTGTAGCCGTTCGAGGTAGCTTCTTTCCACTGGAAATCCTGGCCAAAAGCATATCCGGCAAAACTTGCAGCGGCAATACTTGTAGCGATGGTTAGTTTTTTTAACAGATTCATTGCTGTCGTTTTATTTGGGGTTATTAGTTTTTTGTTAATTGAATTTCTCTAACAAGTCTTTAATTCGTTTCATAGCCTCTCTCAGCTCTTCCTCAGAAGCGGCATAAGAGAATCTGATACATTCCGGACTTCCGAAAGAGAATCCGCCTACACATCCAACATGGGCATTTTCCAGAAGGAACATGGCAAAGTCGTCAGAATTTTTAATTTCTGTTCCATCTAGGGTTTTTCCGATATAATACGAAATATCAGGGAAGAAATAGAAGGCTGCCTTTGGAAGGACCACTTTGAATCCCGGGATTTCTTTGATCAGTTCATAGACAAGATCTCTTCTTTTTTTGAAGGCATCAATCATGTATCTGTATTCGGAAGGATCTGCTTTCAGGGCAACGATAGACGCTCTCTGGGCTACCGTATTGGCCCCGCTGGTCATCTGTCCCTGTACTTTTTCACAAGCTTTTGCCAGCCATTCAGGACATGCTGAATACCCGATTCTCCATCCTGTCATAGCGAAAGCCTTTGACATTCCGTTGATTACGGCTGTCTGTTCATAGACTTCAGGAAACTGGGCAATCGAAGTGGTATTGGTTTCATAATTGATGTATTCATAAATCTCATCAGAAATTATCGTTATCTGAGGGTATTTGGCAATTACTTTGGCGATCGATTTTAATTCATCATACGTATAATATCCTCCTGACGGATTACATGGCGAGCTGAAAAGTACCGCTTTGGTTTTTTCTGTAATAGCTTCTTCAAGCTGTTCAGCAGTCACTTTGAAATCGGTAACATACGAGGTAGGAAGTATTACAGAAGTTCCGCCCATCATTTTGACCATTTCATCATAGCTTACCCAGTAAGGTGCAGGAAGCAGAACTTCGTCACCATCATTGATGATAGCAGCCAAAACATTGATAATAGCCTGCTTAGCTCCGTTGGAAACACAGATCTGGGAAGGTTTGTATTCCAGATTATTATCCCTTTTTAATTTATAAGCAATAGCCTCACGCAGTTCCAGAAATCCAGGAACCGGAGAATAGTGGCTGTAGTTTTGATTAATGGCATCGAATGCTGCCTGTTTGATATTGTCCGGAACATCGAAATCCGGCTCGCCAAGAGTTAAACTGATCACATCTATTCCGCTGGCTTTCATTTCTCTGGCTTTGTTTGACATGACAAATGTCTGTGAGTATCCTAATTTTTTTACTCTATCTGAAAGTTTATCCATCTATTTTTTGAATTTTAACAAATATATAATAAAAACGTGGTGTGGAGGTAATAAAAATAAGGGTGTTTTAAAGATTTTTATCAGGTTTTTGTCAAATTGTCTTTTGGGTTATAAAAAAGTTTTATTTTGAAGTAAGAGATTGATTTCAATCTTATTTTAGCCAAAAAACAGTAATTCAAAATAAATTATTGTAGGGAATAATTTTGCAGCGTAGGTTTTGTATCTTTAAACAATCTAATACCGCTTCTATGAAATATTCCGTCTTTTTATTACTCGTTTCATGTTATCTTTTCTCTCAAAAACATTCAAAAGATAATGAAGTGAAAAAATATGTCTCGCAGGTGAATGAAGATTCATTAAAATCATATATCGGAAAGTTGGTAAGCTTTGGAACCCGGCATACCTTAAGTTCAACAGATGACCCAGAGCGTGGAATAGGTGCGGCAAGGAACTGGGTGATCAGAAAATTCAATGATTATGCCAAAAATTCGGGTGGAAGAATGGAAGTGTATCTGCAGCAGGAAGACATTCAGCCGGATGGAAAGCGAATTGATAAAATAGTAAATCTCGGAAACGTTGTTGCTTTTCTGAAAGGAACAGATCCGAATGACAAAAGAATTTTCCTGATCGGAGGACATCTTGACTCAAGAGTGACTGATGTGATGAACAGAACTTCCGCAGCACCGGGAGCTAATGACGACGGCAGCGGAGTAAGTGCTGTCATAGAATCGGCCAGAATACTGAGTCAGTCTTCGTTTCCGGCTTCAATTATTTTTGTAGCATTTTCCGGTGAAGAACAGTCGTTGTTGGGATCTAAACAGTTGGCTGAAAAAATGAAAAGAGAAAATCTGCAGCTGGAAGCGGTTCTTAATAATGATATGATCGGCAATCCAAAAGCAGGAGAAACAGGAGAGATCAATACCCGTATTCTTCGTGTATTCAGTGAAGGCCTGCCTTACAAAGATCTGGATAAAAAAGCGATGACGATCAGAAATCTTGGTTTTGAAAACGACAGTGAATCCAGACAGCTGGCCCGTTATATCAAAGAAGTTACGGAAGAATATGTGAAAGGGCTGGAGATCAAACTGATCTACAGAAATGACAGATTTCTGCGCGGAGGAGATCACACCAGTTTTGTGAATAATGGATTTCCTTCTGTAAGACTGACCGAGTATTATGAAAACTACGACCATCAGCATCAGGATATTAGAGTTGAAAACAATAAGCAGTACGGTGATCTTCCTGAATTTATCGATTTTAAATATCTGAAAAAGAATGTTGCGGCCAATATTGCTGTTCTTGCCAATATTGCAAAATCTCCTTCAAAACCGGAGAAAGTTGAAATGGATGTAAAAGAGCTGACAAATTCAACAACTTTACATTGGGAAAAGCCAAAATCCGGAATCCCCGCAGGATACTATGTGCTGGCAAGGGAAACAGACAGTGCGGTGTGGCAGAAAAAGATCTTCACCACAGGACTTTCTATGAAGATTCCGCTTTCTAAAGACAATTATATTTTCGCTGTACAGAGCGTGAGCCCGTCAGGAAACCTGAGTGTCCCTGTTATACCAGGAATTGCAAAGTGATGGATTGTGCTGAAAACCAGAATTTACATCAGGACCAGGGAAAGTAGATTTGAATACAAGAGAAATAAAACTTATTTTTGCGGTTTATAATAATTCACATGTCTGCATCGTTACTATTAAAATATTTCCCGGATCTTACTGAAAAACAGAAAGAACAGTTCTCCAAATTGGAAAATCTGTACAATGAATGGAATGAAAAGATCAATGTGATTTCCAGAAAAGATATGGAATCACTGTATGAAAAGCACATTCTGCACTCGTTGGGAATTGCAAAAGTGATGGAATTCGCACCGGGAACCAAAGTTTTGGATATCGGAACCGGAGGTGGTTTTCCGGGGATTCCTTTGGCGATCCTTTTTCCTGAAGTAGAATTCACCCTGATTGATTCTATTGGGAAGAAAATCAATGTAGTACAGGCTGTAGCAGATGGAGTAGGATTAACCAATGTAAAGGCTATCCATGGAAGAGCAGAAAAGCTGAAAGAAAAATTCCACTTTGTAGTCAGCAGAGCAGTAACCCAGATGCCGGAATTTTTAAGATGGCTGAAAGGGAAATTTGAAAAAGAACAGTTTAATCCTAAACACAACGGAATTTTATATTTAAAAGGCGGTGATCTTGCTGAAGAGCTTGCCGGAATTAAATGTGAAATATTCAATCTTAAACACTATTTTGATGAAGAATTTTTTGATACCAAGAAAGTAGTTTATGTATCAAAAGGTAATTTTAATTCCTGATTTTTATGTAAATAAGGAATAATTTTTGCTAATATTTGTTAATAATCAGAAAAGTAAAGGTTATGAAAAAACTTTTAAATATTGGATCTTCAGTATTCGTGTTGGGCGTACTTCTGGTTTCGTGTAATGATGATGATTACCATACCATCGAATCTATTGATAAAATCAAGATAGACAGCGTAAAAATTGTTAATGATACCATGAACGTTTATGCGATACAGAGCATAAAAACGTATTCCACCTATCCGTCTCATTGCGAAGGATTTTACGGATATGATTATGTTTACAATAATAACCTGGAAAGAACAGTTACTTCCTATAAATATATTACCAACGGCCCTTGTACACAAGGGAAATATGTGGGAGCAAATCAGATTAACTTCAGCCCGCAAAGCAAAGGAACCTATACTTTTAAATTCTGGAATGGAGGAAACAACTGGATTACAAAAACCATTGTAGTAGAATAATGAGATTGACTTTTGTATTGTGTTTACTGGCAGCGCAGGTGGTGTACGGGCAGAAAATTTTCTGGGAGGAAGGCAAAAAGCTAACCTGGGATAATTTTAAAAGTCCGGTTAACAAGAAAAAGAATCCTGATGTAGCAGCATACACCCATTGTGGCTGGGAATTTTATGCTGAAAAATCTTCCGATCCAAAAGCACCGGTTGCTATTACTATCAAAACACTGTTTCATGAAGATAAATCATGGAAAGATGCCAAAAGAATGAATGATTATATTCTGCTTCATGAGCAGAAGCATTTTGATATTGCAGAATTATTTGTAAGAAAATTCAGAAAAGCTGTTGCTGAAAAAATAAAAAATTCAGGAGACTACAACAAATATTTCAGAGCAATTTACGATGGGATATCCGTTGATTACAAAAACTTCCAGATGGCTTACGACAGAGAAACCCGTCATGGACTCGATAAAGAAAAACAAACCGAATATAATCAGTCGATTTCTGAACAACTCGACAACTTAAAAAGCTACCAAGCCCTTTGAAATTCCTCAATAAGATCATCCACGAACTGTTAGCACAAAACCCGGATCTTTCGGCGTTTAATATCATTCTGCCCGGAAAACGTCCCATTGTGTTTATCAGACAGATCCTGGAAGAAAATAATTACTCAGGATTTCTTCCCAATTTTTTTACGATAGAGGAACTCATCAATAAAATTGCCGATCAACAGACGATTCAGGGAATTCCGCTGTGGCTTTTCTCTTTTGATGTCTACAGAAGTCTGAATCTTATTCCGAGGGATGATTTTTCAGATTTTCTGAAATGGTTTCCTACGCTGCAGAAGGACTGGGATGATATCCTGAAATTCTCAGATAGCGATCAGGCGGTTTTGCAATATATGTTTGATGAAGAAAGGATCAAAGAATGGGCCCAAGACCTTGGTGAGGATGACGATGTTCCAAGAAAGAAGTTTCTTAATTTCTGGCAGAATATGAATGTTTTTCTCCCGGTTTTAAAGGAGAGACTGCAGGAGAGAAACTGGGCTACTTCCGGAATGATCCATGAGGCCGCTAAAGCCCGGATTGTTGATTTTGCTAAAAACACTAAAGAAGAATTTGTCTTTTGTGGGTTCAATGCCTTTACTCCGGTAGAAGAAAAGCTTGTAAGAAGCCTTTTGCAGTGGAATAAAGCGCAGTGTTTCTTTCAGGCAGACCGTTATTATTTTAATGATGAAAGACAGGAAGCCGGAAAGTTTTTAAGAAGTCATAAAACATGGAAAGAATTCGATGATAACAGAGCTTTTCAATGGATAGAAGACGATTTTAATCAACCTAAAAAAATTAAGGTATACGAAGTGTCCGGGAATGTAACCCAGACCAAAGTTCTGCCCGAAATCTTTAAAGAGATCAATAATAAAACCTATTCCAATACTGCAGTGGTGCTGCTGGATGAAAACCTTCTTCCAGCCAGTCTTGATGTGATGCATGGTGTTGATAATTTGAATATTACAATGGGATTTCCGTTGAAAAACTTGTCTTTCTCCAATGCCGTGAAACGTCTTTTCTACCTGCAGAAACAATTGGAAAAAAACAAACTGTCTTACTATTACAGAGATGTTTTCCCCATTTTGGAAGAGCTGCCGAAATCAGCAGAAGATGAACAGATTATCAATGAGTTTAAAGCTAAAGTAGAAGAGCGGAATATCGTTTATATTTCCAAAAAACTTTTACATGAACTGCTGGGCGGCCTGTCTTATTATGGCCTTCTTCAGAAAGCAACAGGAACCAACGGTTATCTGGATATGCTTATTGAGTTCTGCCATCAGGTTAAATGGCTCGAAATAGACGATATTCAGTATGAGAATGTCTCTCACTTTGAAAACGCCTTCAGAATCATCAAAAACCAGCTGACTCCTTACAATATTGAGATCAAAATGGAAACGCTGGAAATTCTGATCAACCAGCATATCAATTCTGAAAGTATCGATTTTCAGGGTGAACCATTAAGAGGACTTCAGATCATGGGATTGCTGGAAACGCGTCTCCTGAACTTTGAAAACGTTATTCTGCTTTCTGTGAACGAAGGGAAACTCCCGCTTGGAAACTCACAGAATACTTATATTCCTTTTGATATCCGAAGATTCTTTGATCTGCATACTTTTCTTGAAAATGACAGCATTTACGCCTATCACTTTTACAGGCTGATTCAGGATGCGAAGAATGTCCATTTGCTGTATAATGCTTTAAGCTCCGGAGTGAATACCGGAGAGAAGAGCCGTTTCATTACCCAGATTGAAATGGAGAGTTCTCATGAGATCGAACATGTCATTATTGAAAATTCTTCAGAGCCTATTGCCACCAAACCGATAGAAATTTCCAAGACACCAATTGTACAGGAACGTCTTCAAAAATGGAAGGAAAAAGTATCTGCTTCCCACCTGACGAGTTATCTTTATAATCCGATTGATTTCTACCTTTCCAAGATTTTAAATACTTCGGAAACGGACGAAATTGAAGAAGAACTGTCGATAAAAAATTACGGAAATCTGGTTCATTATTCACTTCAAGAAGTGTATGAGGTGTTGAAGGGTAAGGTTTTAAAAGAAAGCGATTTAAAGAATTCAGTTAAAGCAGTAGATGAATATATAAATATCGCTATTGAAAAGCTGAAGCACCAGCCGGAATTCTACGAAAAAGGAATGAATTATATCCATAAAGCTATTGCTAAAAAGGTTATTGAAAATGTGCTGAATCATGATCTTGAACTCATAAAGCAAGGCAATAAACTGGAGATTATTGATATTGAAAGGAGGTTTGAAAGCATCGATTTTCCTCTTGATGGAAATGATAAAATTTCTTTCTTCGGATTCATTGACCGGATTGATAAACTGAACGGTACTCTGAGAATTATTGATTATAAAACCGCCAGGACTAAAAATCTTACTGTAAAGATCGATCAGGATAACGTAGATGAATATTTCCATAACAGCGACAGGAAGCAGGCCCTTCAGCTTTGTATTTATCATTACGTGGTACAGCACCTTCCTGAGTTTTGGGGTTTCCCGATTGAAACCGGAATCTGGAGTTTTGCAGATGCTAAAAAGGGAATGGTTGCCCTGCAGTTTGATAAAGGAAATATTGATGATGCCATGAAATCTGTGAAGAGCCTTATCCTTGAAATTCTAAATCCAGATATAAATTTCGTAGAAACGATAAAAACGTATTAAAAATTTTTAGTATTACTATGTTTTTTTCTATGTGTATTCTCAATAAATAAGCTGGCTTAGAATCGTTTACTTCACGAAATGTTGTGTTAAAGCAGGTAACTTTTTGTGTATCTTTACTACTTATTAAAAACTTATAAAGTTTAAATCAGATACATTAAGCACCATCAATGAAAAAGATCCTGATATTTTTAGCTATTGCTTTTTCTCTTATTATCAAATCTCAGCAAAAAAATGATTCCCTGAATATTGCGCTTCAGAATGTAACCAAAGATACTAAGTTTGGTCTTGCACTCAGTGGCGGCGGGGCAAAGGGATTTGCACACATCGGGATTTTAAAAATGATCGATTCATTGGGAATCAAAGTAGATTATATCACAGGAACCAGTATGGGAGGGATTCTGGGAGGCTTATATGCAATGGGATATAATGCTGACCAGATGAAGCATACCATTTATAAAATGGACTGGAACAGAATTCTGAGTAATAAAATTCCTTACAATAAAGTCAATATCAGTGAAAAAGACGAATATGATAAGTATATCCTTGAATTTCCAGTAGTCAAAGGATTTCCCACACTTCCAAGCTCTTATATTGAAGGGCAGTACATGGGAGAAGTTCTTAATACGCTTACTTTCAACGCCAAGCATATCAACGATTTCAGTAAACTGAGGATTCCCGTGCAGCTTACTTCCTCCGATATCGAAAACGGAGGTCTGGTGATGCAGAAAGAAGGATCGCTACCGTTGGCTATTCGATCTACATTGGCCATTCCTGCAGCGTTTGCTCCTGTTTATATTGATGGAAAACTTTTGGTGGATGGCGGCCTGGACCGTAATTATCCGGCCAATGAAGTTCGTGAGATGGGTGCCGGTTTTGTGATCGGAGGCTACACCGGATTCAGACTTTTTACGAAAAAGGAGATTGAAAATCCGATGAAGATGATCTATCAGACTCATGCCATCCGCTCCGTAGAAGATTTTAAACATCAGAAAGAATTATCAAATATTCTGGTCGACTTTGTAGATCCACTGGGAGAAATTACAACGAAAGATTTTGCCAAATTCAGAAGGATCATAAAAATAGGAGAGATGGAGGCGAGAAAGCATCTTCCTGAGTTTGTCGCCCTGGCAGAAGCTCAGCGCAAAGCCGGAATTACGTATGAGCATACAATGATTGAAGAAGTGAAACTGCCTACCACAAAATTTACTTTTAACGAAGAAGACGGAACACCCATTACAGATGCTGCAGAAATTGAAGTGCTGAAAAAGCAGATGGGGCTTACGGAAGGGAAGTATTACGATGTAAAAACCGTTAATGAGGCTATAGACAGGGTCTTCGGAATGCGGCAGTATGTAAAGGTGTATTATACCTACACGAAAGTAAACGACGGTCTTGTGATGAATGTTTTTGTGAAAAGAGCAAAAAAGGGAGCATTTAAACTGGCGCTGCACTATGATACGGAACAGTCCGTAGGAATTATTGTCAATTATACGTACAGAAATATTCTCCTGAACAGATCCAGGTTTCTGGCAACAGTAGATATTTCCGAACGTTTTAAAGCTAAAGTTGCTTACCAGCAGTTTTTAGACAGTGGTGAACGTTTATGGCTGGATCTGGAAGCTAAAATGGTTCATCTTAAAAGTAATGACCTGAACTTCAGGCTATATGATATCAGTGAAGATGGAGGCGACCGTTTTCCGAACCATATGTACCGTAACATAACCGGAAAAATTGCACTGAATTATAATATCAATCCCAATTCTTACCTGTCTCTGGGAACGGAATTCAGTACGGAAAGAATGTACAGTTTACTGGATAAAGTAGATCAGTCAAAAGTAGATAATTACAGCAAAAAGCTCTATAACCACAGCAATTTCAATACTTTCCTGAAATTTGAACAGAATAATCTTAATAAAAGGTATTTTACAACCAGGGGGAATCATCTTCAGGTGAGCACAAGATTTTACTATGGAGATCAGTATGAACTTTATGATCTGAATACAGTACAGCCTCTCCTTTATCTGATTCTTAATCCGAAAGAGTCTTACTATTTTGAGCCTAAAAATCTCGTTTCATTTACACTGAATGAGAACTTTTTCTACCCGATTACAAGAAGACTGACCGTAAAAGCAAACGTGTTTCTCGGTACGAGCTTTGGTGCCAAAAAAGAAGATCAGGTTCCGTATCTTTTCCTGAACCAAAAGTATAATCTGGGAGGCAGCGAATACAATTACGATCTGCTAAGTCCTGAATTCAATGGTCTACGTCAGAAAGAGCTTCCGATGACTTCGGTAGCTAAGGCGGCCATATCATTTCAATACAGAATTATGAAAAAGCTCTATCTTACCCCGTCATTCAGTTATGGAAAGGTAAGTGAAGAGTTTTCTCCTTTCAATGACAGTTTTGATATGTTCGGCTACGGAGTAAATCTTGGCTATGAATCGCTTATAGGCCCTATTGGTTTGAATATTTCCAGAAACAGCCAGCTTGATTTTTCAAGAATATATTTTAGTGTCGGATTTAAGTTTTAAGGATATGCTCCATTTATAATGCTTTTAAATTATCGAAGCAAAAAGGCACTTCATTGCTGAAGTGCCAAAAATTAACTTGAAATAAAGATATAGAGGAGTGATTGATTTATAGTTTTACTTTTTTATTGATAATTTTTCCATTAGAAAGAGTGATCTGCACCAGATATATTCCAGGTTCCAGGTTTCTTGACTCAAACACTGGTTTATTAACGTCCTGTTGAACGATGAGAGAGCCAGATATACTGTAGATGCTGATGTTCTTAATATCATTCCCGGATTTAGCCACAATCTGTTGTCTCTGAGTATAAATATTAGTACTGTTTTCTGATGATAATATGCCGCCAGCCGATTTACTGAACTGAAGATTATAGTATGGAGTAACAACTTCAAACGTATAGTTTTTGCTTTCAAGATTCTGAATATTGATTCCTCCGGCCTCCCGATATTGTTTTGAGGAAATACTTTTGATGAGGGATTTATTTTCATCAAAAATATTCACAGCAATAAGTTCATCCTGATCTACCTTCAATTGCAATATTGATGCATTGGCAGATTGTATAATTTCATTTTCAGCAACTTCTTTTGGGGTATTTTTGATATATGGAATTATTTTATCTTCATTGTTTTCCGATACTTTCAATAAATAAACTCCGTCTTTTAAATCAGATAAATTTTGATCATCGGCTGTTCTGCTCTGGGCTTTTTCTTTATTGAAATCTGTAATTTCAACCAGCTGCATACTGCCTAGGTCCGGTTTTATCTGTGAAGATAGTAAGGAAGGTTTTTCAGAAGTTTTCTCCGGTTGCTGACCGAAAATTGAACCTGCAATAGCCCATTCATTAAGAAGGCCGCCGCTTCTCAGGGTATTGAATTTCGCATTGGAAGCTAAAGTGAAGGGCAGAATTCCTCCTACATGTCCTAATGGGCCCCAATAAAAGGAATCCAGTTTATACTTATTCAGATCCCACCATGGATAATAACCACGCTGAACCTCAATAGTTTTAGAAGTGTTTTCAGGCGGAATCGCTAGATCGACAGTTGAATGACCCAATGTCATAGGCGTTTTATTATACCAGTCGTATACATCCTTAGGTTTCATACATAGCTTTAGCTTGTTATTGGGATTGCTGGTGACATCATTGACGAAACTGGTGGTAAAGAGCTTTCTCCATATAACAGGGCCCCACAAAAGTCCGCCGTTATCCTGAACGACATGATAGTTATATTTGTCCAGATATTCTGCAGAAATAACTTCTGAAATGTCATTATTATAGGTTTTATATCCCGTATTGTTGCAGGTATGAAGGACATTGGCCAGGAATGAGGTGAAAGGGTAGATATCTTTTTCAAGGACTCCTTTATTTAAAGTTACTCCAGAAAAATCATAAGGACCATCGCCCATGTAAGCATATTTGAATTTAATATTACCGGGATTTGAAATGCTTAATCTTTTTAAGGTAGACATTGCAGCATGAGCTCCCTGGGAATAACCGGCTAAGAAATATTCATCATAACGCTTGATATTCAGTTGTGCCAGTACTTTATTGGCAGCGGTGATAAAATCTATGGTTGCTCCGGCTTCTGTGGCATAATCTACATATGGGTGAGTTCCGTCCCCGGTTCCCATCCCTACGTAATCAGGGGCCATCAGAATATACCCATTGAGTACATAAGATAGTTCAACAACAAATCCAGCGGTTAAAGCTCCTTTGAAATTAGACGGAACATTGTGCCTGCTGTCTGTAGTTCCATGGTCAGATACCACTGTTGAGAGTTTAAAAGGTACATTAGGATACATGAGTAATCCGGTAGCTTTTACAAGAACATTGTTCTCGTTTTTGGTATAATAAGTGATTTTGTATCCTTTCAGCCCGATATTGAAGCTGTTCAGGTAGTTGGTAAACTCAGGAGCATTCTGATCGCCAAGATTATTGGCTATAAAATTGATGACTCCCTGTGGTGTTAAATCCAGTTTCTGTTCGGCACTTACAACATCACCTGCCTGCTGGGCAAAGTAAAATGGAGCTGTAAGACTTAGTAAAAAAGTTGTGATTTTTTTCATATTGTTTGTTTTTGTCTGGTATTAAAGTAATAAATTTAATAAAACAACAAAAACTTTATAAGATCAACAATTATTCATTGAATATAAAATCCCTGCAAAGTGAGTAAACAAAAGAGTCCGACCATTGGCCAGACTCTTTATTATTTATAATTGTATATTTTTTAGAAAGCGTTGATTCCTGTGATGTCCAATCCGGTAATCAGTAAATGAACGTCATGTGTTCCTTCATAAGTAATTACAGATTCCAGGTTTGCGGCATGTCTCATCATCGGGAATTCACCCATAATTCCCATACCTCCTAGGATTTGTCTTGATTCTCTTGCAATGTCAATCGCCATTTTCACGTTATTACGTTTAGCCATTGAAATCTGGGCCGGAGTTGCCTTATGGTCGTTTTTAAGGTTTCCTAGCTGAAGACACAATAACTGGGCTTTTGTAATCTCTGTTAAGAATTCAGCTAATTTTTTCTGCTGAAGCTGGTAAGAACCGATTGGTTTTCCAAACTGTTTTCTTTCTTTGGAATACTGAACGGCGGTACAGTAACAGTCAATCGCAGCACCTATTACTCCCCAGGAAATTCCATATCTTGCAGAATTCAGACAAGATAAAGGTCCTTTCAGTCCTGTTACTCCCGGAAGCAGGTTTTCTTTCGGAACTTTTACGTTGTTAAATACCAGTTCTCCGGTTTTGGAAGCTCTTAAGCTCCATTTATTGTGAGTTTCAGGAGTGGTAAAACCTTCCATACCTCTTTCAACGATCAATCCCTGTACTTTGCCTTCCTCATTTTTTGCCCATACTACAGCGATGTCGCATAAAGGAGAGTTGGTGATCCACATTTTAGCCCCATTTAAAAGATAATGATCTCCCATATCTTTAAAATAAGTTTCCATAGAACCAGGATCAGAACCGTGGTTAGGCTCAGTCAATCCAAAAGATCCGATCATTTCTCCGGCAGCAAGTTTTGGAAGATATTTCTTCTTCTGCTCCTCAGAACCGAATTCGTTAATAGGGAACATCACCAATGAACTTTGTACCGAAGCAGCAGAACGTACCGCAGAATCTCCTCTTTCCAGCTCCTGCATAATCAGACCATAAGAAATCTGATCTAATCCTGAACCACCATACTCAACCGGGATATAAGGCCCCAATGCTCCGATTTTCCCCAATTCTCTCATAAGATTAGGAAGATCTGTATGATTTTGAGCGGCCTGATCTATCTGCGGCATTACAAAACTTTCAACCCAGTCTCTCACAGATTGGCGGATTAGTTTATGTTCTTCAGTAAGTAAAGCATCAATTCCATAATAATCAGGGATGCTTGTAAGAGGATAATATGACATGATTTTTTGATTTGGTTAAAAGTAACATTTTTCGTGATGTTCTGAAAATTTTTTTAAAAACTTGTTTTACTATTGATTTTCAGGGGGCTACTGCTACTTTGTTGATAATTTGAGTTAAATTTATATTTTTATGATTCCTCATCATTAGAGATGGGATACTGATTGGTAGAATTATGAACTTTAGTTTTAAATTTATACAGATAAGGAGCTTTATTGGCCGAGCCGTCATAGAGTTTTTCCATTCTGTCCAGAATATTTAAACTTAAAATTTTTCGCTGAAAATTATTTCTTCTGAATTTTTGTCCTAAAATAGTTTCATACAGAGCCTGAAGATCTTTCATTGTAAATTTTTCAGGAAGCAGGTTACTTGCCGCAACCTCTGTATTGATATTCATTCTCAGGTATTCAAGACCTGTCTCTATAATTCTGTCGTGGTCGAATGCCATTTTAGGAAGGTTGTTGACTTCAAACCATTCACAGCTTTCATTGAAAGCATCAGGGAAAGTATCAGCCAGCGAAAAATCAATGAGGCTGCAGTAACCTACTGTAACAAAACGCTGGAATATCCAGTGATCTTCAGGAACGGTTATTCCTTTATTTTTAAGAAGGATCTGATGTACATTATTCTCCGTACGGTCTATTCTTCCAAAGGTGTGAAACTGTTTCAGAAATAACCCTTTAAGATGGGTTCTTTCAAACAAAACCCTTTCAGCAGCTTCTCTCAGGTCCTCATCATTGAAAACAAAACCACCCGGAAGTGACCATAGATCCAGATCGTGATATTTTAAAAGCAAAACTTTCAGAATATTATTATGAAAGCCGAATATGGTGCAGTCAACGGAAATATGCGCTACGAAATCTTTCGTGTCAATGAGTTCCTGTAGCGTTTCTTTACTTTTTGTGTCTTTAATTTTCATGGCAGTAAAAATAAAACTATTTTCTATTTGTGACAGTAAAATATATAAAACTAATCACAAAAAGCAGAATTACAGAAGATAAGATGTATAATGGATAATAATTCAACAGTTGTTTTTCAAACAAAACGGCCATAATGATAGAGCTTACAGAGCTGCCCAGAGAAGAAAAAATAACAATAAGCGAGGTGAAAAGATTAATCTTGTCTTTATCCACCTGTGCAATCATTCTTGAGTTAATTACAGGGTAGAGGGGTGAAAGAAACAAACCAATAACCGGAAATAAAAAAAGTAAATAGCCGGAATCCTCAGAATCAAAATACTGTATCCCCAGTATAATGATCAGTAAGGTGATTATAAGAGCCATACATGTAATATAATATCTGGGCAGTGAAAACCTTTTGATGATATTGGCAGTAACCGTTCGTCCGGCATAAGAAAAGACGGATAGAAAAGAAGTGGCCTGAAGCGCAAAAAAAGAATTGACTTTCAAATGGTTTTTGTAAAAAGAAGGAAGCCATGAATTGAATCCCTGCTCTACAAAGACGATAAAAAAGATTACTCCTAAAAATAAAGCTACCGTAGGTGTGGTAAACCCGGAAAGTTCTGAGAGAATGCTTTTGTTTTCCATAGGCCTGGAATCTGCTACTTCTATCTTTGACAGCAGAAAAATGGTAAATGCTGATAATAAAGCAATCATCAGGAAACCAAACTTCCAGAATTCCGAGTACTGGCTGGAAATTATCCACCCAAAACCGGTATTAACCACGAAAATTCCGATCATAAAAGAAGCTTCTACGTTATTCATGGTCTTTGCCAGGGATTTTTCATCCGAAATATTATTTCTGATAATTCCAAAAACACAGATTTTACCAATAGCGAAACAGGCTCCTATAATCGCAAACCACAATTTATAAAACCAGAAAACCTTTACAAAAGGAAGAAGGCAGGAACAGAATCCAACAATGGCCAGGGCAAGGATTAATGCCTTTTTAGGTCCTGTCTTATTGATAAAGCTCACTGCAAAAAGCGAGATAAAAGCAATGGGTAGATCTTTAAAAGATTCTAAAAGCCCCAGTTCTCCGTAGGTGATTTTCTCTTCAGACAGCTGTAGAATCACCAACCCCATACAGTTTAAAACCATTGAAAAAATGAGAAAGGTAAGTTTTAACGGAAGAGAAATTTTGGATGGCTTGGTGGTCATTTTGGGAGATGAATTTATTAATTTTTTATGATATTTTATGAAATATTGATGCGAAGATAGAGCTTCTAACCCTGAAAAATAAAAGAAAAATTAAAATTTTTATGAATAGAATGTTAATTAATTGAAAAAAAATATATTTTTATTGTCTCAATTTGAGAATTAAACAATAACTGTATATGAATGTAAGAATATCAAGAAGCGTAGGAGTGGTTGCCGTCCTCTATTTTACGGCCAACTTCAGTGCCCAGACCACCAAGTCGAAGGACACAATTGCGAAAGAAAACAAAATAGACGAAGTGGTAGTCATCGGTTACGGTACTCAGAAAAAGAGTAATGTAACGGGAGCTATTGCGAGTATTAAAGCCAGCGACATTGAAAACATACCGGCAGGTAAGCCTGAACAGGTATTGCAGGGTAGAGCTGCAGGGGTTTCTGTTGTTACGAATTCGGGACAGCCTGGTGCTGCTGCTACTGTACGTGTAAGAGGGATTACCAGTTTTGGAGCTGGAAGCAACAGCCCATTGTGGGTAGTAGATGGTATTGTGGTAGACAATATCGGATGGCTTAACCAGTCGGATATAGAAAGTATAGAAGTATTAAAGGACGGAGCATCGTCTGCAATCTATGGAGTCTCTGCAGCAAAAGGAGTAATTCTGGTGACAACCAAAAAAGGGAAGAGAGGAAAACTTAGTCTTTCTTATAACGGGTTTTATGGTTTCTCAAATGCATCCAAAAAACTGGATCTCCTAGATGCTACACAATATGCTAAAGTTATTAATGAAGGTTTTGTTAATGATGGGCAGGCACCCAGATTTTCTAATCCTGAATCATTTGGGAAAGGTACCAACTGGCAGGATGCTATTTTCGGAACCGGTGAAAAATCATCTCACGAAGTAAGCATTACCGGAGGGAATGAAAAATCCACCTACTATACCTCTTTTGGATATTTTGATCAGACTGGTATTGTAATGAGTGATATTTCTTATTACAAAAGAATCAATGCAAGATTCAATTCAACCCATAAAGTGACAGATTATCTGACCATTGGACAAACCTTTGCGTACACACACGTGAAGTCTCAGGGAGTAAGTGCAAACGAAGAATTTGGAGGACCGTTGGCTTCAGCAGTAAACCTGGATCCTATCACTCCGGTTGTCGTGACAGATTGGTCAATGGTAGATTCGGATGGTTATAAAAGTCCTTATATCATCCGTGATTCGGAGGGACGTCCTTACGGAATTTCCCCATATGTAAATAACGAGATGACCAATCCGCAGGCTTTCCGTCATATACAACAAGGTAATTATAACTGGTCTGATGATTTTGTGGGGAACGTTTTTGCAGAACTCAAGTTTCTAGATCACTTTACATTCAAAACAAGTTTAAATGGTAAGAAATCTTATTGGGGAAGCCGCTCTTTTACACCGAAATATTATTTAAGTCCAAATTTTAATAATACCGGTTTTAACAGTCTGAATAAAGTGGATGAAAATAAGTTCGAATGGAGCATGGAAAATACATTGACCTATCAGAACAAGTTTGGTGATCACAACATCAATATCATGGTTGGGCAGGGTGTTTACCGATACAACATTGCGGGCGGTGCCAGTTTGACTTACAGTAACCTTCCTATTGATAACTGGCAGGATGCTTCCTTCAATTTTGATATTCCCAGAGAAAATATCACAGCAAAAGGATGGGACGGAATCGAGACCCGTAAAGCATCTTATTTTGGTAGAATCATTTATGATTATGCAGATAAATATTTATTTACAGGAACAATCCGTAGAGATGGTTCTTCAAAATTTGCTACCAACCAGCACTGGGGAACTTTCCCATCTATGTCACTGGGATGGAACGTTCATAAAGAAAACTTCTGGCCGGAGAACAAAGTTGTTAATAATTTAAAATTAAGAGGAGGTTACGGAGTGTTAGGGAATGACGAAATGGATAACTTCAGATTTGCAAGTTTCATGGTTTCCGGTAGTAATTATACCAACTCCAGTAATAATATCATCATTGGTTATGCGAAAAGTACTTTGGAAAACCCTAATCTGAAATGGGAACAGACCAGCCAGCTGAATATTGCTGCAGATCTGAAATTATTCAACAACTTTACCTTAACAGCAGATTGGTACAAAAAGAAGACTACTGATATTCTCAGACAAATCAATATCCCGGGTTATGTAGGAGTTCCGGTTTCACCTTGGGCAAATGTAGGAGATATGGAAAACTCAGGGGTTGAACTTGAATTAGGCTACAAGAAAAATTGGGAAGATTTCAGCATTTCGGTTAATGGTAACTTCGCAACCATAAAAAATAAAGTTCTTAGACTAGAGGATGATATTGAATACTTCAACCTGGCTTCTTTCCAGACCATGGGAGCGGTATCCAGAGTAGCAGTAGGGCAGCCCTACGGATCATTTTACGGACAAACATATAGTGGGGTTTTCCAGAATCAGGCACAAATTGACAATTATGTAAATGCCAATGGTGTAAAATTATTACCCGATGCAAAACCTGGGGACTTTATCTGGCAGGATAATAATGGAGATGGTAAAATTGATGACAATGATAAAGTAAACTTAGGAAGCTCTATCCCAAAATATACTTTCGGACTTACCGTGAATATGAGCTATAAGAATTTTGATCTGATGATGTTTGCGCAAGGACAGGCTGGTAACAAGATTTTCCAGGGGTTAAGAAGATTGGATTTGCCTGATGCCAACTACCAGACAAGAATCTTAGACAGATGGACAGGTGAGGGATCTACCAATGATAATCCGAGACTTACCCGCACTGATTCTAACCACAACTATTCATGGATGTCTAACTATTACCTTCAGAAAGGAGATTATGTGCGTCTGAAAATTGTTCAGCTAGGATATACTATTCCTCAGGATGTTACCCAACGTTTTGGAATGAGCAAGGTAAGACTGTACATCACAGGAGAGAACCTGGTTACTTTTACAAAATATACAGGATATGACCCTGAAATTGCGGGAAGAAATAATTCTGAGCAGGATATTATCGGTGTAGACAGAGCTTACTATCCACAAGCCAGAACATTCCTTATAGGAGCTAATATTCAATTTTAATGACCAACAAAATGAAAAATAAGAATTTAATATATAAAGGACTTGCCGTAGCGTTTCTGACAGGTCTGAGTTTTACCAATATCGGTTGTAGTGATTCCTATCTGGATGATGTAAAGAATTCAGGATCTTTTAATACAGATTTATATTTTCAGAATGAGCAGCAGTCTTTCAGTGCATTGATCTCCGTATATGATCCTTTAAGAAAGTATTCGGCTGGATTTGAAAATACCGTAACATTCTTTAATGCAGGATCTGATGATTTTTATTCCGGTGGGGGAAATTCCAATGACGGAGCGGGTATTCAGGGAATGAACAATTACATGATCAATCCCAATACAATGCCAGCCAGCTATTGGAGAGATTACTATCAGGGAGTTGCCCGTGCTAATCTTTTAATAGAAAGAGTTCCGGGGGCAAATATGAATGAGGATCTTAAAAAAAGATATATTGCAGAAGCTAAAGTTCTTCGTTCTTTATATTATTTTGAATTACTAAGAATGTTTGGAAATATTCCTTTGATTCTTAATACCATAAAGTTTGATGATGATTACTGGAACGTTCCACAGGCCAAGCCGGAAGATGTGTATGCACAGATAGAAAGCGATATCGTTGCTGCTATTCCCGACCTTATGATGACGCCAAGTATCAGTGATAAGGGACGAATCACGCAGGGAACGGCCAGAGCTATATTAGGTAAAATTTATCTTTATGATAAAAAAATGCCTCAGGCAGCCGCACAGTTTGCTGAAGTAAATGGTACGCCAGGAGGAACCAGTCAGTATGGCTACAAACTTGTGGCAGATTATGCAGATTTATTTAAAGTTGCCTTGGAAACTGATCAGGATCCCAATAAATACAAATTCTTATCAGAATCTATCCTTGAAGTAATGCATACCAATAAAGGAAGCTCTGACTGGGGATTCTGGGGACAGGGAAAAGACGAAGGAAACTCTATCAATGTGATGGTAGGACCTCGTTCTTATTTCTTAAAAGATATCCCGAATAACAATGCTCCGGATATTTATTCAGGTTGGGCATTTAATACTGTAACAGAGAACTTTGTTACTTTTATGCAGGGAGATCCAAGACTGGACGTTACCGTTTTCAATGCAAAAAAACTGGTGACAGAGGGTAAGATTACTTATACGCCTGCTTTTGCAGATACCGGATACTTCCTTAATAAGTATTTACCTACAAATGCTTTAAAAACATCGCTTCCGGGACCTCCTGAATTGAATTTCCGTCAGAATTATATTGCTATAAGATTGGCGGATACTTATCTGATGGAGGCAGAAGCATTAGGAGCTTCAGGAGCAAGAGCTCAAGCTTTATTAGATGCGGTAAGAGCAAGAGTTGGGTTATCATCAGTTCCTGTTTCTTTACAGGCTATTAAAGATGAAAGAAGAAGAGAGCTTGCCGGCGAAGGACACAGATGGTTTGACCTTGTAAGATGGGGAGATGCACCATCAATACTTGCATTTAAAGGATTTAAAGCCAATAAAAATGAAATTCTTCCAATTCCTTTCAATGAATTGCCGAATACAGCTTTAAAACAAAATCCTGGTTACTAAAATATGAAGTTTCACAACTTATATAGTTTCTTTAGAGGTGCCGCACTGCTTAGTGGTGTGGCCCTTTTTTCTTTATCTTGTACCTCAGTGGCTTCCAATAAAAAAAATGAAGTGCAGTACTGGCTTACCAAAGGGGATGAAAGTGTAAAATTACAACAGCAGACTTCCGTTAAATTTGCAAATATTATCAACAGCTTTCAGAATATTGAAATTGATGATACTCAAAAGTTTCAATATATTGATGGCTTTGGATATACATTAACAGGAGGAAGTGTTGAGGTAATCAACCGGTTGTCGCCTTCCAAAAGAAAAGCACTGCTTAACGAACTTTTTGGAAATGATAAAAATTCAATATCCATCAGCTATTTAAGACTGAGTATTGGCGCTTCCGATCTTGATGGAGAAGTATTCTCCTACGATGATCTTCCTGAGGGGCAGACTGATCCTTCGCTTTCAAAATTCAGTCTGACAAAAGACAAAGCTTTGATTGGGATGTTGAAGGAAATTTTAGCAATTAATCCTTCCATTAAAATCATTGCTGCCCCGTGGTCTCCTCCGGTTTGGATGAAGGATAATGGAAAGTCAAAAGGAGGAAGTTTAAAACCTGAATTCTATGGAACGTATGCTCAATATTTTGTAAAATACATCCAGGGAATGAAAAAAGAAGGGATCACCATTGATGCTGTAACTCCTCAGAATGAACCTTTACATCCGGGAAATAATCCAAGTTTGTATATGCCGTCTGAGCAGCAGAGAGATTTTATTAAGAACCATCTGGGACCTGTTTTTAAAACAAATGGCATCACTACCAAAATTGTTGTTTATGATCACAATTGCAACAAACCTGAATATGCTCTTGATATTTTAAAAGATTCTGAAGCTGGCAAATATATAGACGGATCTGCTTTTCATCTGTACGAAGGCGATATTTCTGCATTAAGTACGGTACATAATGCCTTTCCGGATAAGAATTTATACTTTACTGAACAATGGACAGGTTCAAAAGGTACTTTTTCCGAAGACCTGAACTGGCATACGAAAAATGTAATCATAGGCTCTATGAGAAACTGGAGCAAGATAGCTCTGGAATGGAATCTTGCCAACGATCCGAAATATGCTCCGCATACAGATGGAGGATGTACAGAATGTAAAGGAGCGATTACCATTTCTGACAGTGAGAATTTCACCAGAAATGTTTCTTACTATATCATTGCCCACGCTTCAAAATTTATTCCGGCAGGATCTCAGCGTATCGCTTCCACTCAGACGGATAAGCTTTCAACGGCTGCCTTTAAGACTCAATTTGGGAAAATAGTTTTAATTGTGCAGAACGATAATCAGGCAGATGAAAATTTTAATATTAAATTTGCCGGGAAAACCGCTGCTGTAACAATTTCGGGACGTTCTACAGCAACCTATATTTTTTAATTTGATACTATGAAAAGAGTTTATTTCTTATTGGCATTTTCTGCATTGGGATTGAATGCTTACGGACAGAAGACCATTGATCAGAAAGTAGCAGAGCTGCTGTCTAAAATGACCCTGGAAGAAAAGGTAGGGCAGATGGTGCAATATAGTGGGTTTGAATATGCTACAGGACCCCAGCAATCCAATTCGGCAGCTGTTTTGGAAGAAATCAGGAAGGGGAAAGTAGGTTCTATGCTGAATGTTGCAGGATCAGAGGAAACCAGAGCTTTTCAGAAACTCGCGATGCAGTCAAGGCTGAAAATTCCTTTACTGTTCGGGCAGGACGTTATCCATGGTTATCGTACCACATTCCCTGTCAATCTTGGACAGGCTGCAAGTTGGGATCTGGCCATGATTGAAAAATCAGAAAGAATTGCTGCAACAGAAGCTGCCGCTTACGGTATTCACTGGACATTTGCTCCAATGGTGGATATTGCCAGAGATCCGAGATGGGGAAGAGTAATGGAAGGCTCAGGAGAAGATACTTATCTTGGAACAAAAATAGGGCTGGCAAGAATTAAAGGATTTCAGGGTAGAGGCTTGGGAAGTCTTGATGCCGTAATGGCATGTGCAAAACACTTTGCAGCCTACGGAGCTGCTGTAGGCGGAAGAGATTACAATTCTGTAGATATGAGTCTCAGACAATTGAATGAAACTTATCTTCCTCCTTTCAAAGCCGCTGCGGAGGCAGGAGTAGCCACTTTTATGAACTCCTTCAATGATATTAACGGAATTCCCGCAACGGCCAACCAATATATACAGAGAAACCTCTTAAAAGGAAAATGGAATTATAAAGGTTTTGTGGTGTCAGACTGGGGAAGTATCGGGGAAATGGTTCCTCACGGTTATGCCAAAGATGGAGCTGAAGCTGCTGAAAGAGCAATACAGGGTGGAAGTGATATGGATATGGAAAGCCGTGTGTATATGGCAGAGCTTCCAAAACTGGTGAAAGAAGGAAAAGTAGATGCAAAACTGGTAGATGATGCAGCGGGTAGAATTTTAACCAAGAAATTCGAAATGGGACTTTTCGATGATCCTTACAGATTCAGCAATGAAAAAAGACAAAAAGAACAGACCGATAATCAGGAAAACAGAAAATTTGGAAGAGAATTCGGTTCTAAAAGTATTGTTCTTCTTAAAAACCAGGGAAATATTCTTCCGCTTTCGAAAAGTGTAAAAACAGTTGCGCTGATTGGTCCTTTCGGGAAAGAAACGGTAGCGAATCACGGTTTCTGGTCTGTTGCTTTCAAAGATGACAGCCAAAGAATTGTTTCTCAATTTGACGGAATTAAAAATCAGATGGATAAAAAATCCACTTTATTGTATGCAAAAGGCTGTAATGTTGATGATCAGGATAAAAGCCAGTTTGCAGAAGCAATAGAAACGGCGGAAAAAGCAGATGTTGTCATCATGACGCTGGGTGAAGGCCATGCAATGAGCGGAGAGGCAAAAAGCAGAAGTAATATTGGTTTTACAGGTGTTCAGGAAGATTTATTGAAAGAAATTGCCAAAACAGGTAAACCCATTATCCTGATGATCAATGCCGGAAGACCTCTGATTTTCAACTGGGCATCAGACAAAATTCCTGCCATTATGTACACATGGTGGCTGGGAACAGAAGCAGGAAACTCTATTGCAGATGTTTTGTTCGGGACAGTGAATCCCGGTGGAAAGCTTCCAATGACTTTCCCAAGAACAGAAGGGCAGATTCCTGTGTACTATAATCATTACAATACAGGAAGACCTGCAAAAAATAATACAGACAGAAACTATGTTTCAGCATATATAGATCTTGATAATGATCCCAAATACCCATTTGGATATGGTTTAAGTTACACGAATTTTAAATACTCTGATATGATATTAAGTTCCACAAATCTTACAGGAAATCAGACACTGAATATTAGTGTTACGGTTTCCAATACAGGAAAATATGATGGTGAGGAGGTAGTACAGCTTTATATCAGGGATCTTTTCGGAAAAGTGGTAAGACCGGTAAAAGAATTGAAAGGCTTTCAGAAAGTATTCATCAAAAAAGGAGAAAGCAAAAAGATCGATTTTAAACTGACTCCCGAAGATCTGAAATTCTTTGATGATAACTTGAATTTTGACTGGGAAGGCGGAGAGTTTGATATTATGATCGGAGCTGATTCTCAACATGTACAGACCAAAAGAATTAGCTGGACAAAATAAGTTGATTCAATTCAATAGGAGCGGGCTTTAGCCCGCTTAATCAAAAGTCAGAAAAAAATGGCTTTAGCCAAAACTTAAATCTACTTATGCATGAATCTCAAAGCTAAAAATATCATCAAAATATGCGCAGCAGGAACTTTTTTCCTTACTGTTTTGAACTGTGCCTCGCACAAACCTGAAGCCCGCAGAACACTGATCTGGAATGATGAGTTTAACGGTAAAGGGTTTCCGGATTCATTAAAATGGAATTATGATACCGGGGGAAGCGGTTTTGGAAATGAAGAAGCTCAGTTTTATACCAAAAACAGACCTGAGAATGCCAGAATGGAAAAGGGAAACCTTATCATTGAAGCCAGAAAAGAAAATTGGGAAAATAATAAATACACTTCTGCCAGGCTTTTAACCAAAGGAAAATTCGCCTTTCAGTATGGAACAGTAGAAGTAAGAGCAAAGCTTCCCAAAGGACGTGGAACCTGGCCTGCCATCTGGATGATGAGTGAAAATATGAAGAAATGGCCGGATGACGGTGAACTGGATATTATGGAACATGTAGGATACAATCAGGGATTTATACATGCTTCTGTCCACACCAAAAAATACAACCATATCCAGGGAACACAGAAGACAGATACCTTGTCTGTAAAAGATGCCAGCGAAAAATTCCATGTCTATAAGGCAGACTGGACTCCCGAAAAGATTGATGTTTATGTAGATGATAAGAAATTTTTCACCTATATGAATAAAGAGAAAAATAAGGAAGCATGGCCTTTTGACAGACCTTACTTTATCATTTTAAATCTGGCAGTAGGTGGATTTTGGGGTGGGAAAGAAGGCATTGATGATACGGTATTTCCACAGAAGTATTATATAGACTACGTAAGAGTCTATCAAAATAAATAATGAAAATGAGGACCAGAAGGGTCCGGAAACAGAAAAAATCATGAGAAAATTAATTGTAAGTTGTTTTGTAGTAGGCGTTGTCATCAATGTCAATGCTCAGAATTACTGGAAGAAGAATGCAGGAAAAACAGCTAAAGTAATCCTTACCAACTCGAAAGTGAATGAGAAGATGGCGGATAAAGGAACCGTTACATTTGAACAGTTCGGACAACCTAAAGAAACTGAGGCCTGTATTTTTGTGGCTCCCAACTTTAAATATCAGAAACTGATAGGAATCGGAGGTGCTATTACAGACGCTTCAGCAGAGACTTTTTATAAAATGCCAAAGAATAAGCAGAAAGAAATTCTGGATGCTTATTTCGGAAAAAACGGATTGGGATACACTGTCGTTCGTACCAATATGAATTCCTGTGATTTCTCCAGCGATTCCTATACTTATGTAGAAGACAATGATAATTCTCTGAAAACGTTCAATATTGCACATGATGAGAAGTATAAGATTCCAATGATCAAAGAAGCTCAGAAAGCCATCGGTAATAACTTCACATTCTATTTCTCTCCATGGAGCCCGCCAGCCTGGATGAAATCCAACAAAAGTTTGTACAAAGGAGGAAGATTGGAAAATCAATACTACCAGACATGGGCAGATTATTATATCAAATTCATCAAAGAATACGAAAAGAGAGGAATCAACATCTGGGGGTTGACCGTTCAGAACGAACCAATGGCTACTCAAAGCTGGGAATCATGCATCTATACTGCTGAAGAAGAAGGAGAGTTCCTGAAAAAGAACCTGGGACCAACCCTTTGGAAAAACGGATACAAAGATAAAAAAGTTATGATCTGGGATCACAACAGAGACCTTATCTATCAAAGAGCAACCACTACATTAAGTGATCCTGAAACCTCAAAATACGCTCATGGTATCGGTTATCACTGGTATGAAACATGGAACAATAAAACGCAGCTTTTTGACAATCTGGCAGAAACACACAGAGCATTTCCTGATAAATTCCTGGCCTTTACAGAAGGATGCAAAGAACAGTTCAATATGGATAAAATTTATGATGTAAGTCTGGGGGAATTGTACAGTAAAAATATGCTGAACGATTTCAACAAAGGAAATGCTTTATGGACTGACTGGAATATTCTATTGGATGAAACCGGAGGGCCCAATCACAAAGGAAATTTCTGCTTTGCTCCGATTATTGCTGATACCAAAACAGGAGAGGTGTTCTATACGTATGAATACTATTATATAGGCCACGTTTCAAAATATATCAAACCGAATGCCCAGAGAATCGGAAGCTCTTCCAACAGAGCTGCGTTGACGTCTTCTGCGTTTATGAACGAAAACGGCCAGCTGGTAACTGTTATCATGAATGATTCGGACAATGATATTGAAACGAATCTATGGATAGAAGGGATGGCTGCCAAACTGAATGCTCCGGCACACTCTATACAGACCGTAATTTTATAGTTTCATATTACATATTAATATTATTTTTGACAGACCCGGCGGCCTCAAAGAGGCCGCCGGGTTTTATCATGAGGAAATACTGAAAAATTTTTCATCATTATTTATCATAATATTATTTCGAATTAATGTATTTACTTTTTTAGTATTTTTGGCGAAATTTTTAACCATGAAAAAATATCTATTGTTTTCTTTATTGGCATTTTCAAGTATGAATGCCGCAACACTATATGTTAATTCATCTGCCACAGGGTCAAACAATGGTCTTTCGTGGGCCAATGCTTATACAGATTTACAGACAGCGATGAGTAATGCCGTATATGGAGATGAAATCTGGGTAGCAGCGGGAGTGTACAAAGCAACTTCTACCACCGATAGAACCATCTCATTCAACATGAAAAATGGAGTCAGCTTATATGGGGGATTTAGTGGAACAGAAACTTCAATAGGGCAAAGAAACATCAGCCAGAATCCTACAACACTTTCAGGAGATATCGGTGCTATTGGAGATAGCTCGGATAATACCAATACGATCCTTAAAGTTATCAATACTACATCAGGTTTGACGGTAGATGGCTTTAGATTTATTTCTGGGAGAGCAGGTGGAGCAGGAGGAATTTCTTTGAACAACAATACTGGTATTATTAATATTAAAAATTGCTATTTCTATGATAATCAAGGGTCTGCCGCCGGAGCTATTTTTCAGGCTTACCAGGGAAATTACACTGTAAATGTTATCAATTGTGATTTTATTAGTAATATATCTGTATACGGAGCTGTTTTTTCTGATGACTCAAACAATAATAACCTTACCATAAGTAATTGTAAATTCAAGGGTTCTGTAGCTGGAGGGAATGCTGTATTGAGATTTTTGGGAGCTAATTTTGTGATGGACAGATGTGTCGTTACAAATAATACCTCTAATCAATCAAGTCTTTTTTATATTGATGCTAATAATTCAGCGAAGATCAGCAATACAATCCTTGCAGGAAATTCCTATCATGAATGTGCACTGGCTCTGTACAGCAGTAATGGAATTCCTCAGATCTTAGAGAATGTGACTGTTGTTCATAATAAAAAAATATTCCTTACAAATACATTTGAAACAGCTGTTTATAGTGCTAATGGTAAATTTAATCTGTATAATTCTATTGTTTACGGAAATACAAATTCATCCAATAATGATCAGGTTGATGCTGGTAATATTGTATCACATTCTATTGTAGAGAACGGTTATACAGGAGGAACCAACGTTTTAAATGTTAATCCTGTATTTACAAACTCAAATACTTTAAGTGCCGCACCGTTTGACTGTACATCTTATAATTATCAATTGGATAGTTCTTCTGCAGCAATCAATGCAGGCAATAACAGTTTTGTTACCCAGACACAAGATTTATTGGGAAATAACAGGATTTTTGGCACTGCCGTTGATCTTGGGGCCTATGAAGCAACTACAAATCTGGGAACAAATGAGAATGCATACAAGAAAATAACATTGTTTTATGATTTTAAAAGCGAAAATATCATAATAAAAAATAGAAACAGTAATAATATCGTGACTATTTATGATAGTATGGGAAGAACCGTTTTAAAAGCAAATATCAGTGATTCTTTATCTTTATCAGAGTTTATGCCGGGTGTTTATTTTGTAACTCTTCAAAATACTTCTGAGAAAATTAAAGTATTAAAAAAATAAAAGGTTGCTGTAAAAACCAGATAGTTTGTTTTTATCAAAGGAGCTGTTTTATGAAATAAAACAGCTCCTTTATTCTGATTAATAAAAAAAATCGCATTAAATACTAAGTATAATGCGATTTTGTTGATGACCTTAGATAGGTTATTATTTTTCAGTATCATATTTACTGATCACTTTCTGAGTAACTCCTGAACTGCTGAAACCTCCGTCATGGAACAGGTTCTGCATCGTTACTTTCTTCGTAAGATCAGAGAATAAAGTTACACAGTAGTCTGCACATTCAAGAGCAGTAGCATTTCCTAGTGGAGACATATCTTCTGCATATCCAAGGAATCCTCCGAAACCTTTAACACCACTACCTGCAGTAGTCATTGTAGGAGACTGAGAAACTGTATTTACACGTACTTTTCTTTCTCCCCAGTAGTTTCCGAAAGTTCTTGCAATACTTTCAAGGTACGCTTTGTTATCAGACATATCGTTGTAATCCGGGAATGTTCTCTGAGCTGCAATATAAGTAAGCGCCAAAATGCTTCCCCATTCGTTCATACAGTCTTTCTCCCATGCTACACGCATTACTTTGTGGAAAGAAACAGCGGAAATATCCCAGCCTTTTTCCAACCAGTCGTAATTCATTTCTGTATAGTGTTTTCCTTTTCTTACGTTGATAGACATACCGATAGAGTGAAGGATAAAGTCGATTTTCCCAAATTTTGCAACAGCGGCATCAAAAAGTTTTTCAAGATCTTCTACAGAAGTAGCATCAGCACCTATTACTTCAGAACCTGTCTTTTCTGCTAAACCATTAAGTTCTCCCATTCTTAATGCTATAGGAGCATTAGATAAGATAAATTCAGCACCTTCCTCATGGCATCTTTCAGCAACTTTCCATGCGATAGATTGTTCATTAAGGGCTCCAAAAATAATTCCCTTTTTGCCTTTAAGTAAACCGTATGACATAATTTTTTAATGTTTATTATAATACAAATGTAACAATAATTGTGCTTATGGCATAATAAAAAATGGAGCCTTATCAATTTAAGACTCCATTTTATTGAAAATATTTATATGACTGAAATACTAATTGGTTTTCTTATTCCATTCTGCCTTTACATCTTCCGCCGCATCTTTGGTTTTTTCCCATGCCTCATCTGCTTTATCCTTAATATCTTCCCAGGCATCGGATACATTAGCTTTTACCCTGTCTAGCCAGTCTTCCTGGCTGGCCTCCTCATCATTATTCCTCTTCTCATTGATATAGTCTTTAGCCTTGTCTGCCAATTCATTGATTTTCCATTTAGTTTTGTCCGCTGCATTCTGTAAAGAGTTTTCTACATTACTTACTGCATTTTCCGCTTTGTTATACTCTGAATTGTTCATAATGATATAAATTTTGGTGTTATAATAATAATTTAACAATAACCATTCCTAAAACACGGCTTCTCTGTTAAATTTTTCATAATCTTTTGTTATGTTTTCCTAAATCAGTAGTAACTTAGGGTGTAAAATTTGATAATTATGGAAAAAATACGTTGTGGTTGGTGCGAAAAAGATGATCTCTACAGGAAATATCATGATGATGAGTGGGGAAGGCCCACCTATGATGATGAAACCATATTTGAATTTTTAATTCTTGAAAGCTTCCAGGCTGGTTTAAGCTGGTATACTATTTTATCTAAAAGGGAAAATTTCAGAAAAGCTTTTGATCATTTTGATTATAAAAAAGTAGCTGCCTATTCTGATAAAAAGATTGAAGAATTAATGAACAACCCAGGAATTATAAGAAACAGACTTAAAATTCTTGCAGCGGTTACCAATGCTCAAAGATTTATGGAAGTTCAGAAAGAGTTTGGAAGCTTTTCCAACTATATCTGGGGTTTTGTAGATGGAAAGCCAATCGATAACAATCCGGAGAAATTGTCTGAAGTTCCTGCTACGACAGAGATTTCTGACCGTATTTCTAAAGACCTTAAAAAGAGAGGATTCAAATTTGTCGGATCTACAGTAGTTTATGCCCATATGCAGGCCACCGGAATGGTCAATGATCACGTAAGGGATTGCTTTACAAGGAAATAAATGTAGGATGTTAACTTTAATAACGTATTACACAAAATACCCTTTAAAATAATTGCAAAATATAAATTCTGAAAGGTTTATCAATACCCTGTCTCATAACTTATTGATATTTTTGTAGGATTAAAAATGAAAACCTCTGTTGAAATATGAAGAAAATAGGAATTATAGGCTATGGCTGGCTGGGAGAAAGACTCGCATCTTCCTTATCCGGAAAATATACACTGGCAACTACAACTACAACAGAAAGTAAAGTAAATCTACTAAATAATAAAGGAATTCATGCTGTAATGGCTTCTTTCCCGGACTATCAGTTGACAGAACCTCTTTTCCAATGGCAGGAAATTAAAAATATGGATGTTTTGATTATTACAATTCCTGTTTCTGAAAAAAGTTGTTGTGTAAGCTCTTTGTATAACAGGATTCAGAATTTGTCAGCTTTTATAGGAGACTTTAAAGGGCAGATGTTTCTGATGAGTTCTACAGGTGTTTATCCCGATATTGCTAAAGAATTTACAGAAGAAGATGTTCCTTTTGAGAAAATATCAGGCGAAAGAATGTTGAGAAATAAATATCCCCAACTGAATATTCTAAGACTTGGAGGGTTGATGGGAGATAACAGACTTTTAAAAAATTATAATGTAGGTAATCCGGACCATGCGGTAAATCATATTCATTATGCTGATATCAGCAGGATTATCTCAGAAATGATTGAACAGAAAAGTGAATCAAAACTTTATAATGTTACGGCTCCTGTACATCCTGCGAAAAGTCAGGTGATTAACGCACAGAAAAATCTACTTGATGAAGAAGAGTTTGAAGTGAAAGGGAAGAAAGTAATGTCTTCAAAACTCATTTCAGAACTGGAGTATACATTTCAATATCCGGATCCGAGAACATTTCATTTGTAATTAATTTGATTTGATCTTCCACCCATTTATACATACTCAATTCTTTTGATACCCTTTGTCATTCCGTAGGAATTTAAATACAGTTTTTTTTAAATAACATAGAGATTCGTACGGAATGACAAACCGGATGGGTAGTTTTATTCATCTTGAAAAAAAGCTATTTTCAATATAATCAAATTCAATAGGAACGGGCTTTAGCCCGTTAAAAAATAGATAAAAATTCCATTGGCTTTAGCCGAAACCTAATAAAAAAACCTCCGGAAACAGTTTCCGGAGGTTTTAGTTTTTATCAAATAAAAATTACTTGATAATTCTTTCCAACACCCATTCAATAAGGTTTTTCTCAGATGCATGGTGATCTGCAGAGAACTCACCGCGTCTTCTATTGGCAATAACGTTATTTACGGTAATGGCTTTGTGTCCTAATAATTTTGAAAGAGCATAGATCGCAGAAGTTTCCATCTCGAAGTTGGTAATTCCAAGATCATTCAATGTTTCCAGGAATTGGTCATCTACTGCTTTCAAACGAAGCTGTCTTCCCTGTGGAGCATAGAATCCCGGAAATGTTGCTGTATTTCCGTGGTATTTGGCATCTTTATAATATTCTCCCATTTCTTCCGCCCAGTCTGAGAAGTAAAGCATTGGCTTGATTCTTTCGTAAGGGAATTTTTCAAGGAAACTCTTAGAAAACTCATTTTCGAAGTTGTAATCCTGGTAGAAATGCATCAGCCCGTCTAATCCAACTACATTCTGCGTTACCAGCATATTGTCAACCTGTACATCAGGGTTTACACTTCCACAGGTTCCCATACGGAAAAGTTCAAGAGCTTTGTGCTCAGTTTTGAATTCTTTGTTCTGAAGATCAATGTTCACCAAAGCATCCAGTTCGTTCATCACGATATCGATGTTTTCAGTTCCGATCCCTGTAGACATTACGGTAATTCTTTCTCCACGAAGCGTTCCTGTATGCGTATAGAATTCTCTTTTATTTTTCTTGATTTCTACGGTATCAAAATATTTTGAAACCTTTGCCACTCTGTCCGGATCACCCACAAGGATGATTTTGTCAGCGATATCTTCAGGTAAAAGATTCAGGTGGTATACACTTCCGTCTTCATTCAGAACAAGTTCCGAGGCAGCAAGTTTGTTTAGCATAATATGTATATTTTTTGTTTTTTAATTAATCATAATGGCTTCTTTATAAGGAGATGCCATCACCTCGTAGATGTCATTGTATTCTTCTACAATTCTTTTCTGGCCGTTCATTACTTCATATACGGTAACAACGGTTTTTTCAATATTTTTAGGATCTTTCCTCTGTGACGTGATTTCGTAGAAGTGATCCTCTTTTTTAAGAATAGAAATCAGTTCTTCCTTTGTGGAATTGTTGGAAGTCATCATTCCCGGGAACTCTGTAACAATATCTTTCAGATCAGAATAATTTTTATAAGGCTTGGTTACCCCATTGGAATGTACATAGACATTGGGAATATTTTTATCTTTTTCCAGGCGGACCAAATAATAATCAGAACCTCTTTTCTCAGCATAAACAGCCATTTCCTGTTTCTTTTCAGGTTGTTTTTCCTGCTGCTTTTTCTTTTGGGAAAATGCTGCCACAGAAAGGAAACTTGCTGCCACAGCAAACCATAGTTTTGTTTTCATACTCCTATTTAGTTTTTTTGATGTGTTGAATTTAATTTAAAAAATCCTCTCCCAATAATCTTCCGCCATTATTTTTTACCGGTATTTCGAAAAACCGTTTCTTTAGAATAATGAATTTGATTTCGGGGTTTAAAATTAGTGAAAAATATAATATCAGAAATATAAACATTATTTAATCTCTTATTAAAACTCAGATAACATCAGATGAATAGTTTTGCCGCTAAAAATTCATGAGATCTTATCCACTGCTTATAATCATCCTTCTGATAGGATTTGCAGTAATGTCCTTTAATCCTGTTTATAAAGGAAAAGAAAGCGAAAATACATTTGTCAATAAAGGGTTGTCCGACTTTAGAATAAAGCTTGAACAATTGAAATCCGATGTTGATAAGTTCTCTGAAGACCGTATTTCTCTGGAAGAACTGCAGAAATCGCTGAGCAGTACAAGAAACTCATTCAAGGAAATAGAATTTTATATTGCTTACCATTATCCTGAATTTACCAAAGCCCACCTTAATGCAGCGCCATTGTTTCACATCGAAGCAGCTGGGACATCGTCATACACACTTCCTCCTGAAGGATTGCAGGTGCTTGATGAACTTATATTTTCAGAGGAAGCAGGGAATGAAAAAGAAAAGATCAAAACCATCACTACCTTTTTGTACAACAGCTATTCCGGGTTTTATTTAAGTGCTTTAAAAAATGGGTTGAGCAAAGGAAACAACAAAACATTGCCTTTGCGTATAGAGTTGATCAGGATCTACTCACTGGGTGTTTCAGGTTTTGATACACCAGGCTCTTTGAATATTTCCGAAGAAACAAGCCATGCACTTGCAGGAATTCAGAAGTACATTAATGATGATCTTTATTTTAAAAATTATAATACTCGGAAAGCCAATCAGATTTTAACAGAAGCCATCAACTATCTTTCAAAAAACACCGACTTTGAAACCTTTGACAGGATTGAGTTTTATAAAAAATACGTGCAGCCTTTATATGAAGAACTTGGGAAATGGGATGGAAGACCAGATGACCTTAAAGAATTTTCCGGATGGAATGTAGGGAATAAGAACTTTTTCAGCAGTGATTTTTTAGATCCCTATTTTTATACTTTATTAAAATCTTCGGAAGATAATCCGGAGCTCCGTAACCTTGGAAAATCCATTTTCTATGATCAGAACTTAAGTGGTAAAGGGAAAATGAGCTGTGCCACATGCCATCTTCAGGAAAACGCTTTTACAGACCTTAAAGCCAGATCACAAAGCAATGTGGAAGGGAAAACGGTTTTGAGGAATTCCCCATCTTTATATAATGCTGTTTTTGCCAGGAGGTTTTTCTATGACCTTCGTGCTTTTTACCTTGAACAGCAGGCAGAACACGTGATTTATAACGAACAGGAATTCAATACAAGCTATGAAAGTATTATAGAGAAATTAAAAACAAAACCAGAATATAAAAAAGCGTTCCGTACTGCATTTAAAAACGGAAAAATCAGCAAAGAAAACTTTTCAAAAGCATTGAGTTCTTACGTAGCTTCACTATATTCATTTGACAGCGACTTTGACCGTTTTATGAGGAATGAAAAGACTATTTCTGAGGATGTGAAAAAAGGGTTCAACCTCTTTATGGGAAAAGCCAATTGTGCAACCTGCCACTTTGCCCCTCACTTTTCCGGATTGGTACCGCCGTTTTTTAATGAAAATGAATCCGAAGTACTGGGAGTAACTACCAGGCCGATCAAACAGCTTCCGGTAGAACTTGATCAGGACTTAGGAAGAGGAAACAGCCCGGTGAAAAAAGAAAAGTCATGGATTTATGATTACTCTTTTAAAACCGTGACAGTGAGAAATATCGCACTTACAAAGCCCTATTTCCATAATGGAGCTTTCAATACTTTGGAAGAAGTTCTTGATTTTTATAATGAAGGCGGAGGAGAAGGTTTAGGATTAAAAATGAAAAATCAGACGCTGGCACCCGATAAATTGAACCTCACCGAAACAGAAATAAAACAGATCATCGCCTTTCTGAATGCCCTTACGGATGTGAGTAAAGCGAAATAGGCGGGATGCGGGATGCGGGGTTCGAGTGTGGGAGAGTTTGAGAGTGAGGGGGTAGAGATTCGGATTTCGGGTAGGGCAAGTGTGATTCGAGCTTTATGATGGATAGTTGGAGATGGATTACTTCTATTCATAAATATTATTTTAAAGTATTTTTTTATCCTATACTTTCCGTGCGAATCCCGAATCCCGCACCTAGCACCTTGTACTCTCAAACTCTCCCACACTCAAACTCTCCAACCCTCGAACTCCTCACTACTTAACAGAAAATTAACCCACTTAACATTAGGTTTTTGATAAGTTAATATTCGATGATTTAGATTTAAAATCCTATTAACAGAGAAAAAGCGCTAAAAAAATAGTTTTGCAAGGTCTAATAAATCAAATAAAAAATGAAGAAAAAACTACTAGCAGTGGGAGCTTTGGCGATACTGGCCAGTTCTGGTCTTCAGGCGCAGACCTTGATATTCAATAAGAATGCGTCATGGAGCTATAAAGATAACAACCAGGCGCAGCCAGCCGGTTGGAATGCCCAAACCTATGATATTTCAACATGGGCAGTAGGAAACGGTCCGTTAGGATATGGAGATCCTGTAACTACTACCATCAATTCAGGGCTTACTACAGCCTATTTTGCTAAAGATTTTACGGTAGATCTTTCAACGCTTTCCGATACTATGGAGTTTGGTGTGATGAGAGACGACGGTATTATTGTATACCTTAACGGAGAAGAAGTTGTAAGAGATAATATGCCTGCAGGTGCTGTTACATTCAATACTTTCTCCAGTACTACTATTGATGGGGCAGCAGAGAGTGTTTATAACATTTTTTCAATTCCAAAATCAAAATTTGTAAACGGTGTTAACAGATTTTCTATTGAATTACATAACAGAAGTACAACCAGTTCAGACTTAAGAATTGATGCTTATCTGAAAACAACTACCAATACCACTACCCCTGTAACTTGTAACGGAACGCATATCAGCTGCTTTACTTCCATTGTTCCAACAGCACAAACCAATAAGTTGATTATCCCTGCTGAACACAAATACCAGCTTATTCTAAAAGAAGGAGACAGCTATACTGAAGGTGGAGGATTGGTAGGTGGTCAGAATGACTTTACTGCTTATGTTCCAAAAACTGGAAGCAGTACCAACGGATATCTATCTGTCAACCATGAAACGAATCCAGGTGGAGTTACCATGGCAGAAATCAACTATAACGCGGCTTCAAAGCTTTGGCAGCTGACAAAATCAAGAGCCGTAAGTTTCTCAGATCCAAGTTTGGTTCAAACCATCAGAAACTGTTCAGGAGGAATTACGCCTTGGGGAACTGTGGTGACCGCTGAAGAATCTGTTACTTCTAATGATGTGAACAATGATGGGTACAAAGATTACGGTTGGTTGGTAGAAATTGATCCTGCTACTGCTCAGGTTATATCTAAAAACCCTAACGGGACAAAAGGTAAGCTTTGGCAGATGGGAATCATGAACCACGAGAACGTGGTGATCAATAATGCGGGAACTATAGCCTATTATGGAGAAGACGGTGGAACTCACTTGGTGTACAAATATGTAATGGATACTCCTAATGATCTCTCTTCAGGAAACCTTTATGTATTAAAACTGGATCAGGGGTTAACGGCTGCAGGGGATCCGGCAGGAACTACAGCAACATGGATTCAGGTTCCGAACAAAACTAAAGTTGACCAGAATAATACCAATACCAATGCGCTGTCATTAGGTGGAACGAAATTCAACGGAGTAGAAGATGTTGACATCAGCCCGCTGGATGGTAAAATCTATTTTACAGCCAAAGGATTAGACAGGGTATACCGTCTGCAGGATAACGGAACTACGGCTTCTCAGGTAGAAACATTTGTAGGAGGAAGTTCTTCGGTATATTCTTTCAATACAGCTCAGGGAATGAAGTCTGAAGCCTGGGGAGACGGAAATGACAACCTTACTTTTGATGAACTTGGAAACCTTTGGGTACTTCAGGACGGAGGTAAAAACTATATCTGGATCATTGCTCCAGATCATACACAAACCAACCCTAAAGTAAGATTATTTGCTTCTATGCCGGCTGGTTCAGAACCTACAGGGCTGACATTTACTCCTGATCATAAATTCGGTTTCTTCTCTATTCAGCACCCGGATTCAACAATCTCTACAGACGTAGACGCCACAGGGAATACAATTGATTACAGAGGAAAATCAGCAACAATCGTTATTGCACTTAAAAATAATCTTGGAACTGAGGGAACTTTAGGAACTATTGAGACCAAAATTGAAGAAAATACAGTAACGGTAGCACCAAACCCAACTTCAGGAGTGGTAAAAATCAATTCAGCAAAAGGATTGAAAGATATTTCTGTAACAGCTTACAGCATGGACGGAAAAATCGTTTACACGAAGAAATTCAACGGAACCAATAAAGCATTGGATCTTGATTTCACACAACAGTTGGAAGGATCACGAGTTTTAGTTTTAAATATTGAAGCTGAAGGAGGATTCCAGAAAACAGTTAAACTTGTAAAGAAATAAATTATTTATAATTCTTGTCTGTCGGCAGCTTTGGTTGCTGGCAGACCTTTTATTTTTATGAAAAAGCTTTTCTTATTGATTTCCGTCATCTCACTTTCTCAGATCAAAGCACAGATTGATCCGGTGAAATATCCTACATTTACCAATATTGAAGATGCTTTAAAAAGTAAAAAAGCGGTTTACAGTATAAGTTTCAGAGAAAAGGGGCTTTTTAATATTCCTCCTCAGATTGTAAAACTGGATTCATTATTCTTTTTGAATATTATGGCCAATAAGCTTGAGAAAATGGATCAGGAACTTTTTGCTTTAAAAGAACTGGAAATTTTAAATGTGAATGAAAACAGCATTAAATTTATTCCTGATGAGGTAAGCAATCTGAAGAAACTGACTACTTTTTCAATGAATTTGAATAGCCTCACAAGCATTAATCCTAATCTTGCAAAGCTTCAGAACCTAAAAGTGGTACATTTTGATGCTAATAATCTGAATACATTTCCCGAAGCCCTTATGGAAATTCCAACACTGGAAGAAATCAACCTTCAGGGAAACCAGATAAGCTTTATTGCAGACAAACTGGATCAGATCAAAAATCTGAAATTTCTCAACCTTTCAGATAACCAGATCAATGATCTTGGAAATCTGTCTTTTCCGGAAAATTTAAAATATCTTGAACTGCAGCAGAATGCTATTATCAGGCTTCCGGAAAATCTTTTCAGAGCAAAGAATCTGGAATTTCTGAATGTAAGTGGAAATCATATCACAGAAATATCGCCCAAAGTAAAAGGGCTGAAAAATATGGTCAGCATGAATCTGGCCCATAATAATCTGAAAGATATTCCTGTAGAAATCAAACAGCTTAAAAATCTGAAAACATTGATTCTTACAGGAAATCCTATAGAAAAATCTAAAATTGAAAACTTAAAAACCTTACTGCCGGAAACCCAGATCTATTTCTAGAACTATCCGCCAACACGTTTGGTTTTATAGCCCATTTCTTTAAGGATATTCATGATTTTATCACGGTTATCTCCTTGAATGATAATCGTTCCATCCTTCTCAGAGCCGCCTATACCAAGGGTGGTTTTTATTTTCTTTGAGATTTTTTTCAGGTCTTCCTCACTGCCTTCCCAGCCTTCAACAATCGTTACAGGCTTACCGTTTCTTCCTTTTTTCTCAAATTTGCATACCAATGGCTCTTTCTGCTTGAATTCTTCTTCAGGCATCTCAAAATCCTGCTCTTCATGATCAGGAAAAAGATTCTTCAATTGATCTCGTAAATCCATACCGCAAAATTAAAAAGAATTACCGATTAATGAACTGAAATAATCAACGAAATTTCAATTTTTCAACCCTGACAGGTTTCAACCTTAACAGCTTTTATTTCCATTCTTGTATAAGTTTTTATATTTTTAACCGTTTGATAAGATATCTTTAAAAACTAATATGAAAACCAGATACATTTTTACATGTCTTCTTTTAGCTTCCGGAATTGCAAAAGCACAGACACGTTTCTCCACTGATCCATTGAACGCTGTATTTGAAACCAGAGATACAGACCGGTTCTGGAAAGCATTCGATAAAATGGATGTCTCAAAAGAAAACCCTTTTAGAGATTATATCAGCAACGGATCTCAAGGCGTAAAAGGTTTTATGGAATACCGCATAATCAATGCTGATTCTTTGTATACCATGGTAAAAAAGAGAAAAGAAGACTATCTGAAAAGCCGTCATGTTCTGGCAGGAATCAACCAAAAAGAAAAAAGAATCAGGGCTGTTTACAGTGCATTGAAATACTGGTATCCACAGGCAAAATTTCCACCAATATATTTTGTATACGGAAGGTTTAATACAGGAGGAACATTTTCTAAAGACGGAATTATGATCGGTACAGAAACTCTTCAGAATCTGGATGGCATTGCAGGACTTGTTTCTCATGAGACGATTCATTTCCAACAGGATATCAAAGGAACTGATAACCTTTTAAAATACACATTAAGTGAAGGGAGTGCTGATTTTCTCAGTGAATTAGTATCAGGAGAAACCAATAACAGTCCGTTTTATCAATATGGAGAGGCCCATGCTGATAAACTGTATAAAGAATTTGTAACTGTATTAAAGAAGAAAGATCCTACGGACTGGCTTTATGGAACCACCAAAAAAGATGATCGTCCTAATGATCTTGGGTATTGGATGGGGTATAAAATTTCTGAGGCTTATTTCTTGAAACAAACAGACAAGCATAAGGCTATCCACAATATTTTAAATATTCAGAATCCTCTTTTGTTTCTTAAAGAGAGTGGCCTTTTGGATCCGTATATCAGAGAATATGTGAAGCAAAATAATAGCAGTTTTGAAGATTTTTTTAAAGAATAATACGGAATGCTGCAGGTAATTTAAAAGTTCATTATCATACGAACCGTGTCAAGGTTTTAAACCTTGACACGGTTAAAATTTCAAAATTAATTGACTAATCATCAGCAGTCCATAAAATTCAAGACTTCAAATTCTTCTATTCATAGGAAATTAGGTAAATTTGTCTAACAAAAGTTTTACAAAATGTCGAAAAAAGCAATACTGGCCATTCTTGACGGATGGGGATTGGGAACAAACCCTAACGTTTCTGCAATAGATAAAGCAAATACACCATTCATAGACAGCTGTTACCAGAAATTTCCACATACCACCCTTGAAGCAAGCGGGCTGGCGGTAGGTTTACCAGCCGGACAGATGGGAAATTCTGAAGTAGGACACATGAACCTGGGAGCCGGAAGAGTAGTATACCAAAACCTGGTAAAACTGAACATGGCCGTCGAAAAAGGAACACTGGGTCAGGAAAAAGTGATTCAGGATGCCTTTGAATACGCCAAAAAAGAAAATAAAAAAGTACATTTCATCGGATTGGTTTCCAACGGAGGTGTACACTCACATATCAATCACTTAAAAGGATTACTGACCGCTGCAAAAGAGTTCGGATTGAATGAGAACGTTTTTGTTCACGCATTTACCGATGGTAGAGACTGCGATCCGCATTCCGGATTAGGATTTATCGATGAACTTCAGAAGCATATGGAAGCAACTACCGGAAAGCTGGCAACAGTGGTAGGAAGATACTATGCCATGGACAGAGATAAAAGATGGGAGCGTGTAAAATTAGCGTACGGTGCCCTTGTGGAAGGAATAGGAGAACAGACAACGGATGCTTTGGCAACAATCAAGATGTATTATGATAATAATGTAACCGATGAGTTCCTGAAGCCTATTATTTTAGTGAATACTACTGCTACAGGAAATGTAGTACCGGTAGCAAGAATCATTGAAGATGATGTGGTGATCTGCTTCAATTTCCGTACAGACAGAGGAAGAGAAATTACAGAAGTTCTTTCCCAGAAAGATTTCCCGGAATTTGGAATGAAGAAGCTGAACCTTTATTATATCACATTGACGAACTATGATAAAACATTCCAGAATGTGCAGGTTGTTTTTGATGAAAACGTACTGACAGAAACCATGGGTGAAATTCTCGAGAAAAATGGAAAAACCCAGATCAGAATTGCAGAAACAGAAAAATATCCTCACGTTACTTTCTTCTTCTCAGGAGGAAGGGAAGAGGAATTTAAAGGGGAGAGAAGACTGCTTTGCCCAAGCCCGAAAGATGTTCCTACCTACGATCTGAAACCGGAAATGTCGGCCTATGATATTACCAATGCTATAGTACCCGAACTGGAGCAGGGAACAGCTGATTTTGTCTGCTTAAATTTCGCCAATACAGATATGGTAGGCCATACAGGTGTTTTTGAAGCAGCAGTGAAGGCAGCAGAAGTGGTAGATCAATGTATAGAAAAAGTGGCTACAGCAGCCTATGAAAACGGATATGCTGTTTTCATTCTTGCCGATCACGGAAACTCAGATGTAATGATCAATCCGGACGGAACTCCAAATACCCAGCACTCTACAAACCTGGTTCCTTTTATCGTGATGGATAAAGACCATACATGGAATTTAAAACCAGGAAAACTGGGCGATGTAGCCCCCACAATCCTTAAAGTAATGGGTGTTGAAATACCAGATGCAATGACTGGAGAAGTTTTGGTTAATTAATATTCAATAATATTGTTAAAAAAATGCCGTTATGCTTTAGTAGCGGCATTTTTTTTATGATTTATGTCAGATAAAGTATGCAAGTCATACTTTATTATGCGTTAAATAATAAATAAATCATATCTTTGTAAATTAAAACTGAATAGTAAAATGTATCAAAAGCTTGTTAGGAAAGAAGTAATGGGATTATTGGAAAAGGAAGTAGGTTCTTTTCTTGATAAATTTTTAACGCCAATTGAAAAAATATGGCAGCCTTCCGATTATTTACCAGATCCTTCAAGTGAAGAATTTAAACACGACTTAGAAGAAATTCAGACTTTTGCCCGCGAAATGCCTTATGATCTTTTTGTAACATTAATCGGTGACTGTATCACGGAAGAGGCACTTCCATCTTATGAGTCTTGGTTAATGGGAGTTGATGGAATCAATCAGGAAGAAAAAGTAGGCTGGGCCAATTGGGTAAGAGCGTGGACCGCTGAGGAAAACAGACACGGAGATTTATTAAACAAATATCTTTATCTGTGTGGAAGAGTAAACATGAGAGAAGTGGAAATCACTACCCAATACCTGATCAATGACGGATTCGATCTGGGAACAAGTATGGACCCATACAGAAACTTCATTTATACGAGTTTCCAGGAAACGGCTACCAATATTTCTCACAGAAGAGTAGGAACATTGGCTAAACAATCCGGAAACGGAAAACTGGCAAAAATGTGTGGTGTGATTGCTGCAGATGAAGCAAGACACGCTAAAGCATACAAACATTTCGTAGCAAAAATCCTTGAAGTAGACCCTTCGGAAATGATTCTTGCGTTTGAAGATATGATGCGTAAAAAAATTGTAATGCCTGCTCACTTAATGAGACAGTCAGGACAAAAAGCAGGTGAACTTTGGGGGCATTTCTCAGATGCTGCACAAAGATGTATGGTGTACACTGGCCAGGATTATATCAACATTATGAAAGACCTTTTAGATGAATGGAAAATTGAGCACGTAAAAGGACTTACAGAAAAAGCTGAAAAAGCTCAGGAATACCTGATGAAGCTTCCTGCAAGACTTCAGAAGATCACAGACAGAGTTTCTACTCCGGATCTTCAGTTCCAGTTTAGCTGGGTAAAAAGCTAATAAGATTTTATTATTATTAAAATATAAAAGTATTGAGTGCCTTTCTTTTTGGCACTCTTTTTATTTCTTATCTTTGCAAAGCTAAAAAAAGACAAAATGTTAAATAATAAAAAGATTGCTGTTGACTTTGACGGGACTATTGTGGATGATGCTTACCCGGCCATTGGAAAACCGAAAACTTTTGCATTCGAAACTTTGAAAAGACTTCAGTCTGAAGGATTCAGATTGATACTTTGGACATACAGACACGGAAAAACATTAGATGAAGCGGTAGAATTCTGCAAAAAAAACGGAATAGAATTTTATGCTGTGAACTCAAGCTTTGAAGGAGAAGTTTTTGATCCTGAAAATCAGTCCAGAAAATTAGATGCAGACTGGTTTATTGACGACAGAAATTTAGGAGGATTCCCGGGATGGGGTGAAATCTACAATATCATTCAGGAAAGAATAGAATTCCGTGTGGAAGGAAAAGAGGTTCTTGCCTATTCAAAACTTAAAAAAGAAAAGAAAAAAGGACTTTTCTGGTAGAATACAGAAATGAGAAGCCAGAAATTAGAAGTTAGTTTTTAACGGCTAATTAAAACTTCTGTTTTTTTATCAAAAAAAGTTTTAGATTGTTATAATATAGAAATACACATCATGCTGTAATCTAGCTTCTAACATCTAATATCTAACATCTATACAACAATGATTCAATTAAAAACGATAGACGAATTACGTCTGATGAAGAAGAGTGCCCGATTGGTTTCTAAAACATTGGGAATGTTGGCAAAAGAAATTAAACCGGGGATTACTACCTTATATTTAGATAAACTGGCTCATGATTTTATTAAAGATCATGGTGCTGAGCCTGCATTTTTAGGATATGGAGGATTTCCAAACTCCCTTTGTATCTCTCCCAATGAGCAGGTTGTTCATGGTTTCCCAAACAATGATGTGGTAAAAGAAGGAGATGTTCTTTCTGTAGACTGTGGAGTTATTCTGAACGGTTTTGTAGGAGATCATGCCTACACTTTTGAAATCGGGGAAGTAAAGCCTGAGATTAAAAAATTACTACAGGTTACCAAAGAATCTCTGTACAAAGGGATTGAGCAGTGTGTCAGAGGAAAGAGGATCGGAGATATCTCCCATGCGATTCAGGCACATTGTGAAAAAGAAGGATATGGAGTGGTAAGAGAGCTTGTAGGCCATGGATTAGGTAGAAAAATGCACGAAGATCCGCAGGTTCCGAACTATGGAAGACAGGGAAGCGGAAAAGTTATTAAAGACGGTTTAGCAATTGCTATTGAACCGATGGTGAACATGGGAACCGAAAAAGTGAAGTTCCATAACGACGGCTGGACGGTAACAACGTTAGATAACATGCCATCTGCTCACTTCGAACATGATGTAGCGGTAATCAATGGTAAGCCGGTATTGCTTTCAACATTTGATTATGTATACGAAGCTTTAGGGATTGTAAGTGATGAAGAAAAGCAGTTCCAACTGGATTTTTAATGAAAAAGGTAACGAAGCTTTTACTGAATAAAATTCCACGTCCTATGCTTATTAAAATGAGCATCTGGGCAAGACCGCTTATTTATCAGTTTTTCAAAGGAGATCAGTTTTTAGATCCCATTGACGGAAGATCTTACAGAAAATTCCTTCCGTACGGATATGGAAAACAAAGAGAAAATGCACTCTCTCCGGGAACGTTAAGTTTGGAAAGACACCGCCAGATGTGGCTGTACCTTCAGAACGAAACCGATTTTTTTATTAAAAATTATAAAGTTCTGCATATCGCTCCTGAACAGGAATTTTTAAGAAAATTCAAGAGAATGAGCAACCTGAATTATATATCGGCAGACTTATATTCTCCGATTGTAGATGTGAAGGCTGATATTCTGGATTTACCTTTTGAAAATGACAGCTTTGACATTGTTTTCTGTAACCATGTTCTGGAACATATTGAAGACGATGCAAAAGCAATGAGCGAGCTATACAGGGTAATGAAGCCCAGCGGATGGGGAATTCTTCAGGTTCCGATGAAAAACTCACTGGAGAAAACCTATGAAGATTTTACCATTAAAGACCCAAAAGAACGTCAGAAGCATTTCGGGCAGTATGATCACGTTCGTTGGTACGGAATGGATTATTTCGACCGTTTAAGAAAAGCTGGCTTTGAAATAGAACCCAACTTCTATTCACAGAAATTCTCTGAAGAAGAAATAAAAAAGTACGGGTTAAGACATAACGAAATCTTACCGGTAGTTTATAAAAAATAAAATAAAAACCCGTTTCAACTTTTGAAACGGGTTTTGTATAATTGAAAAGTCAGTTGTTATTCTTTGACAAAAGGATATGACTTATAATTTTCTATCTTGATCATATATTGTCCTTTCTGTAAACTGCTTGTATCAATTGACATTTTGCTGCCGTTAGTTGTCGTTTCAGATACCAGTTTTCCTGACATATCGTAGATCTTAAGAGAAAGGTTTCTCTCAATATTTTCAAGATGTAAAACCTCTTTTACAGGATTTGGATATGCTTTAAACGTTTTTGCAGCGGCATCAGTTTCTTTAGTACTCATTTGTGCAGTATTATTGTTGTAATAGACCTTATTTCCTGAAGGATCCGTTATTATCAGCGTTTTGAGGCTGCCATTTGTGATAATCTGATAGCTGTATATAGATGCATAGGCTCCTGATACGTAAGTGTCACAGTTTTTCTGATCGTAGGCCCGAACGGCTGGAGCATTTCCGCCATTATAAAACAAAAGAGTACACGAGCTGGCTGTTTTGATAAGATTGTTACTTCCAGGTATAACTCCGAAACTCATCATGGACGTATTATAATATCTGGAATTAATAACATAGCTTGTACCTCCTGCCGAATTAAATGTAGTAGCAGGTACTCCATTATCTATTAAAGGTGTGTTGGTGGTCTGGCCGCTACTGGTCACCATTTTGGAGATATACCAATTATTGGAAAGCAGTTCAGAAGTTTGCTGGGCAGTCAGTAAACCACCTGCTAAAAGGAATAGAATTTTTTTCATAGGTTAAAAGTTTTCGGTAAAGATATAAAAGAATTACTTACTGTTTGCTCTTTTATAAGGATCATCAAGATGAAAATTAAGACAAACAAAAACCGCCTTCATGACGAAGACGGCCCATTTTTAAATATTGATAGAAGTTTATGCGCTTTCTAGTGTGATGAAGATACAGCCTTTAATCCTACCACAGAACCGATAAGTGTTATAATAAAAAATACCCTCCAGAAACTTACAGGATCCTTAAAAAAGATAATTCCCATTAAGGCAGTTCCCACTGCTCCGATGCCCGTCCATACTGCATAAGCAGTCCCGATAGGCAGCGTTTGAGTTGCTTTAATCAGCAAAAGCATACTGATCGTCATGGTGATCAGAAATCCCGCGTACCACAGGTACATTTCAGTTCCTGACGTTTCCTTTGCCTTTCCCAGACATGATGCGAAGGCAACTTCAAATAATCCTGCGATAACTAATAGTAACCAATTCATTTTTTAAATTTTTCTACTGCAAAGTTCAGAATTTGACAGGAGAAAAAATTTTACAATTGTTAAAAAATAAAAGCAAGCTGGAAGCTGGAGGATTTGAATAGTAAGCTGCAAGAAAAAAGAAAAGATTGCCTCATATCAATAGGAGCGGACTTTAGTCCGCTTTCAATGTAGATAATCATTCCTTTGGATTTAGCCAAAACATGAGAATATTTAAATCTTTCAATTCTTAAATCTTTGAATCTTTAAATTTATTTTATCTCCGCCCTTATTCTGCTCAGACTTACCTGCGTAATCCCAAGATAAGAGGCAATATAACCCAGCTGTACTCTTTTAAGAAGCTCAGGCTGATAGGTCATAATATCTTTGTAGCGTTCCAGAGAAGTTTTGAACTGTCTTGAAATAATCAGTTCTTCGGATTTTATCATTTCTGCTTCAGCAAGCTTTCGCCCCCAGTTGGCAATATAAATATCTTCATTGAACAGTTTTCTGAGGCTTTCCGTTTCCATTCGATAGAGGTCGCAGTCTTCCAGAAGCTCGATGCTCTCGTAGCCGGGCCGGTCTTCCACATAGCTTTTCATTGAAAGAATGCATTGACCTTCACTTCCGAACCAGAAGGTAATATCATTGTCAGCTGTTGAAGAATAGGCTCTCGCAATACCTTTTCGTATAAAATAAAGATAAGGAATCACTTTGTCCGCTTCCATCAGACAAAATCCTTTAGGATGGGAAACTTCGGTAATATGCTCTTTTAAGCTGTTTTTTGATGCTTCAGGAAGAAGGTAAACCTTATCAAGAATCTGGTCTATATTCATAAAGATGAATTCTAATATTCAAAAATATCAGTTTTAAGTAATGCAATACAAAATTATCCCTTAATTTTTGTCAGAAATCTTGTAATGATTACGATCAAAATTCTTCCTGATTCAGTATTTTTACTGTCAAAAATTCAAAGAATTTTTTGATGGGGTGGTTATCTCAGCAATCGGATCCCTTTAGATTTCCTCTTTCAACATCACGTATTTCAAACTATAACTCTCTTTTTTCCTTTAAAAATTAAGATTAACCGTAAAGACCAATTTTGTTTTACTAACTTTGCAGTTCGTAATATTATTTTTATGCACAAAGCAGGATTTGTAAATATAGTTGGAAAGCCCAATGCAGGAAAATCGACCTTGCTCAACCAATTAATGGGGGAAAAGCTGGCGATTGTAACGCAGAAAGCTCAGACAACCCGCCACAGAATTTTTGGTATTTATAATGAAGATGACCTTCAGATTGTATTTTCTGATACTCCGGGAGTATTGGATCCAAAATACGGACTGCAGGAAAAAATGATGGATTTTGTAAAGGATTCTTTACAGGATGCTGACGTTTTCCTGTTTATTGTAGACGTTACCGATAAAGCGGAACCATCAGAATTCTTAATTGATAAACTGAATAAAATCCCCGTACCTGTACTTCTTCTCTTGAATAAAGTAGACCAGACCGATCAGGCAGGCCTTGAAAAATTGGTTGAAGAATGGCACAACAGAATTCCAAAAGCTGAAATTCTGCCTATTTCTGCACTGAATGCCTTCAACACAGAAGTTATTTTACCTAAAATAAAATCTTTACTTCCCGAAAACCCTCCTTACTACGATAAAGATCAGTACACGGATAAACCGGAAAGATTTTTCGTAAATGAGACCATTCGTGAGAAAATCCTTTTGAATTATGATAAGGAAATTCCCTATTCTGTAGAAGTGGTAACAGAACAGTTCAAGGAGAAAGAAGGAATTATCTTTATCGATTCAATTATCTATGTTGAAAGAGATACTCAGAAGGGAATTATTATCGGGCACAAAGGAGAAGCGATTAAGAAAGTAGGAACTGAAGCAAGAATAGATCTGGAGAAGTTTTTCACCAAAAAAATTCATTTGAACTTATTTGTGAAAGTGAAAAAAGACTGGAGAAAGAACGACAGAGATCTTAAAAATTTCGGTTACAGATAAACTAAAATAGCCGGAATCCCGTTGTATTAAAAGATTTTTATTACCTTAGTATAAATTTTTTAGTAGATGAACTATAATAATTCAAATTGGAGCTCAATACCTAAAGATATTATATTATTAGCAGTGAGAGTGTTTGTTGGTTTTGCCATGCTGTCCCATGGTTTTCCAAAACTTCAGATGCTGTTGGCAGGCGGTAAAATCGAATTTTTCGATTTTATGGGGCTTGGCCCTCAGATTTCACTGATTCTTACGGTTTTTGCTGAATTTGTATGTTCGATACTACTTATTTTAGGGCTTTTTACAAGAGTTTCTTTAGGCTTCCTGATCTTTACCATGATCATTGCTGCTTTTGCAGTACATGGAGCAGATCCTTTTGAGAAAAGAGAAATGGCACTTGTCTATCTTTCTGTTTATCTTCTACTCATGGTAACCGGAGCCGGGAAAGTTTCAGTAGATCATATGATAGAAAGAAGAAAAAGAGCTTCAGACTGGTAATTTTACAGCACAATAAATAAAAGGCACTTCAGGAAATGAAGTGCCTTTTCTGTTTTTAATAATTGCGATGCGGTAAGAGTCTTTTTAATCTTAAAATTCTTTTAAAATTCACTACATTCGTAGAAAATGAATTTATATGAAGATAAAACTGACTATTTGCCTTCTGGCATTTCTCAATTTTTATGATGCACAGGAAAATATTACGTATCAAAAACCTTCTGCTGAGATTTTAAAACTGGCAGATTATGACAGACCTCCAGGTGTTCTGATGAACAGCAAAAAAGACTGGGTAGTTTTTACCTATCGTCCAACATATAAAACATTAGAAGATCTCAGCCAGAGTGAAATGAAGCTTGGTGGACTTAGAATCAACCCGGTTACGAATATTTCAAGCAGTATGACCTACTCAAATAATCTGAAGATCAGAAAGATCAATGATAAAAATGAGATTATGGTAAAAAATCTGCCTTCCAATCCAAAAATTGCCTATATTTCGTTTTCACCGGATGAAAAAAAACTGGCTTTTACCAATACAACCGCTAAAGGAGTAGAGCTTTGGGTAGTGGATATGGAAACTGCATCTGCTAAAAAAATTACAGCAGATAATCTAAATGCCAATTTGGGAATGCCTTATGTATGGTACAATGACTCTCAAAGCTTCCTGATCAGAACACTTCCGCAAAACAGAGCTGCTCTTATAGATGCCACTAAAGATCTTCCTACAGGCCCTATTGTTTCAACAGCAGACGGTAAGGTTTCCCAGAACAGAACGTATCAGGATCTTTTGAAGAATCCTCAGGACGAAAAAAACTTTGAGACCCTTACAGCTTCCGAACTTTACAACGTAGATCTTACAGGAAATCTTAACAAACTGAAAGAGCAGGATATGTATGCCGGTTTAAGTTTTTCTCCGGACGGAAACTATCTGATGGCTACCATGATCAAGAAACCATTTTCCTATATCGTTCCGCTTAATAGGTTCCCATCCACAACGGTTGTCTATGATATGAAAGGAAATATTGTGAAAACAGTAAATGATGTTCCGTTGAATGAAATCATGCCGAAAGGATTTTCTTCTGTAAGAACCGGAAAAAGAGATATGGCATGGAGAAGTGATGCTCCTGCTACGCTTACCTATGCTGAAGCTTTGGATGGAGGAGACCAGTCTAAAAAAGCAGATTACAGAGATGAAATATTTACCTGGGAAGCTCCGTTTACAGCCGCTCCAAAATCCTTCTTTAAAACCAGACAGAGATATGAAGACGTAGTCTGGACCAATGATCATTATGCGATTGTTTCTGAAGGCTGGTATGATACACGAAATACAAAATCTTACCTGATAGATATTAACAACGGAGAATCCAAAGTTTTTGATGACAGAAATTATCAGGATGTATACAGCGATCCGGGAAGATTTAACACAACGAAAAACCAATACGGGAGATATGTAATCGATATGAAAGGTGGAAAAGCCTATCTGATCGGGGACGGATTTACCAAAGACGGCCAGCACCCATTTATTGACGAAATGGATGTTAAATCACTGAAAAAGAAAAGACTTTATACATCTAATATAAAAAACGGTAAAGAAGAAATCATTGATATCCTTAATGCTTCAAAGGGTGAAGTCCTTACAACTCAGCAATCACCAAGTCTTTATCCGAATTACTTCAGAAAGAATATTAAATCTAATAAAGCAGAAGCTGTAACCAATTTTGCCAATCCTTTTGAAAGTATCAAAGATGTTTACAAAGAAGTGATTACCTACAAGAGAAATGATGGTGTTACCTTAACAGGAACCCTTTATCTTCCTGCCAATTACGACAGAAAAGCAAAAAAAGAGAAGCTTCCGTTGCTAATCTGGGCTTATCCAACTGAATATAAAGATAAAAATACAGCAGGACAGAACACCCAAAACCCGAATGACTTTACATTCCCGTATTACGGATCTTTTGTGTATTGGACAACGAAAGGATATGCTGTTCTGGATGATGCCGCTTTCCCGATTATCGGTGAAGGAAAAACAGAGCCTAATGATACCTTCATTACGCAATTGGTAGCCAATGCTGCTGCTGCTATCGATGCAGTGGATCATCTGGGATATATCGACAAAAAGAAAGTGGCTGTAGGAGGACATTCTTACGGTGCCTTCATGACTGCAAATCTTTTGACCCATTCTAATCTTTTTGCATGTGGAATTGCAAGAAGTGGTGCTTATAACAGGACATTAACACCATTCGGATTCCAGAGTGAACAAAGAAACTATTGGGATGTTCCGGAAATCTATAATACGATGTCTCCGTTCATGCATGCAGACAAAATGAAGACACCGCTTCTTCTGATTCACGGTGATGCAGATAATAACCCGGGAACATTTACATTGCAGACGGAAAGATACTTCCAGGCATTGAAAAATCTGGGTGCTCCGGTAAAAATGGTTCTTCTTCCAAAAGAAGCTCACGGATACCAGGCTAAAGAAAATATCTTACACCTTTTATGGGAACAGGATCAGTTCCTTGAAAAGTGTTTGAAGAAATAAATGACAAAAGAGACTGTTTGCTATAAACAGTCTCTATTTTTTACTTAAAATATAATGGGGAAGTAAAATTTCTTACAGCGAAGCTCTCTTTAAATCTTACCTGCTTAATCAATTTTAACGGTTTAAATGGTAAGGTGCTTCAGGATCTCGTCAATACTTGTAAGCTCCATAAAATTCGGATGCTCCAGAGTAACATCATGCTGTTCATGGCTCCATGTGACATGGTAAGGAATATGTGCTGCAAAACCTCCGATTTCCAGTACCGGTAAAATATCTGATTTGATGGAATTTCCAAGCATCAGAAAGTTTTCAGGCTGGCAGTCCAGATGCTTCAGCAGTTTTTTATAGTCATTTTCTTTTTTGTCACTCATGATTTCAATGTGGTGAAAGTACTCCTGTAAACCGGAATTTTTCAATTTACGTTCCTGATCCAGCAAATCGCCTTTTGTGGCAACAACCAGTCTGTATTTTCCCCTTAAGTTTTCAAGGGTTTCAGTTACACCATCTAATAATTCTATTGGTTTCTGAAGAAGCTCCCGGCCTAGATGAATAGCTTTGTTAACCAATTCCAATGACGCTGTATTATTAGAAACTCTAGTGATGGTTTCAACCATACAAAGCATAAATCCTTTTACTCCATAACCGTACAAATGAAGATTCTGCATTTCTGTTTTAAACAATTCCTGTGATACCGAATGTTGTGGAAGATAATCTTCAAGAAGTACACAGAATTCTTTTTCTGCTTCCTGAAAATAAGGTTCGTTGATCCAAAGTGTATCATCCGCATCAAAAGCAATGGTTGTAATATGATTATTCATTTTTGTTTTGTAATTTTCTGTCCGCAAAATTCAGTATAAAAACTCAATAAGAAAAGGACATTTGTCCCGGGAGAATATGTTAAGGACGAATCAGACATTTTTAAACTATCTTGATGAACTGCATAAAAAGCAGAACAGGAGTGACGATATTATAGTAAAATCTTTTTCTGCGGGGGATAAAATACTGATGCAGGATCATCAGCTTTCTCATGTCATGATGATTAAAGAAGGGATTGTCAAATGCTTTCTCGCCGAAGAAAACGGAAAAGAATATATCGTCGAGTTTCTGGGGAGCGGGGAAATCATCGGGGAAGTGGAATTGATTAAAAATATAAACTGTCTGTGCAGTATTGAAGCTCTCAATGAAGTGACAGTGTATGCAGTAAAGATTCCCGTTTTTAAAGCTTTGATCAAAAATGATCTTGCCCTGAACCACCTTCTTTTAGAGTCTTTTGCAGAACGAATTATCAATACTTCCAGCAGAGCATCCTATCAACAGTTGTATACGGTAGAACATACTTTAAAACAATTGTTACAAATGCAGGCTAAGCAGAATATTCATATCTCCAAAGAAGATATGGCGGCTTATTTAGGAATTACAGTAAGAAGTTTAAATAGAATTTTAAAAGATTTGAAATAATTTTCCTTGCTCCTTAAAAATATTCAAAGTTTAAATTTATTACGTCTTTGCGTATTCCAAAAAAAATGATTGTATTTTTGGGGGTGTATTTGCTTTAATTATTAAAAATAAAATAAATTAACTGTGTTTTTATGGGGGTGTTTTTAAAATGTAGTATTTTTGCATTACAATAATTTGACTTCAATATTCATGGAAACATTAAAGTTCAGAAATGCTGAATTAGCAGATTTAAATAAAATCGTAGCCATCTACAACTCAACCATTGCTTCAAGAATGGTCACTGCAGACATGGAAGAAGTTTCTGTGGAAAGCAAGTTAAAATGGTTTGAAGAGCATAATCCCCAGACAAGGCCGCTTTGGGTAGTTGAAGATGACCAGAAGCAAACCGTTGGTTGGGTAAGTTTCAGTTCATTCCATGAAAGGGCTGCGTATAACGGTACGGTAGAAGTAAGTATTTATCTGGACGAAACCTCAAGAGGAAAAGGATACGGAAAAACCATCCTTCAGTATTGTATTGATAACGCCGGAAAATTTGGAGTAAAAAATCTTGTAGCCCTTATTTTCCTTCATAATGAACCAAGTTTAAAACTATTCAGGCACTTTGGATTTGAAGATTGGGGAAGCCTTCCTAATGTAGCCATTCTGGATGGTGTGGAAAGAAGTTTGAAGATTTTAGGAAAGAGGATAGATTAAATAGAACATGAAAATAAATACCTTGTGTCTATTTGTGAATGAATTTGTGCTATTGGTGTTTAGAAAATACACATAATGTGAAGAAAGGACATCAATCATGTTCTGCTGTAAAAAGAATAAAAAAAGCTGTCTCAAATATTGAAACAGCTTTTTTTGTTTTTATGAATTCTGCTTAATTCTTTTAGCAGACATATTCAGGAATCGTTTCACCAGGAAGACAGCAGAGACCGTTAATCCCAGTCCAAGTGCGATCCACATTCCGAATGCGCCCATTTCCAAAGTAACACAGAAGAAATATCCCAAAGGAATGGTAATCACCCAGTATGCAATAAAGGTATAAATAGAAGGAATTTTCACATCCTGCAAACCTCTGAGCATTCCTAATGCAGTCACCTGAATTCCATCAGAAAGCTGGAATAAAGCGGCGATGATCATTAATTTCGCAGCCAGTGTAATCACTTCCACTTCTTCTTTTTTGGTAAAGAAAGTCGGAAGTATGTTTCTGCCTAAAATAAATACCAGTCCACAGATACACATGAAAATAAAAGCAATTTTCAGATTGTTGATTCCTACTTTTCTCAATTCAACAAAGTTCTGTTCACCCAGTTTTCTGCCAATCATTACGGTAGATGCAACACTGAAACCGACACACAGGTTGAAGGTAAATGAAGCCATGCTTAAAGCGATCTGATGGGAAGCAATGTCATGAGCAGAGATCAATCCACAGATAAACGCAGCTCCGGCAAAAGCGGTTACTTCAAAGAACATCTGTAAGGCCGTAGGCAATCCCAGTTTTACCATTTTATCAAACATCTGCTTTGAAAAATTCTGAATTTTTAAAGAGAAATCTTTGATATAACGTCTTGTTCTTTTTTCTTTAAGCAATACAAAATAAAGGAAAACCACCATGAAAATTCTGGAAATCAAAGTTGCTAAAGCAGATCCCTTAACTCCCATTGGAGGAATTCCCCAAAGTCCTTTAATAAATACGTAGTTTAAGGCAATATTGATTATATTGGCAATAATGGTTGCTTTGGTAACTCCAATCGTATAAGAAAGTCCCTCAGAAACTTCACGAAGGGTCTGAAATGCCATGAAAGGAATCATACTCACTACCATTATGCTCAGAAAGCTTACCGTATCAGGAATGATCTTGGCAGGCTGTCCGGAATGATAGAGTAGCGGCATTCCCAACAATAAGATGACCATCAGGATAATCCCTACAGACATATTGATAATAAAACCGTGGCTGAACACAGAGTTGATCGTAGCATGATCCTCTCTGGAGTGTGCTTCTGAAACCAATGGCGGAATCGCAAATGAAAAGCCCAGAGCTAGTACAAATATGGAGAAAAATACAGCATTTCCCAATGAAACGGATGCCAGCGCATCGGCACCCAGCAATTTTCCGACAATAATATTATCGAATAAATTTACTGAAACCTGCCCCACCTGAGTAAGCATTACAGGCAGAGCCAAAGTCAGGCATTCTTTCGTATAATTTTTGTTTAAAAAGTTCATAATATTTTAAGATTCATATAGTTTATCATTCAAATAGGGTCAAAAAAAAATTTGCAGTGGTAACACTGCAAATTTTTATAATATGGTCAATAATAGCTTATTATTTCCTTACAAAACTTGCAACGTCACCTTCGGAAACAGTGTTTCCACCAAGAATAATCAATCTTTCAACAACGTTCCTTAATTCTCGGATATTTCCAGTCCACGAAAGCGCTTTTAAAGCATCAATAGCTTTATCATCAAACTTTTTCGCAGCAGTACCATGCTCATCAGCAATCATTCCTGAAAAGTGCTCAACCAATAATTTGATATCTTCTTTTCTTTCATCCAATGGCGGAACATAGATTTCAATAACAGAAAGTCTGTGATAAAGGTCTTCTCTGAATTTTCCTTCCTCAATTTCTTTCTGCATATTTTTATTGGTTGCCGCAATTACTCTTACGTCAACTTTAATTTCTTTATCACTTCCCACAGGAGAAACTTTGCTTTCCTGAAGTGCTCTCAATACCTTAGCCTGAGCAATAAGACTCATATCTCCAATCTCATCAAGGAAAATAGTACCGCCATTGGCCTGTTCAAATTTTCCCTGCTTATCTTTAATAGCACCTGTAAAAGATCCTTTTACATGTCCGAAAAGTTCAGACTCAATAAGTTCAGACGGAATCGCAGCACAGTTTACCTCTACCATGGGACCTCTTGCACGCTCACTTTGATTGTGGATCGCATGAGCCACCAACTCCTTTCCTGCACCGTTAGGCCCGGTGATCAGAACTCTGGCATCAGAAGCGGCTACCTTTTCAATCATATCCTGAATCTTTTGAAGAGCAGGAGAGGTACCAATCATCTGGTATTTTTTACTTACTTTTTTCTTTAAGGTTTTATTTTCTGTCTGAAGGTTTTTGTTTTCTTTCTTCAGGGTTTCTTTCACCAATGCATTTTTCACACTTGTAATAAGTCTGTTGATGTCAATGGGCTTGGAAATAAAATCATATGCACCCTCTTTCAGGCAGGAAACAGCAGAATCGATGTCTGCGTGGCCTGAGATCATGATAAAAGTAGTTTCCGGTTTTAAGGCAAGACTTTGTTTCAAAAGCTCGGTTCCTGAAAGCTTAGGCATCTTGATATCAGAAATCACCAATGCGAAATCTTCTTTTTCCACCTGTTTGTAACCTTCAAGGCCATCTTCGGCAATAACAAATTCATAATCGGTGAGTTCATCCGAAAGAATACTGTGAAGTACTCCCGAGATTGCTTTTTCGTCTTCTACTATAAGGATTTTTTGCATAGTTGCAAATTTAAATTTTTTGTTTCAATTATTAGCAAAAACTGTACCTAAATATTCTATTTGGAGTAGTCTCTTCTCCCGAAAATAGCAGATCCGACCCTCACAGAGTTGGCTCCGCACTCGATCGCTATCGGGAAATCATCGCTCATTCCCATTGATAGGGTATTTAATGTTTTTGATTGATTTAATTCATCAAAAAGCTTCTTTAGGGTTAAAAATTCATTTCTAACCTGCTGCTCATCATCGGTGAATGTGGCCATTCCCATGAGGCCGGTAATTTCAACATGCGGAAATTTACCCTCAATGTATTGCTGGAAAAGATCTTTTGCTTCAAAAATTTCAAGCCCGAATTTGCTATCCTCAGCTGCAATTTTTACCTGCAGAAGGACTTTGATGATTCTGTTATTTTTTCCTGCTTCTTTATTGATTTCTGTTAATAATCTTTCAGAATCCACACTTTGTATGGTATCTATGAAAGGAGCAATGTACTTCACCTTGTTGGTCTGTAAGTGGCCGATCAGGTGCCATTGGATATCCTGAGGAAGAAGAGGTGCTTTTTCCATCAGTTCCTGAACCTTATTTTCTCCAAAAACCTTCTGTCCGAGATCATAGACTTCCTGTACTGCAGAAACCGGATGGGTTTTAGAAACGGCAACCAGCTGCACAGTGGATGGCAGCTGGTTTTTTATAGTGTTGTAGTTCTTTTTAATACTCATAATACAAATGTCCGAAAATTCTCTGAATGTTCAAAGCTTAGTGATATCAGGTCTGCTGGGGTTATTAATTCAAAACCTCATTGATTTTAGGATATTGAGATATTTTTCTGAACACAAATTTGTTGCTCTTCTGCAGTTTCTCAATAAACATATCCAGTTCATTGATAGAGTCTGCATCTCTAAGATACTGGTCGTGGGTAAGGAATACAAGGTGCCTCGATGTCTTCTCAAGATCGTTTAAGAAGATGCTGTCTACTTTCCTGATCATGGCTTCATGACTTCCTTTTAAAGTCATTTTTTGAGAAGGTCTCCATTCCAGATCCCAGCCAATAACTTTATAGCCGGCTTTTTTAAGACCGTCTGCAGCTGCTGTTGAGCTTTTAATATCTGTTACGTTAATATTGTTGAGTCTCCAGATATTTCTTCCCGGAGTTCTTGCTATTTTATCAGTAAGCTTCAGGCTGTCTTTGGCGATATCAAAATCATGAACTACAGCGTCAGCATTTTTATAAAAATCAGTGTATTTGTTATGGGCGTGCGTGAAACTGTGATTAGCCAGTTCTATAAGGGGATTTTGCTTCAAAAGCTGAAAATCATCTTTTTGTCTTTTACTTCCATAAGCATGTTTACCAACCAGAAAGGCAGTTGCGCAAACGTTTCTTTTGTCAAGGATTTTTAAAAGATTTTCGGTTCCCTGGTTGGGGCCGTCATCGAAAGTAAGATAAATCACTCTTTTATCAGGGGCTACTTCTTCTTCATTATTATCGGGGACTATTTCTGCGGAAGGATGTTCCTGTGAACTGACGACGGGGTCATTATTCACTTCGTTTTTGAAATTACAGCTGTTCAGTAATGCTGAAGTTGCACTCATCAATGCAACCATCCCAAGAAAAGTCATATTTTTTGACTTTCCCGCAAAAATTTTTCTCATAAAAATAATGGAATTTTAAATTGTTAAAAATCGTTAAAAATAACAGTTGAAAATTAACAAATTATATGCCAAGCTGTACAGTGTTTTTTCTTTTTAAGTTTATTTTAAGCACTTTATTTTAAAGGAGATTTACATTACCTGACAAGTTGTAAATTTATGATTTTCTTTTCTTTAAAATTTAACATTTATAAATATGAAAACGATAGTATTTTTCTATGTTTGTTAAGATTTCAATATTCTTCAATTGAAAGGGAATAATTTTATTTTAACAAAATCAAATTATTCTGCCGGAGTGTTATTCCAAAATATGTTTTAGATACAGCGAATTTTTAATAGCTGCCGTTCCCCAGGTATTATTAAAGAAAATAAAAGAGGTTTGAGAGGCATTTTTAATCTTTTCAGCTAATGCATCCATGAAATCTTTACTATATTCTGATTTGTAAAGAACAGGTTTTCCATGAAGCCTGTAATACAGTATTTCCGGATGATTAATAATAAGGTCTTCAGGAAGATGGCCTGGAAAACTTACGCCTGAGAAGACAATATCGTGTTGTTTTAAAAGATCGAATATTTCTTCTTGCCACCATGAGCTGTGCCGGAATTCAATGACGTTCAGAAATCGGGGATCAATACTGTTGATAATCCGCTCTGTATTCTCTGCCGTATTTTTAAAGGAAGGAGGAAGCTGATACAGAAATCCGGAAAGTTTATCTTTCAGATTGTCCTGAATGTGGTCACAGAATACAGCAATCTCGTCTTTGGAATTTTCAAGCAGGTTTTGATGCGTAATGGCCTTTGGAATTTTAATGAAAAATCTGAATCCCCCGGGTGTTTCATCATGCCACTTTAACAGTGTTTTTGAGGTTGGCTTCCTATAAAAAGTAGAATTGATTTCTACGGCATTGTACGTTTTTGAGTATAAAGAAAGAAAATCTTTACTTGGGGCATTTTCAGGATATAAAGACCCTTTCCAGTCATTATTATAAAATCCCGAGCACCCTATGTAAAGATTTTCTTTTGTCATGTTATTATTTTATATCCAGATCCACGGAGTTTAATCTCAATGAATTCAGTATCACAGACAGGGAACTGAAGCTCATCGCAGCAGCTGCAATCATTGGTGATAAAAGAATTCCAAAGAATGGATACAATAATCCTGCCGCAACCGGAACGCCCAGCACATTATAGATGAATGCGAAGAACAGATTTTCCTTAATGTTTCTGAGAAGCTTTTCACTCAGTAATTTAGCTTTTGCAACACCTAGGATATCGCCTTTTAATAAAGTAATTTCAGCACTTTCAATCGCAACATCTGTTCCTGTACCCATAGCAATGCCCACATCAGACTGTGCAAGGGCAGGAGAGTCGTTGATTCCGTCTCCCGTCATCGCTACAATTTTGCCCTGCTGCTGTAGTTTTTTTACCTCATTCAGTTTGTCTTCAGGAAGACAGTTGGCTTTGAAATGTTTGATTCCTAACTCATCAGCAACAGCTTTGGCAGTGTGTTCGTTGTCTCCGGTCATCATGATGACGTCTATACCTTCACTCATCAGCTGTTTTACGGCTTTCTTAGAGCTTTCTTTGATTTTATCTGTAAAGCTTACGAATCCCAGCACCTGCTGTTCCTGTGCGATATAAGAAATTGTATGGGCTTTAGACTGAACCTCTACTGCTTTCTGTTTTAAGCTCTCCGGAATCATAATCTGATGCGAGGTCAATAGACTTTCATTTCCAAGATAAGCGGTCTTGCCATTGATATTTCCCTTGACTCCTTTTCCAGATATGTTTTCAAATTGATCTACTTTTTCAGCACTTACATTCTCTTCTTTTGCTCTTTTTATGACGGCATTGGAAAGCGGGTGTTCAGAATTCTGGTTCAGAGAAAAAGCCAGTTTTAAAATTTGATTTTCATCTCCGTTTACCGTTTCAATATGTTCTACGGAGGGTTTCCCTTCTGTTAAAGTTCCTGTCTTATCAGTAATCAAAACATTTACTTTATTCATTTGTTCCAGAGCTTCTGCATTTTTGATAAGGATTCCGTTTTTAGCACCTTTCCCGATTCCAACCATTAAAGACATTGGAGTTGCCAGTCCAAGGGCACAGGGACAAGCCACAATAAGAACTGCAACAGCATTCACAAAAGCAAATAAGGTTCTTTTCCCTTCCGGACCGAAAAACTGCCACAGAATAAAAGTAAGCACAGCAATAAGAATGACTACAGGGACAAATACTTTAGAAACTTTATCGGTAAGCTTCTGGATAGGAGCTTTGCTGCGGCTGGCTTCATTCACCATTTTAATGATCTGGGAAAGCAGTGTTTCATCACCTACTTTTTCTGCCTTCATAATGAATACCTGGTTACCGTTGATGGTTCCGGAAGATACTTTATCGTCTACACTTTTTTCAACAGGAACGGGTTCTCCGGTAATCATGCTTTCATCTACAATAGAATTTCCCTCAATGATTTTTCCGTCTACGGGAATTTTTTCACCCGGTTTTACTTTTAATAAATCTCCTATTTTTACCTGGGAAAGCAGTACTTTTTTTTCTTCACCGTTTATCAAAAGATTGGCTTCATCAGGTGAAAGGTTCATTAATTCTTTAATGGCATTTCCCGTTTTTTTATGAGCTGCTGCTTCCATCAGCTGACCTAAAATAACAAGGGTTAAAATCACACAGACAGCCTCAAAGTACAATGGGATTTCATGATTGTGTCCACGAATTTCATGTGGAATAATATCCGGGAAGAATAAGGCCACAATACTGAAAATAAATGCTGCGGCTACTCCAAGAGCAATAAGACTGAACATATTGAGATTCCATGTTTTGAAGGAAACCCAGCCTCTTTTCAACAGAAACCATCCTGAATAAAACATGACCGGAAGCGTTAAAGCAAGCTCAATAAATCCCTGAATCTGATGAGAGAAAGGGAAGTTGATCAACATTCCTCCCATAGAAAGAATGAAAACCGGAATCGTAAATATCAGTGAGGTAATGAATTTTCTCTTTAATATGGTATAGGTTTCATCTTCCTCGTTATCACCGCTGTCTGGCATTCTTACGAGATCCATTCCACAGATCGGGCAGTCTCCGGGTTCGTCACGGATGATTTCCGGATGCATAGGACAGGTGTATTTTGCAGTTTTCTTTTCAGGATATTTTACAAGGTCCATTCCACAAACGGGACATCCTACATTGGAATCGTAGGTTTTGTCGCCTTCACAATACATCGGACAGTAATATCTGCCGGCCATTTCATCAGTTACTTTTGGTGCTTCGTGATGATGGCTGTGATGGTGATCGTGATGGTTGTGAGCAGTATGCGAATGAGCGTGATGCTGATGAGAGCTTACATTTTGTACAAGTTCTTCAGTGATAGGCTCCAAATCCATATGACAAACAGGACAGCTGCCTTTCTCATCGTATACTTTATCCCCTTCGCAGAACATCGGACAATAATGCTTCCCGATATTATCTTTAAAGTTTTCAGGAAGGTTGGTTGATGAATAGGTTGGTTTATGATTAGGATCCTTAGCCAGCTTTTCTTCAATAGGAACCAGATACATTTTGCAGACAGGACATCTTTCGCCCTGCTTGAAATAAACTTTATCGCCTTCACATTCCATTGGACAATAGTATACCGAAGACGGAGATACACGGTTCTGAGGTTTTACAAAGGCTGTATCTGGGGTATTGGGATCTTCGAGTCTGTATTTTCCTATTTCTGCCAAAGCATCATTTAAAACTGAAAGTTTCACTCCATGATCAGAAGTGATGGTGGCGGTATGGGTTTCCAGATTTACATCGGCTTTAACACCATCAACACTGTTTAGTTGGTTGGATATCTTTTTCTGGCAGCCGGAACAGGTCATTCCGAGTATTTTATACTGTTGTTCCATGATTCTTAAATTTATACTACAAATTTCCAAAATGGAAAACTAAGGTTGTTATAAATTTAAGGATAATAGTTATAAAATTAGGTGGAGTGGGTGAGTTTGAGAGTATAAGAGTAAGAGGGTTTGAGAGTTGTAGGATTTGAGCGTTTGAGAGTTTGTAAGTGTGATAGGGATACTTAATTCCTTCACTCCTCAAACACTCAAACGTATTAAAGATTGTCAAGCGCCTTGCGATGGTGTTCTTTAAGTTTTTTAAACTCTGTAGGAGTAAATCCGGTTATATTGCGGAATTGGGAAGAAAGATGCTGAACGCTTTTGTAGCCCAGTTTCCCTGCAATTTCGGTAAGATTGAATTCATTGTACAAAAGAAGTTCCTTTACCTTTTCAATTTTCTGAAGAATGAAGAACTGCTCTAATGTGATATTTTCGTTTTGCGAAAATGTTTTTGAAAGAGCGCTGTAATCCTTGTGAAATTTTGAACTTAAAAATTCTGAAAGCAGAAAGTCTTCCGGGATATCAAGGTCGCTTATTTTTACAATAATCAGGTTTTTGATTTTTTCTACGGTCTGATGTGCAGAATCCATGATCCTTTCAAAACCTGTGTCAAGCAATTCCTTTTCTATAATCTGGATTTTTTCAGGTGAAATTTCGTTCTCTGTTTCTACTTCACCTAATAAGATATTGCTTATCCTTACATCTGCATTACGGAAAATATTTTCTACCGCCGCAATACATCTGTTGCAGACCATATTCTTTATGAATATTTTCATAAGCTTTTGTTTAACCTGTCTTTTACGAATTCAATCTGGGTCTTGCCATGAGGAGCAGGATTACCTTCCGCATCAAGGTTGACCATGACAATTCTTTCTACAGTAATAATCGTCTGATGAGTCATTTTGTTTCTTACATCACATCTCAAAGTAATAGAAGAAGAACCGAAATGAGTAGCTTCAATTCCTATTTCTATAATATCTCCCTGTTTGGCGGAGCTCACGAAGTTGATTTCAGAGATAAATTTGGTTACTACTTTTGTGTTTTCCAATTGGATAATAGCATACAATGCCGCTTCTTCGTCAATCCATTGAAGAAGTCTTCCTCCGAAAAGTGAATGGTTGGGGTTTAAATCTTCGGGCTTCACCCATTTTCTGGTATGGTAGTTCATATCTTTTAATAATTTGAAGTACAAATTTAGTGTTAAAAGCTGATCTTTTCAAAAGAATAGTATTCATTGAACTGAAAAGAATCATTCATTTTCTCAATCATTTTCTTTTGGAACGCATGGCTTTTGTTTTTGTTACAGAACGGTCATTTAGCAATATCTGATATTCTTCACTCTCCACAGGAATCAGGGCAACTTTTCCTTCGGAATTGTGATGAAACCCGAATCCGTATTTTTTTGCAAGAGGAGAGCAGCGGAGGCAGGGCTGGCCTTTGGAAAAGAATTTTTCTCTTTCACTTTGTTTTTCGCTTTCTGATAGATCATTTTTAATTGCATAACATTCAAAAATAAGATCATCGGACGAGTATTGATAAGGCTGTTTTATCAGCTTCTCATATTGAAGGTTGGCGAGTGTCTTTGTTTTCTTTTCCGGAGGAATCTGTGCCTGGGAAACCGGACAGTCTTCAGCAATTTCAATAAGAGTATCTGTGTAATTGGTGGTATGCTGTTTCATATGTTGATGATTTGATGTTTTTTCGAATTTAAAATGAAAATAAGTGCGTCAATATAAATGCGGGATTAAGTTGGATAAAGGTTGTTTTTTACGTCAAATGTTAAATAAATTAACTAAATGATAATACAGTATTTAATTGTTTGATTTTCAGTTATTTAAATTGTTTTTATATCCTTTTTGATCGCTTGTACTCAACATAATGTGAGAAATATGTAAAAAAAGCTTTGATTTGAAATTTTTAATTGTATCTTGCATACGTTTATATTTGGAATCAATATTTGTTCATTAATTTATGTTGTTTTTCTTTTATATACCAAATTTTTATTAATTTTTTAATTTATTTAAAATGAACATTTTTGTTTCAAACATCAATTACGCAACTAAAGAGTATGAGTTGCACGATCTATTCGCAGAATTTGGAGATGTATCATCAGCTAAAATCGTTACAGACAGAGAAACTGGTCGTTCCAGAGGTTTCGGTTTCGTAGAGATGGGTGATGAAGAAGGAAAGCAAGCTATTGAAGCTCTTAACCAAAAAGAATTCAACGGAAAAACTCTAAACGTATCTGAAGCTAAACCAAGAGAAGAAAAACCAAGAAGAAGCTTCGATAACAACAGAGGTGGAGGTTATGGTAACAACAACAATAGAGGCGGAGGCTATGGTAACAACCGTGGCGGAGGCGGAAATCGTTGGTAAAAATATAAAGCGGCTTTTAAGCCGCTTTTTTTATGGAAATTTTATTTCCAGTAAATCATTTAATTATAATTTTGGGGTGAAATGTTGTGGTATTTTATAACAAATCCGGTGTTCCTGTATGGGAAGCAAAGACAACCAGCAGAGGAGTAAGAGCAATTTTCAAGGAAGATGGTAATCTGGTAGTGTATACCCGTGGAAATGGCGTTGCCTTCAGTTCAAATACAGGTGGTAAAGGAGCAAACAAGTTGTCCGTTCAGGATGACGGAAATCTTGTGATCTACGGAAGAAACTCTCCGCTTTGGAGTTCCGGAACGAACAGATAAATTATACAACTCAGATAAATAAAAGAGACTATCCAGAAGGTAGTCTCTTTTTTATTGGAACGTTATTTTAATTTTATAAGAATGTAAACGTTTTCGTAATAAATATCGGCAGTGTCATTTTCAGAGTATTTTTCCTTTGTGATCTCATTGAAAATAAGTTTAACGTGATACTTGCCTAAGTCAGATTCCATCGCAATTTCAGAAAGTTTTACGTTTCCTGTTTTGTTTTTATTTTCCTCAAATAGTTTAATAATCTGTGGTCCGAAATCTACTTCTTCCTGATCATTTAAACTGAGTTTCAATGAGGATTTTTCTGTCAGTTGGTCCGTAAGCTCAAACTGATCATTATTCAGTTGTTGTGGATCTCTGCTATACCGATGGAAAGAAATTAAATATTGATAATTCCCGATTCCTACAGCCTTTTCTTCACGAACAAGAACGAGTCTGTTCATTTCGTACGCCCTGTTTTTTACAGTGACATTCACATCTGAAAACTTATTCTGAATGCTGTAATTGATACTGTAAAAGGAACCTTTTTCAATATTTTCTGACAATTCAGCCTGATCTTTTTCATTCAGTAAACCCGATAGGAATGCCCCTTGTTTTCTTTCAGCCAGAAATTCAAATTTATTGGCAATTTCAGTACGGATTGTATCTGTAACCTTTTTCTGGAAATTAATCTTGCCGGCACTGATCAGCTGATGTTGGTTTAAGATATTCATTAATTCCGTTTTCTGACTTCTTTTAGCTACGCTAAAAGCATTAAGGTAAGGGAAAATCAATGCAAAAACGCAAAATAAAAATAAGCTGACAGGGATGAATTTTATAGAGGCTTTCTTGTTAAAAATAAAATATACTACAATGCTTAACAGCCATAAAGCAAGCAGGAGAACAAAGTATCTTGGTTCTGTATAACCATATTCTAAAATTCTGGTAAAAATTGCAGTGAAAAGCAGAATAATCAAAGGCAGGATTGTATAATAGAATGCTTTTGAGAATATCCTGACCCAGGATTTTGCGTTTTCCTGCTTCAGAGGATGTACCAGAAGCAATGCAAGAATACCCACAATGCTGTACGCTAAAACAAGATAAGAAACCCAGCCTCTCGGAAGCTGCCAGTTGATGACTATTTTAACAGAATAGAAATAAAGGATCGTTACATAGATCAGGAGTAAAGGAATTAAAATAAACTGAGTGAAAAACTTCAGAACAACAGGATAGGTACCATCTTTTTCAAGGTTGTTTAAGCCTTTATCATTAAATAAAAGGAATATAAAACTGCTCCCGAAAATAGCGAGAACAAAGAAAGTATCTCTGTAAATTCTGTCATGAAAGTTAAAATCAAAAAGTTTATCAATGGCCAGAATTGCCAATTCGACGCCACCAGTCAAAACTCCTGTAAATACGGCAGTAAGAAAGATATTGATAAAAAGATTTTTGTTGTACTGCCAGAACCTGAGCTCTCTGTCTCTCTCCAGAAACGGAATAAATGATACGAGTAAATGGGAGATAAGAGCGGTAACAGCGATAAGATAAGCATGCACTTCTGTAAAACTTTCCTTTCTGTCAGGGAGAATACAGTAAAAACCGATGAGAAAGATAACGCCGGATACGTGCAGTAATAATTCTTTTCCGATCCTTTGTGACAGCATTTTTAATGCAAACATCAGGGAAATTCCCAAACAGGCACAAATGATAAATTTGATATAAGAAGTGATTTCAAAGCGATCTGTTTCCGCGATACATATGGCACCGGCAGAAGCTAATAAAGCCATTACCAAAACCATCGGATATCGGAAAATGGCTTCATTGGCCCGGCTTAGAGTTTCCTGGAATTTTGTTTTCATGATTTGGTGTTTTTTGAATTTAAATTAATCTTTTTTCTTTTTCTTCTTTTTGTCCTTGTCCTTGTCTTTCTCTTTTTCCTTTCCTTTGGTTTTCTTTTCTTTTTTTGGATTCAGGATTTCTTCAGCTACTTCGAACTTAGGTTCTTCAATTTTTGCCGGCTTTATTTCGATTTTAAGATCGAAATAGCCTTTCATATCTTCCTGGGAAATTAATTTTTCACTTAATAAAAGCTCCAGAATTTCTTTCCCTGAATGATTAAAAAAGTTATGTGAAAGCTCTTTTAACAGGAATTTTTTATACTCTTCTAAAGGAACAAGCACGCTGTATTTGAAGATTCTCCCTTCTTTTACAGTGGACAGATAGCCTTTTTCAACTAATATTTTCAAATAAGTGGAAACCGTATTCTGGTGTGGTTTCGGTTCCGGATGCTGCTCCATAACGTCCTTCAGATAGAAAGATTCCATTTTCCAAAACAGCTTCATAAAGTTTTCTTCTGCGGCAGTAAGATGATTTATTTTCATAGAGTATTCTAATGTTGAAATTGAATATTGCAATAAAGATAGATAAAAGATACCAGAAAAGCTATTCCAGCCCCCATAAATACTTCTTTTACGGTATGTCTTTTTAAAATGATACGGGTAATTCCGACCAAAACAGCAATTCCCAGCCACACCAGACCCATTTTCCAGTCGAGTGAGAAAAATAATGCTGCTACAAATACATTGAATGCTGTATGCATCGAGCTTTTGATAAAAAGATTACTGATCTGCAGGGCGAAAAGAAGTACCAGAATAAACAACATGACAAGATCAATATATCCGTTTCTGATATAATTAAAAAGAAGATAAACAATGACACAAACTGCAATAAATATATACAGGCTTTTCCTTTGAACACGGTTGGAGACATCCATATTGGTGTATCTTCCCGTTTTCACATTCCATACCAGCCATACAACAACCGGAATAATGATCATTAATAATACAGGCAGAAAATACAGCATAGAATCCTTAAGAGAATATTCCCTGATGCTCATGTAGGTAAAGAAAATGATCAGAGAGACCAAAGGATTAAAAAAATCAGAAATGACTTTTGAAATTTTATGTAATAATGAAGACTGTTTTTCTTCCATAATCAAGTTTAAAGGTCAAATATACCATTATAACATCAAAAAACAAGGGGAAGAAGCCGGTGGAAGTTGATGGATAAATTGAGAAAATAATTCATTATTAATAGGTTTTGATGTACTAACTTTTTTTTACTTTTTAGATTAATATTAAATTTTGCAGGAAATGTTTTATTTTTAATTGATCAGTTTAATCATTATCATGAAACACCTATTCACATTCGTATTGGTTATCTTAGGATTTTTTACTTTCGGCCAAAAGGTTTCCACGGAAAATATTTCTTCGCCGCCTGTACATCAATTAAGAATTTATGAAATTCCTAAAGAGAACAAGCAGGTTTTTCTGGACCGCTTCAGAGATCATGCTTTGAGAATAATGAAAAAATATGGGTTTACCATTGTGTCTATCTGGGAATCGGAATTTAAAGATAAAACAGAATTTGTTTATCTGCTTGAATGGAAAGATGAAGCCACTATGAAAACGGCCTGGGAAGGATTTTTGGCAGATCAGGAATGGAAGGAAATTAAAGCAAGAACAGCCAGCCAATATGGCAATTTTGTTAATGAAATTGAAGACAGAACGCTCAAACTTACCGGTTTTTCTCCGAAAAAAAAGCTATTGAAATAACCAAAAGATATATTAACGATAATTAAAGGGGAAGGAAATGGAGAGTGAAGCATAATCATTTTCCTGTATTTTTATATTAATCGTAATTTCGGAAAAGCCACATTAACAGGCTGATTGCTTAGCTGTCATGATAAGAAAATGATTAATAAAAGGTTGCTTTATGAGAGTTTCAAAGGCTCGAAAATTAAGAATAATCCGTCCGGCCTGCAAGTAGATTTTACAGAAAAATCGAAAAGTTATCTATGTATAGAATAAAAACAAAGTTTTTTTCATAATTTTGCTCAACTATTTCATCATAAAAAAGCAAGAGCTAACACATGAAAGAATTTTCTAAAGAGGTATACCTGAAGTGGTATGAAGATATGACAATGTGGAGAAGGTTTGAAGACAAATGCCGTTCTCTTTACCTAAAACAAAAGATCAGAGGATTTTTACATTTGTATAACGGTCAGGAAGCTATCCCTGCCGGGTTTACACATGCAATGGATCTGACAAAGGACAGTATGATTACTGCTTACAGATGTCACATTCATCCAATGGCGATGGGCGTGGATCCTAAAAGAATCATGGCAGAACTTTGTGGTAAAGCTACAGGGACATCCGGAGGTATGGGTGGATCTATGCACATTTTCAGTAAAGAACACCGTTTTTACGGAGGACATGGTATCGTTGGAGGACAAATTCCTTTAGGTGCAGGTATTGCTTTTGCTGATAAATATTTCGACAGAAAAGCTGTAAACATCTGTTTCTTTGGAGATGGTGCTGCAAGACAAGGTTCTTTACATGAAACTTTCAATATGGCAATGAACTGGAAACTTCCGGTAGTATTTGTTGTGGAAAACAACCAATATGCAATGGGAACTTCTGTAAAAAGAACTGCCAACCACGAAGATATCTATAAATTAGGATTAGGATACGAAATGCCTTGCCTTGCTGTAGATGCAATGGATCCTGAGAAAGTAGCAGAAGCTGCTTACGAAGCTATTGAAAGAGCAAGAAGAGGAGACGGACCTACATTTATTGAAGCAAGAACTTACCGTTACAGAGGACACTCAATGTCTGATGCTGAGCCATACAGATCTAAAGAAGAAGTAGCTCTTCATAAAAATGATGACCCGATCGAATTGATAAAACATAGAATCTTAGAAAACGGATGGGCTACAGAAACAGAATTGGAAGCTATCGATAACAAGTCCAGAGACTTTGTTGAAGAGTGTATCGAATTTATGGAAAACTCTCCGTATCCTGATGCAGAAAAAATCTATGAGTATGTATATGCTCAGGAAGACTATCCATTCCTAGACAAATTAGAAAACTAAAAAATAAAAATTAATTTGAAATTTGAAGTTTGAAATTTCTGAAATCTCAAATCTCAAATCTCGAATCTCAAATCAATATAGATTATGGCAGAAGTAATTACGATGCCCCGCCTGTCCGACACAATGACGGAAGGTAAGGTGGCCAAATGGCATAAAAAAGTAGGAGATAAAGTAAAAGAAGGAGATATTTTAGCTGAAATTGAAACTGATAAAGCAGTGCAGGATTTCGAATCTGAAATAGAAGGGACCCTTTTATACGTAGGTGTAGAAGAAGGATCTGCTGCTGCTGTAGACTCTGTTTTAGCTATTATCGGGAATGAAGGAGAAGATATTTCAGGATTGACAGGTGGGGCTGCTGCTCCCGCTGCTGCAACTGAAGAAAAAAAATCAGAAGAACAGCCTAAAGCAGAAACTGCTGCGTCTGCTGCTGCAGAAGTTCCGGCAGGAGTTGAAATTATTACAATGCCGAGACTTTCTGATACAATGACAGAAGGTAAGGTGGCTAAATGGCACAAAAATGTAGGTGATACAGTAAAAGAAGGAGATCTTCTTGCTGAGATCGAAACAGATAAAGCGGTACAGGATTTCGAATCTGAATTCAATGGAGTACTATTGAAGCAGGGTGTAGAAGAAGGAGGTGCTGCTCCGGTTGATTCCGTATTGGCAATCATTGGCCCTGCAGGAACAGATGTTTCCGCTGTAGGTGCTCCAAAAGCTGCGGGTCAGTCAGCTGAAAAACCAGCCGAACAAAAAGCAGAAACTAAAACAGAAGAAAAAGCTGCTCCGGCTGCTAATACTTCATCTTCTGACAGAGTGGCAATCTCTCCATTGGCTAAGAAAATGGCTCAGGATAAAGGAGTTGATATCAACAGTGTTCAGGGATCTGGTGAAAACGGAAGAATCGTTAAAAAAGATATTGAAAACTATCAGCCAGCTGCAAAACCAGCTGCTTCAGCTCCTGCAGCAAGCGCTGCTCCTGTTGCAGTAAGCTTTGTACAGGGTGAAGATACAGAAACTCCAAACTCTCAGGTAAGAAATATTATTGCAAAACGTCTTTCTGAAAGTAAATTCACTGCCCCTCACTACTATCTGATGGTGGAGATTAATATGGATAAGGCAATTGAAGCAAGAAAAGAAATCAATTCTTTACCGGATACCAAGATCTCTTTCAATGATATGATCATTAAAGCCACTGCAATTGCTTTAAGAAAACACCCTCAGGTAAATTCAAGCTGGGCTGGTGATAAGATCATCCACAGAGGAAATATCAATATTGGTGTAGCAGTAGCTATTCCGGACGGATTGGTAGTTCCTGTATTGAAAAATACAGATCAGATGACGTATACCCAGATTTCCGCAGCTGTGAAAGATATGGCATCAAGAGCTAAGAGTAAAGGTCTTAAGGCTAACGAAATGGAAGGGTCTACATTCTCTATTTCTAACTTAGGAATGTTCGGAATTGAAACGTTTACAAGTATCATTAACCAGCCAAACTCTGCTATCCTTTCAGTAGGAGCGATTATCGAGAAGCCTATCGTTAAAGATGGTCAGATCGTGGTTGGAAACACTATGAAACTTTCATTAGCTTGTGACCACAGAGTAGTAGACGGTGCTACAGGTGCTCAGTTCCTGCAGACATTAAGAACCTATTTAGAAAGTCCATTAACATTGTTACTGTAATTTTCTGAATTGAAAATATTGAAACCTCCCAAATCGGGAGGTTTTTTTGGTAAATGGAAATGATGATGAATGACAAACCTTATAGGTTTAGAAAAAGCTTCTGGTACAAATATTTTTATAAAAAATAAGACTGTAATAATTTAAAAAATTAATAGAAAAGAACTGTATAAGTAGATTGCCGGAATCTAAACATTCAAAAAGTAAAATAAAATACAAACCGCTTCAAAAAGCGGTTTTTTATTTGCAGGCAATTCACTATTTTTGAATCATGATTAAAGCAAGAAATATCCATAAATCTTATGGGAATTTAGAGGTACTGAAAGGAGTTGATATTCATATCAAAACAGGAGAAGTGGTTTCTATTGTAGGAGAATCGGGAGCAGGTAAATCTACACTGCTGCAGATTTTAGGAACACTGGATCATCCCACCCAGTCCGGTAAATACGATACTGAAATTGAAATAGCAGGTGAATCATTTATCAATATGAATGATAAGCAGCTTTCAAAATTCAGAAATCAGAATATCGGTTTCGTATTTCAGTTTCATCAGCTTCTTCCGGAGTTTACCGCGTTGGAAAACGTATTGCTTCCGACAAAAATAGCAGGAGCCAACGAAAGAGAAGCTATCGAAAAGGCTTATGCTTTATTTGAAGATCTGAAGATAGAGCAAAGACTGAATCATAAACCCAACCAGCTTTCTGGTGGAGAGGCGCAAAGGGTAGCTGTGGCAAGGGCTTTAATCAATTCACCGAAAATTATTTTTGCAGATGAGCCTACAGGTAACCTGGATTCCAAGAATGCGGATGATCTTCACAGATTGTTTTTCGATCTCAGAGACAAATACAACCAGACTTTTGTTATTGTAACCCATAACCCTAATCTTGCAGAAATTACAGACCGTAAGCTTGTTATGAAAGACGGAATGATCATAGAGTAGCAGTATAAAAACCAGATGATAAAACACCTTATTTTTCTTTTTTTAATAGTAATTTCCTGTTCAAAAGCTGACTCCCAGCAGTTGAATCCATTGGGTATTCCTCAGGCAAGGATTTCGGAGATTAAAAATTATATTAAAGGAAAAGAGTACAATCAGGAACTGGCTGTTTTTATCAACTTTAAAATCCCTTCAGGAAAGTATCGCTATTTTATTTATAACCTGAAAAACAATACAATCGTACAGCAGGCTGTTGTCTCTCATGGTTCAGGTTCGGTTATTCCAAAGTCAGATGCTTTGAAATTCAGTAATATTGAAGGATCTTATCAGTCATCCCTTGGAAAATATGCTATTGGAGAAAGCTATGTAGGAAAATTTGGTAAAGCGTATCGGCTGGCAGGTCTGGATTCTACCAACAGTAATGCTATGCAGAGAGCCATTGTTCTTCATTCTTACAGATGCATTCCTGATACTGAATCCCGGAATCCTGCATGTTTAAGTTTAGGCTGTCCTATGCTTTCAATAAATGCTTTTAAAGAAACGGCAAAATATATTGATCAGTCGAAGAAGCCGATCATCTTATATGCATTCTATTAACTTATAATTCCTTTCCATGGCTATAAAATTTCTTGCAGAAGATGACAGACCCAGAGAAAAGTTTTTGCAGAAAGGCAAGAGCTCACTTTCGGATTCTGAGCTGTTGGCGATTATTATGGGAAGTGGAAACAGGGATGAGAATGCTGTAGAGCTTGCAAGAAAAATTCTGAATTCTGTCAGTAACAACTGGCATCAGTTAAGTTTGCTAACCGTTAAAGATCTGATGAAATTCAAGGGAATTGGTGCTACAAAGGCTATTTCAATCATTACGGCCTTAGAGATCGGAAAGAGGAGAGCTGTTCAGGAAATTCCTGAAAAAACAATGATTGGAAACAGTCACGATGCCTATATCATTCTCAGAAACCATCTTTCTGATCTGAGAACAGAAGAATTCTGGGCGATTTTCCTTAACAACAGCAATAAAGTGATTCATGTCTCCCAGCTTACCCAGGGAGGAATCAGCCAGTCTATTGTAGATGTAAGAACTCTTTATAAAGCCGCACTGGATCATTTTTCAACCGGCATTATCATTGCCCACAATCACCCTTCCGGAAGCTTAAAACCAAGCCGGGAAGACATCAATATCACACAGAAAATAAAAGAAGCAGGAAATACACTAAGTATTCAGCTTTTAGACCATATTATTGTCACGCAGGATGCTTATTTTAGTTTCTCGGACGCAGGATTGTTATGATTAGAAGATTAAAATACCATGAAATTGACTTTGTAAAATATACTCAATGTTTAGAAAATTCCGAGCAGAGAAAATATTCTGCTACAAAGCATTTTTTAGATACTACTTCTACAATGCCCTGGGAAATTCTTGTTTATAAAGATTACCAAGCAGTAATGCCTGTTCCTTTTGTAAGAAAATACGGGATAAAAATCGTGCACAACCCTAAGCTTTGTCAGCAGCTTGGTGTTTTTTCCGTTAAAGATGATGTGGATCTTAATGAGGCTTTTCTGGAATATCTGGAAAAAAACTATATGATCAGGGCTTATCCTTTCAATGATGTCAATCAGCTTCGTACAAAGATCAGAATCAAGAAGAATTTTTTACTGTATCCTGATGCTTATGAGAAGGTGTATACAAGATATTCACCCCAAAGAAAAAGAAAACTTCGGTTAGATGAAGCTGTTTTAAAAGAATCAGAAATTAAAACAATCACTTACGATAAAGCTAAAGCTTTTATTGAAGCGAATACCATAGGGTTGAGCAAAGAAAATGATCTTGGAGAATTCATGAGGATCTTTGAAAGTTTTCATCATCTTGGTTACCTCAAATTTACGGCATTTTACTATCAGCATAAGATTATCAATGTAATTGCTACCTATACGGACTGTGATATGGTAGCGCTTTTAGGAAATTTTAATGATAAAAATTATGTCAGATTATCAGGAGCATCCGTATTGATTGATCATGTCATTAAAGAGAATATTGAAACTCATATATTTGATTTTGAAGGAGGAGAACTCCCTAATATTGAGGAGTTTTTCCGCGGATTCCGGCCGGAATTAAGGCCTTACGGAATTATTGAGAATTCAAAAAAGAACCTTTTCAAAAAGTTAGGGTATCTTATATTGAGAGGAAAGCCATTTTTATGATGAAAAGCATTGTTTAGATTGGTTCTAATTAAGTAATATTCCGTAACTTTATAAAACCCTTAGTAAAACAGTTATGTTACAACAGATTCGTCAGTACAAATTATCATACATGCTTTATAACTTGTTTAAAAAGAATAAATTAAAGCATAATATTCCATTATATAAAAAATACGGAATCAATAAGAACTATTTTTCAAGTATTTCAAGCAAAGATTTTGCTCATCTTCCAGCTAGTGAAAGAACACTGGATTATACAAAATTGAAGGAAACCCCTTTTTTTAAGAAGCTTTCTGAAGAAAATAAAGAAAGTGCTCTTCAGTATGATGAGAATGGGTATATGATTCTGAGAAATTTCCTTAGTCCGGAAACAGCAGATCAAATCAATACTGAAATTGATAAACTGATGAAGGACGGGACTCTGAAATTTATTTACGGAGGAAAACTGATGTTTGCAATCCATCATTCAGAAATCATTAAAAATATTGGAAGTGATCAAGAACTGTTAGACTTTTTATCTGTTTTACTGGACGGAAAATCCAAGCTTTTCCAAAGTATCAACTTCATCAACGGCAGCCAGCAGAAAACCCATTCTGACAGTATCCATATGACCACTTATCCATTGGGAGGCCTGCTTGGAGTATGGATTGCCCTGGAAGATGTAGACGAAAGTAACGGAGCGCTTCATTATATTCCTAAAAGTCATAAGCTTCCTTATTTCCTGAATTCCGATTATGATAATGAAGGCACAGCCCTGAAAATAGGAAAGAAAAGCTACAGAGCCTATGAAACCTTTCTGGAAGATAAAGTAAAAGAATTAGGCTTACAGAAAGAAATTTTTAAAGCCAAAAAAGGAGATCTACTGATCTGGCATGCCAATATTCTTCATGGCGGAGAACCTCACACAGATAAGAACAGAACGAGGAAAAGTCTTGTCTATCATTTTTTTGATGAAAATAGCGTGTGCTATCATGAAGTAACACAAAGACCCGCCCTGTTTGAGCTTTAGGGAACTTTCATAAAAACTTTCTTTATGCATTTTAAATGATAGTTTTTTTACATTTGTATCCTTAATATCAGCGTATGGGAAAAAAGAAGAATATTCTTGTTTTTATATTTTCAATGTATGTATGCGTTATGTCGTACTACCTGTATACCCATCATTACTACAATACTGATATGGAAGCCTATATGGGACTGATCTATAAAACGGAATATCCTGAAATGAAAATTGAAGAAATTCATCAGAAGGTATATGACGAACTGAGAAAAAAGAATCCTGATTTCGCGGGACTTGGTCCTGTTAATCCAATGGCTGAGGAAGTAGCAAAAGGGGAGAGTACTTACTATAAAATCATCTCGCAAAATCCTAAAGCCTACGAAGAAGAGCTGCAGCTTTTTGTGGTGAAACCTTTTTATAATTTTATCAGCTGGTCATTGTTTAAGCTTGGTTTCAGTGCTTCTGCTTCAATCTCCCTGATTTCAGTTATCTCTTATGCATTGATTCTTGTTCTGATTTTTAGCTTTTTGATAAAAATTCTGAGAAATTATCCTCTTGCCTTCATCCTTACTGTTTTAATTTCACTGTTCAAGCCTTTGCCGGAATCGGCCCGGCATGTTTCAGCAGATTCCTTATCCTGCTTGCTGCTTCTTTTGAGCTTTTATGTGTTTTTAGTGAGAAAAAATTTCTTTTTCGCAGGCATATTGGCTATGCTGTGTGTGCTTACAAGACCTGAATATTTTATTTTTTATTCATTCCTGTACGCCCTTATTTATTTTTATAGAAATAACTTTCAGATTACAACAGGTTCATTACTGGTATCATATGGATATATATTTCTTTCCTTCTTTTTAATACAGGCTTTTAATCGGGTTTCGTGGTCTGCCCTTTTTATGAATCAGTTTACCAAAGTTCAGATTTATCCTGTGTCGCAGCCTGATCCGTTTTCCTTTGCAGATTATATTCACTTTATTAAAAGCAATGTAATGTTGGAGTTCAATTCTTCTTACTTTCCGGTTTTATTGATTTTTATTGTAATCATTTTAGCCAATCGTTTCTCGTTTTACAATAAGAAGAATCAGGCTCAGCTCTTGTTTTTTGCTGTTATTTACACAACTGTCATGCTGAGATTTTTGGTTTTTCCGTCTCTGGTAAACAGGATGATGCTTGGCTTTTATCTTATAATTATCCTTGCTTTGGTCTATATACAAATTTCTAAAGTGGATATCTTTAAAAACTCTTTAGAAGACGGAAAATAATTAGTAATTTTGCAGTCTAAAATTATGACGAGTCTATCAGGATATTTACCCTATGCATTTGCATTGATTATTGCAATTCCTTTTCTGGTTTTGCTCAGACAATTTGTACACTCATACATTACTCTTAAGAACCAGGAAATCAAATTACTTAGTGTGAAATCCAATTCAGAGAACAAAGCACATTCCTATGAAAGAATGACCTTGTTTCTGGACAGAATGAAGCCTTCCAACCTTATACAGAGGTTCGACAGGGGACTGGCCGTTCATGAGTTTATTTTCCTGACTGAAAAGGCGATCAATGAAGAATTTGAATACAACTCCTCACAGCAGTTATACATTACAAAAAACTCCTGGAAGAATATCGTAGACTCAAAAAATGCAATTATAGAACTGCTTCATAAAACTTATGACGGGCTGAAAGGAGAGGTTCAGCTGGATGAATTCAAAACGATTTTCATCATGAACTATATGGAAGGCAACGACTATATTGCTGAAACCATTGAAGATTTAAGAAAAGAAATTTTAATAATAACTTAAAAATTAACAGATAAATAATGATTCCAAATTTTAAAGCACATCCATGGCACGGAATTTCTGCAGGAGAAGATGCGCCAAATGTTGTAAACGTATTTGTGGAAATTGTTCCTTCAGATACTATTAAATATGAAGTAGATAAAGAAACAGGATATTTAAAGGTAGACAGGCCGCAGAAATTCTCTAACATTATCCCTGCTTTATATGGTTTTGTTCCTAGAACTTACTGCCATAATGAAGTAATGAAACTTGCTATAGAGGCTGGAGCTGATGATGTAACGATGGGAGATCATGACCCGCTTGATATCTGTGTTTTAAGTTCTCACAATATCCATGCAGGAGGCTTATTGATGGAAGCTATTCCAATCGGTGGTTTCAAAATGATCGACGGTGGTGAAGCGGATGATAAAATTGTTGCTGTAATGATCAATGACCACGCTTTCGGACACTTCAGAGATATTTCTGAATTACCGGAAGCAGAAGTAAAAAGATTAATGCACTACTTCCTTACCTATAAAAACTTACCGGATGAGCCTGCAAAATGCAGAATCCAGGAAGTTTACGGAGCTGAGCACGCAAGAAAAGTGATCAAAGCTTCTCAGGCTGATTACGCAGAAAAATTCGGAGGATAAGATTTTCTTCCCAACACATACAAAAAAGCAGGTGAATTTTCATCTGCTTTTTTCTTTGTAAATATTTTATGATATCAATAGATTCAGTTTCTTTGGTATACGGAATTTCCTTCTTTTATCGTTTCAAGCACCTTAATGTTTCTGAGGTTTTCAGGACTTATCGTTAAAGGATTCTGATCAAGAATAACAAAGTCAGCCATTTTACCTGCTTTAATAGAACCTTTTTTATTTTCTTCCTGCAACTGATAGGCTCCGTTAATGGTAATCGCTTTTAAAGCTTCCATGGGAGTAATTCTTTCATTAGGTCCTAAGATCATTCCCGAACGCGTCTTTCTATTCACTGCTGCATAAACTGCGGTAATCAGATCGGGTGGTGTAACCGGAGCGTCATGATGAATGGTAAACGTAATTCCTGCTTTTAATGCTGAGTTGGCCGGACTTATAAAAGCAGCTCTTTCAGGACCGAAAACACTTGAATAATGCCAGTCTCCCCATAAATACGCATGAGTAGAAAAGTAAGAAGGAATTACCCCTAATTCTTTTATTTTCTGAATGTGATCCGGGCGGCTGTTTTGCACATGAATTAACGTTGCCCGTAATTCCGGATGGTAAATATTTTCATCTTTTAACCTTTTAATAACCCGTATAGCCTGATCAATGGCGGCATCTCCATTTACATGAAGCTGTGCAGTTATGTGATTCTGGAAAAGTGTTTTCAGGTCGTTATATAACGTTTCATCCGTGAAGATGGGAAACCCTTTATAATCTTTAGACTGACCTTCAGGTGGAACTAAATAAGGCTGAGTGAGCCAGGCCGTTTTTCCCTGTGGAGAACCATCATCAGAAAATTTGAACCCGGCCAGTTTCAAGCGGTTTTCATATTTCATATATTTTGGTTTGAAACTGTTGAAATCCTTTTTGAAATATTCATAATCGGGAAAGTAAACAACATCAGCTTTAAAAAGATGTTGAGATGCTGCCTTTTCTAACAGAGCAACACTTTCGCCCATGGTTCTCCCATCACAAATGGTAGTCTGTCCATAGCTGAGCCATTCATCCTGAGCCTTCATCAGGTTTTCCATGGCGTGAGCCTGAGTATCTTTGCCTTTATTCATTTTTTCCGTTAAGGTCAATAAAGCAGTGAAACTGGCATTCTCTTCTAGTTTTCCGTTCAGTTTTCCAGTTTTTTTGTCCCTGCCAATGTGTCCTCCTTCAGGATCTTTTGATGACTCTGTTATTCCCAGCAGTTGTAACATGGCGCTGTTTGCAACGCTGGCATGGCCCGAAGCATGAATAACAATAATAGGATTGGTTTTGCTGATGGCATCCAGTTCTGTTTTTGTAGGATGACGGTGCTCTGTCATAATCGCATCATCATACCCATTTCCGATAATGGGTTGCTGACCGTTAATTTTATTGTTTTTGATATAGCTTTTAATTGTATTCTGCAAATCTTTGATTGAATTCACCGTGCCATAGGGTTCGGGAGACAGATCTACAGCATCCATAATTCCTGCTCTTGAAGTAAGATGCCCATGAACATCTATAAAACCGGGAAGAAGGGTTTTTCCATTTAAATTAATCATTTTGGTGGCCGGTTCTGAAAAACGTTCTGCCTCCGATTTTGTTCCGGCAAAAAGTATTTTCCCGTCTTTAACTGCTACTGCTTCAACTTGCGGAAGAGAATCCTCCATGGTTATAATAGGACCTCCAAAATAGAGTATTTCAGCTTTTTCTTTAGGTATCTTATTATGACAACTGCTTATGCTTACAGATAAAAAAAGTGTATATAAAATCCTTTTCATAAATGATTAATTCAAATTGTGGTGAGAAACAAATTTACAAAATAATAGATTATTATTAGTGAATTTTATTGCGTGTTTATAATTTCATTATATTTATAAGACTAATCTCAATTTTTTAATATAAAATAATAAACTATGGATCTATTTGTGTTAGTGCCAATTTTTGGTGTCATAGCTTTGCTTTATACATTTCTTCAGAGCAGCTGGGTCAATAAACAGAATGCCGGAAATGAAAAAATGAAAACAATCAGCGGCCACATTGCAGATGGTGCAATGGCTTTTCTAAAGGCTGAATACAAAATCTTAACGTACTTTGTTGTAGTCGTTGCCATTTTACTGGCAGTGATGGGGTCAAGTAATGCCAATTCACACTGGAGTATAGGAATTGCCTTTGTAGTAGGTGCTATTTTCTCAGCATGTGCAGGTTTTATCGGAATGAAAATCGCTACCAAAGCTAATGTCAGAACAGCTGAAGCGGCAAGAACTTCACTGTCAAAAGCCCTTAAAGTATCTTTTACCGGAGGTTCTGTGATGGGAATGGGAGTCGCTGGCCTTGCTGTTTTAGGATTAGGTGCTTTATTTCTGATTATTAAACAGATTTTTGCCCCTGAAGCTACAGTAGATTCTCATGAAATGGAAAGAACCATCGAAATTCTTACCGGATTTTCTCTTGGAGCTGAATCTATTGCCCTTTTTGCAAGAGTAGGAGGTGGTATTTATACTAAGGCTGCAGACGTAGGTGCCGACCTTGTAGGAAAAGTGGAAGCCGGAATTCCTGAAGATGATCCCCGAAATCCAGCTACCATTGCAGATAATGTAGGAGATAACGTAGGAGACGTTGCCGGAATGGGAGCCGACCTTTTCGGATCCTATGTGGCGACAGTTCTTGCCACGATGGTATTAGGCAGAGAAACTGTTTCTGATGATGCTTTCGGAGGTTTTGCCCCGATTCTTTTGCCGATGCTGATTGCAGGAACAGGAATTATATTTTCAATGATCGGAACTTTATTTGTGAAAATTAATGACAATGAAGGGTCATCCACTTCCAGTGTACAAAATGCATTAAACCTTGGAAACTGGGGAAGTATTGTAATTACCGCTATTGCTTCTTATTTCCTGGTAACCTATATCCTTCCTGAAAAAATGGTTCTCAGAGGTCATGAGTTTACGAAAATGGGTGTATTCGGAGCTATCATGGTAGGTCTGGTAGTGGGAACTTTAATGAGCATTATTACAGAATATTACACTGCCATGGGGAAAAGACCCGTTTCCAGTATTGTGAGACAATCTTCTACAGGGCATGCAACCAATATTATCGGTGGGCTTTCCGTGGGAATGGAATCTACTTTGCTTCCTATTATTGTATTGGCGGGAGGAATTTATGGTTCTTATCTGTGTGCCGGGCTTTATGGAGTGGCAATTGCCGCAGCTGGAATGATGGCTACCACAGCCATGCAGCTTGCTATTGATGCTTTTGGACCTATCGCAGATAATGCCGGAGGTATTGCTGAGATGAGTGAACTTCCCAAAGAAGTACGTGAAAAAACAGATATTCTGGATGCCGTAGGAAATACAACGGCTGCTACCGGAAAAGGATTTGCCATTGCTTCAGCTGCCTTAACAGCATTGGCCTTATTTGCTGCTTTTGTAGGAATTGCAGGAATTGATGGTATTGATATTTACAGAGCAGATGTTCTTGCCGGACTTTTTGTAGGTGGGATGATTCCGTTTATCTTCTCCTCATTGGCGATTACCGCAGTAGGACAGGCTGCTATGGCAATGGTAGAAGAAGTAAGAAGACAATTCCGTGAAATTCCGGGAATTCTGGAAGGGAAAGCGCAACCGGAATATGAAAAATGTGTAGCCATTTCTACAGATGCATCCATCAGAAAAATGATGCTGCCTGGTGCGATTGCTATCGTTTCTCCTTTATTAATCGGTTTTATTTTCGGACCTGAAGTATTAGGAGGATTCCTGGCGGGAGCTACAGTATGTGGTGTGTTAATGGGAATGTTTCAGAATAACGCAGGAGGCGCGTGGGACAATGCAAAAAAATCCTTCGAAAAAGGAGTTGATATTAATGGTCAGACCTATTATAAAGGTTCAGAACCTCATAAAGCATCTGTGACAGGTGATACGGTGGGAGATCCGTTTAAAGATACATCAGGACCTTCGATGAACATCCTGATCAAATTAATGTCAATCGTTTCTTTGGTGATTGCACCTACTTTGGCTGTTTTGCATAAAGATAAAATTGAAGCTAACAGAAAAGCAAAAATTGAAAGCCTTACAGGAATTTCCAGTAGTGCAGTAACTGTAAATGGAGATTCTAAAATCATTACGGTCATTCCGGGAGAAATTAAAGGACACCTTAATGAAAACGGAGACTTTGTATATGAAACAGGTAATATTCAGAAAATAAAACTGGACGGAGGAAAAACAATTGCTATTGGTGACGGAAGCCAGCTTTACCAACTTTACAATGTGGTGAAACAAAAAGATAAGTCTGCATTAGATCCAAATAAGTGGTATACCATTGAAAACCTTTATTTTGAAACAGGTTCAAGTGATCTGAAAGCAGAATCCGTGCTTCAATTGAATACTTTGTCAGAAATTTTAAATGCTTATCCGGATCTGAAAATAAAACTGGGCGGATATACAGATAATAGTGGTAACGAGGGCAGTAACCTTAAATTATCCAATCTGAGAGCACAGACAGCCAAACTTAAACTGCTCGAACTAGGTATTTCCGGAGACAGAATAGAAGCAGAAGGATATGGTTCACAGCATCCTGTTTGTGAAGCTAATGATACTGATGAATGCAAAGCAAAAAACAGAAGAATTGATGTAAGAGTATTGGCTCTTTAAAATCAATGTGAAAATAGTACAAAAGCATCGCTATGGCGGTGCTTTTGTATTATAAATACAGTCTAAAAATATCCACCATCATCTGTGAAAATCTGTGTGATCTTTGGGAAAAGCAAATCCAGAAAAATCAAAGACTTCTTTTCAAATGCTCCAAAGCCTGAATAATCAATTCATCTTTTTTAGCAAAACTAAACCTGACATAATCAGAATTCTCCCTTGAATTATAAAATGCAGAAAGTGGAAGGCAGGAAACCTTCTTATCAATGGTAAGCCATTTTGAAAACTCTACATCTGTCATGCTTTTAGAAATAGTCCTGAAATTAACAACCTGAAAAACACTTCCTTCCGCTTGTTGTTCGATCTGAAGCGGTGTTTCTTTAATCATTTCATTAAAAATATCTCTTTTTTTCTGCATGAGTTTTTTATTGAGATCCGGATCAAATACGTCGAGATATTTTGCGATAGCATATTGTGCAGGAGCATTGGCACTGTAAGAAATATACTGTTGATGACATTGAAATCTTGTTGTTAAAACTTCTGAAGCAAGCATATAACTCACTTTCCATCCCGAAGTATGAAACATTTTACCAAAAGAAAAAATACAGAAAGTCTTTTTCCTGAGTTCAGGATGGATGAAAGAACTGTAATGTTCAGTTTCATCATAACAATAAGTATCGTATATTTCTTCTGAAATCAAATAAATATCACGGTCTTTGATCAGTTCATAGAGCTGATTCCAGTCTTCTTTTTTCCATATTTTTCCGGTTGGATTCTGGGGAGAGTTGACAATGACTGCTCTTGTCTTTTCAGTAATACAGTCTTTAAACAGATCCCAATCTATGGTAAAATCACCATCAAGATCATAATAAACAGGAATTCCTCTATTCATAACAACAGCTGGCCCATAAGTGTAGTATGAAGGTTGAATAATGATAACTTCATTACCTTGATTCAGAATTGATTTAAGTGCAGTATATAAAGCAAAGGTTGCACAGGGTACAATCGTGATTTCCTTTGTGGTAACCGTTATTTGATGAGTTCGTTTTGCATTGAATCTGATAATGCTCTCCATCAGCAGAGGATTGCCTGCAAGAGGTTCATAGTGATGCGTGTTGTGCTCAGCAGCTTCCTTTAAAAATACTTTCAGGCGTTCATCAATATCAAAATCGGGAAGTCCCAGAGAAAGATCAAAGCTTCCGTGCCTGGCTGCCAGCTCGGACATTTCCGTAAAAAAGGAATAATGAGTAAATCCGTAAATTTCTTTCATTTATTTTGTATTTTTATCAAATATAATAAAATTTTAATATCAAAATTACACTTAAGCTTATGTGTTGGTAGATTTGTAATGAACTGCATATTATTTTGTCCTATTGATTATTAATACTGGGATTTAATAAAAATTGTTATTTTTAAGAAATTTATCTTTTATGAGAAAAATACTTATTCCGTTATTGGCAATGGCTGTAGTAACCAGTTGTGGAACGGCAAAAATATCTGACGGGAATACTTCACATCCTGTATCCACAAAACATAACAAAGCGTTTAACAATGCCTATAAAGAGATTAATGCAGAGGATTTAAAGAAAAACCTTTACGTCATTGCAGCAGACGATATGGAAGGGCGTGATACCGGAAGCAAAGGACAGAAAAAAGCGGGTGAGTATATGATTAATTACTATAAGAATCTGGGTATTTCAGCTCCTAAAGCACTAGGCTCTTACTATCAGAAAGTACCGTCTGAATTCATGAAGAAAAGAGGAGGAGGTAACCTTCCGGATTCTGAAAATATTTTAGCTTTTATTGAAGGAAGTGAAAAACCGGACGAGATTGTGGTGGTTTCTGCTCATTATGATCACGTAGGAACCAAAAATGGAATTGTGTACAATGGAGCAGACGATGACGGAAGTGGAACTGTAGCTGTAATGGAAATTGCCAAAGCATTCCAACAGGCTAAAAAAGCAGGAAAAGGGCCTAAAAGATCTATTCTGTTTCTTCATGTTACAGGAGAGGAACATGGACTTTTCGGTTCAGAATATTATTCCGAAAATCCTGTTTTCCCGTTAGCCAATACCGTGGTTGATCTTAATATTGATATGATCGGACGTGATGATCCTGCCAACAGAGGAAAACAATATGTCTATGTGATTGGTTCTGAAATGTTGAGCTCCCAACTTAAAGTAATCAACGAAGCGGCGAACAAAAGAACTAACAACCTGGAACTGAATTACAAATACGATGACTTGAATGACCCTGAACAATTGTATTACCGTTCAGACCACTATAATTTTGCTAAACATAATATTCCTGTAGCATTTTTCTTTGACGGTATTCATGAAGATTATCACAAACCAGGTGATGATCCTGAAAAAATTGATTATCAGTTGCTGGAGAAAAGAACCCAGCTTATTTTTACCACTGCATGGGATATTGCCAACAGAGAAGAAAGAATTGTGGTTGACAGAAAATAATTATTAACTTTAATTGGAATGATATTTTTTTAACCTTATCAAGGTTTAAAAAATATCATTCCTGTAAACTGCCAGCAAAACATTACCATGAAAACCATAATCCGGGAAGCAAGGCCAAAAGACATTCCACAAATACAGGTTGTGAGAAACTCCGTGAAAGAAAACACGCTGTCAGATCCTGGATTGGTTACCGATAAAGATTGTGAGGAATTTCTATTCCAAAGAGGAAAAGGTTGGGTTTGTGAGATGGAAGATCAGATCGTTGGTTTTTCCATTGCAGATCTGAAAGAAAACAATATCTGGGCGCTCTTTGTACATCCGGATTTTGAAAACCTTGGAATAGGCAGGAAACTCCATGATATTATGCTGGACTGGTATTTTGAACAAAATAAAGATTCCGTATGGCTGGGTACTTCACCTGGAACAAGGGCTGAAATCTTTTACAGAAAATCTGGATGGAAGGAAGCTGGACCCCATGGAAAAGGAGAAATCAAGTTTCAAATGAGTTCTGAAAACTGGAAAAATAAAAAATTATGACACCAAAACTGAAATCCATCAGACCTTTTATCGGAGCGCAAAACTTTGAGATCAGCAGAAATTTTTACAGAGATATGGGATTTCAAGAAGTAGTTCTGGAATCTAAATTGTCTTTATTTACAAGAGAAGAAATCGGTTTTTATCTCCAGGATTATTATGCAAAAGACTGGGTGGATAATACCATGATCTTTATGGAAGTTGCCAATACAGATGAATTCTGGAAAGAACTCTTGTCTCTGGAGCTTACAGAAAAATATGAAAATGTGAGGCTTACTCCTGTAAGAACAATGGATTGGGGGAAAGAGTGCTTTGTACATGATCCTTCAGGAATATTGTGGCACTTCGGTGAGTTTTTTAAGAAATAAATATGATTTACGCATTTGATACCTATTATTATGAGGATTATGCCAATACCGTGTGTATTGCATTTGAAGACTGGACCTCTGAAAAAGAAGTGGAAGTCTTTATAGAACAGATTCCCGTAAGTTCAGAATATGAAAGCGGGGCTTTTTACAAAAGAGAATTGCCCTGTATTTTGAGTCTGCTAAAAAAAATAACATTAAGACCAGAAGACATTATCATTGTTGATGGATATGTCACTTTGGATAATAATGGGAAAATTGGCCTGGGTGGTCATCTGTATGAAGAACTGGAAGAAAAGTATCCTATAGTTGGGATTGCAAAGAATGAATTTAGAACTCCTGATTCCCAACGAAGAAATGCAGTTCGTGGAGAAAGTAAAACCCCACTTTTTGTAACAGCGAAAGGAATAAATGTAGATGAAGTTCAATTAAAAGTACAACAGATGCATGGCGATTACAGAATGCCTACGCTGTTGAAAAGATTAGACCAACTAAGCAGAGCATAAATAATAAAGTCTTACAAAAAGTAAGATTTTTTTTGTCTACGAATATACCGATTGGTATATTTTAATTATCTTTGTTATATTCCTTTGTCAATATAAAAAGGATTTTTTTTAATCAAAATATACTGATCGGTATATTTAAAAATAAAATCTATGAAAGAAGTATTTATAGTAGCAGCAAAACGAACCCCGGTTGGAGGTTTTATGGGAATTCTGTCAGGATTTACAGCGACTCAGCTGGGGGCTTTTGCCATTCAGAATGCTTATGAAAGTATCGGACTGGCTCCGGAACATATAGACAGTGTATATATGGGAAATGTGCTGAGTGCTGGATTGGGACAATCGCCAGCAAGGCAGGCGGCTATCTTTGCCGGAATTCCTGTGGACAAAGACGCTACCACAATCAACAAAGTTTGTGCTTCCGGAATGAAATCGGCAATGATGGGTGCACAGCAAATTCAGCTTGGAATGGATCATATTGTTATGACGGGAGGAATGGAAAGCATGAGCAACGTTCCGCATTATGTCAAAATCCGCCAGGGGACAAAACTGGGAGATACGAATCTTACTGATGGATTGATTAAAGACGGGCTATGGGATGTCTACAATGATTTCCATATGGGAAGTGCAGCTGAATTGGGTGTGAAGAAATATGGACTTACCAGACAGGAGCTTGATGATTATGCCCTTCTCTCATACCAGAGAGCTCAGGAAGCGGCAAAGAACGGCAAGTTTGGCAACGAATTGATCCCAATATCCATTGAAGGGAAAAAAGGAACTGCAATCGTTGATAGAGACGAAGATATTGATAAACTGATCCCAGAGAAAATTTCCCTTTTGAGACCTGCATTTGAAGCCGACGGAACACTTACAGCAGCCAATTCCAGCAATCTGAATGATGGTGCTGCAGCCCTTTTACTAGCGTCTTCTGAAGCAATAGAGCAACATAATTTAAAACCACTGGCAAAAATAATAGCCTATGCAGATGCCGCTCAGGCACCGGAATGGTTTACCACTTCACCTTCCATCGCTGTTCAGAAATTGTTGAAACAAACAGGTCTCAATCTGTCAGATATCGACTTTTTCGAGATTAATGAAGCGTATTCTTCAGTAATTCTATCCAATCAAAAAATTCTGGATTATGATATCAGCAAGGTAAATGTATACGGAGGAGCAGTGGCATTGGGACATCCGATTGGTGCTTCAGGAGCAAGGATTATGACCACTTTAGTGAATGTTTTACACCAGGAAAAAGGAAAGTATGGAATTGCTGCCATCTGTAATGGAGGAGGAGGCGCTTCCGCAGTTCTTATCGAAAATATAGGTTAAAAGGCATAAATTACCTTAGATTTCAATTATTATATTAAAAAAGATCTTTCTTAAAGTTAAATTTGAGAAGGATCTTTTGCGTTGGTAACAGATTGATTATCCATTGGTCAAACAGAATGTTCAATAAGTGCAGACGAATGTTTAATGCTCTATTTTTATTAAACTGACAAATATCATTACATTGTTATTTTTATTCATTCTAAATAAATATAAATTTGTCCCAGGAAATTGAACAAAGAAAATGAAAAAAATAACTACTCTTTCTGGTATTGTACTTGCATCACTGACGAATGCGCAGCTGCAATATTGTATGCCAACCTTTCAGTATGGAGCTGACAGTAATATGATCAGTAATGTGACTTTCGGAACGATTAATAATTCATCACCTGTTCAGTCGTCCAATGCACAAATTTATGAGAATTTTACGGCAATCTCCACAGATCTGCAGTCGGGAAGTTCTTATCCAATCTCTGTGCAAGGTCCTTCCAGTACATTTCCCAGCGATGTAGTTGTTTTTATAGACTTTAATCAGAACGGAAATTTTGATGATGCAGGAGAGAGCTTTTATATCGGAAGACTTGGAGCAGCCAATCCGGCCAATGCTTTTACAGTTAATAATACCATAGCAATCCCGGCCAATGCTGCCATCGGAAGTACAAGAATGAGAGTTCTTAAAAATACCAATGTTCAGGCTTATTCCGATCCTGCAGCCGCTAATTCTATAAGCTCAGCTTGCGACAGCAGTTTAAGAGCAGGGCAGACGGAAGATTATACAGTGAATATCATAGGAAATACAGCGAGTTTCCCGGCTCCTTATTGCGGTACTGAAAATATTACAAGTTCAACCGTGAGTGAGATCAGTACGGTAGAATTTGCCGGAGTTGTTAGAAACAGTGCATTGGATGGAAATTCCGATGTGCTTGAAAACTTCACAGCAACAGTTTTCAATGTCAACCGTGGAAATAGCTATCCGATAACCGTAACAGGTGGTACCCATGGCCAAACCACCGTATCCGCTTATGCTTATATTGATTTTAACCATAATAATCAGTTTGATGCTGATGAGCAGTTTAATCTGGGCTATCTGGATAATTCCAATCCGGTTCCTGGCCAGCAGTCCGGGATTGCAACAGGCAATATCACCATTCCGGCTGGTGCACAGTTGGGAGAAACCCGTTTCAGACTGGTAAAAGCCTATGAATCCAATTCCTGGATGGGAGCTTTGAAGAATCTTCCCTGTCCTTCGGATTGGTTTATCGGTCAGGCAGAAGATTATACTATAAATATTCAGCCTGAGAGTCTTTCAACCCTTGAAGTTTCTAAAGAGGCATCAAGTCTTGTTGCCATATATCCAAATCCTACCGCAAATTCTGTAACAATCAAGATGAAAGAAGGATTGGAGAAATATGAAATTTATAACATGTCCGGACAAAAGATGCTGGAAGGTAATTCGATGACGATTTCAATGGACCGTTTTGTTCAAGGAACTTATTTGATCAAAATTCACACAAGAAATCAAAAAATCTTTACAGAAAAGATGATAAAAAAATAGACACATCATATCTAAATCATATCCATATCAATTTTTGTTTTTTTAATCGACAGGTCTTTTACCTGTCGGTTTTTTTTGCTGGTTTTAAGCTTTTATATTACGATTCAGATCCCAGTAAATTCATCAAATCCTGCTTAGACAATCCCTGAAGCTTCTTTCCGTCAGTGATCAATAGGTTCTGAGCCAGTTCTTTTTTCTTTTTCTGAAGGGTAAGAATCTTTTCTTCTACGGTATTGGAGCAGATCATCCTTACCGCAATTACATTTTTTGTCTGTCCTATACGGTAACTTCGGTCAATAGCCTGGTTTTCAGCTGCAGGATTCCACCATGGGTCAACAAGATAAATATAATCTGCCTGGGTAAGATTGAGACCGACACCTCCGGCCTTTAAGCTGATCAAAAATACACGGATATCTTCATTGTTCTGAAAATGAGCTACTGTTTCACCCCTGTCTTTCGTTTGACCTGTTAAATATTCAAACTGAATATTGTGGCGTTCCAGTTCTGTCTTTATGAGGTCCAGCATTCCGACAAATTGTGAGAAAACAAGGATTTTATGATCTTTGGATTTTCCAAGGATTTGCTCCATCAGAATTTCAATTTTAACGGCATTTTCACCTGAATATCCCTCTTTCATCAGGACAGGGGAATTACAGATCTGTCTGAGCCTCGTAAGCCCTGTAAGAACGTGCATGCTGTTTTTGTTAAGATCATCGTCATCGTTGGCGGCAATAAACTCACGAAGTTCCTTTTCATAAGCATCATAAATTTTGCGCTGTTCCGTATTCATTTCACAGTAGATTACTGTTTCAGTTTTCGCCGGAAGTTCTTTGGCAACCTGTTTCTTAGTTCTTCTGAGGATAAATGGCTTTATCTTTTGCTGAAGCTCTATGGCACGTTTGCTGTACTCAAATTTATCAATAGGGATAGCATAAATGTCTTTAAAATACTGTTTACTTCCCAATAATCCGGGACAGGCAAAAGAAAGCTGGCTGTAAAGATCAAAAGTACTGTTTTCAACGGGCGTCCCCGTTAGTACAATTCTGTTTCTTGATTGAAGAAGTCTTGCGGCTTTGTATCTTTCTGAATTAGGATTTTTAATCACCTGTGATTCATCCAGAAATACATAATTGAAACTAAAATTTTTCAAAAATTGAATGTCAGAAAGCAGCATCCCATAGGTGGTAAGAACTACTTCGTAATCAGGCATATGAGCTGTTGTTTTTGGACGGTCTGCACCATAATGAAGCAGAACTTTTATGGAAGGCGCAAATCTGCTGATCTCTTCCTGCCAGTTGAAGAGCAGGGAAGTAGGAACCACAATCAGGTTGGTGGTGTGGCCTCTTTTTTCCCTCTGTGAAAGAATAAAAGCAATGATCTGAATGGTTTTTCCAAGCCCCATATCATCTGCAAGACATCCTCCGAAGTTGAAACTGTCAAGAAAATTAAGCCAGTTCAATCCGTCATGCTGGTAATCTCTCAGCTCAGCATTCAGCTCAGAGGGAACAGCTACTTCCGGAATGTTCTTTACTTTTGAAAACCTAGCGGAATAGGAGGTAAGTTCTTCCTGAATCTCCTTGCTCAGAATTTCTTTTTCAAACAGTGACGTTACCTCCGAAAAATTGATTTTCGGAATCTTTAAAAGCTCTTCATCAATTTCTCCCGCTCTGAAGTAAGCAGCTATCTTTTCCATCCATTCTTCGGGAAGAATTCCCATACTGCCGTCATCCAGCTGGACGAATTTACTCTTATTCCGGATGGCCCGGTGAAGCTGTTTCAGAGAAGCTTCTTTGGGACCAAATCCTACTTTCAGTTTAGCGTTAAACCAATCCAGTCCGCTGGTAATCTGAATATTGATTTTTGCCCGATGCGGATTTAATTTATTGTTTTTTAATTCGTTAAAACCAAGTATGATGATTCCTTCATTTCTCCAGGTCTCAAATGCTTCAAGAAACCAGTTATTATCCAGGAACTTATCCCTGTGAAGATAAAAATACTGATAGCCGTCCATCTGGTCTTCAAAATCAGGGTGCTGCTGCATCACCAAAGAAGTAAAGCGGGCTTCGGCTGATTCATTTCTTTCTATTTTAAATGGATTTCCATTATGATCGGTATCAAAAATCTGCTTCCTGGAATAGACCGGAACTTCCACATCACCATATTTCATGACGGGAGTAATTCCTATATAATTTTCCTGCTGACGGAGATAAATGACTTTTTCAGTCTGATAATTTTTGTCTTCAAGCTGCACTTTCGTTGCAGGTCGTATATAATTGTAATTGATGTTAATACGTTCTTCTAAAGCAGACAGAATGTCCTGCATGAAAGCTTCATATTTTGAAGAATGAACCAGTAAAATTTCATTATGAGCCTTAAAGAACCGGATGATTCTGAGCATGTCCGGATTGTCTACAAAGCTGAAAATGTTTCGGTTATACACAAAATACTCATTTCTGAGAACTATATTTTTAAATGGAAGAGCAATGTCATTAAACAACAGCTCTCCGGTGATTTCAAAAAACGGATCTTTCTTAAATACAGATAATTGAAACTCCGCATCTAAAGTGTTTAATTCAATACGAGAAAGTGATTTTGAAGAAACCGTTTCTGCGATTTCCCGGTCGTGATAATAGACTTCCAGTTCCAGAGGGTTCTGTACAATAAGTTTTAACGCTTCCAGTTCTCCCGTATTGTAATCTTCATTATAGTTGTTCTGAAAAGTAGTAATGGCAGTATAAAATTTGATGTCTGCAGGTTTTTCTGCTTTCCAGATAAGCTGCATGGCATCTACAGGAGTTACGGGATTTTTGAGCTTTCCTGTCTGAGTTATTTCTGCCTCCATCAGTGAGAAGGTCATATGATTGTAATAACGGTGTTTACCGATAACCAATATTTGCTTTTTACCCGATTCCAATACTGCCAGCTCATCCAGTTTAGAAGGAAGCTGAGGAAGAAGATCCCTTGCCAGCATCACATCATCTGCAGGAAGCATTTCTTTGATTCTGGGCAGTATTTTAATTTTGCCTTCAGTATATTCCAGTTCAAAATACTGATCCAGATCCGGCTCATTTTCCAGACCATATTCTTTTGCTCTGGGAAGAAAGGTTTTTTTGCGGAGTGCTTCATCAAAAAACAGGCGATAGTTTTTATCCTCAATAATGCAGTGGATTATTTCTGCCTGATGAGAACAAAGCTGGTTCTTTTCATTGCTGCAGGTGCAGGAACAAAGCAGAGTGCTGTTTATTTTGCTGATGGTAACCATCGGAAAATCCTGCAGTGAAGATTGTTTTGTAAATATTCCTGTATTGTTTTCAATAGCAACAGGATAGATTTCACGAAAATCCCTGATCCCGATAAATGCACTGTCTGAGGTATGTTTCAGCAGGTCATATACGGAAAGTGTACTGATATTGATGTTGTCAAGAATATATTCTGCCATAAAAATAGATCGGGACAAACTTACAAAAAACAAATATATTGAAGAACCCGTTTTGGCTACACCTTACCCCATTTTGGCAACTCCGGCGTTTGTTGTAATGCAGAACTTTGTCCTGTAATTTTAAACCAAGAAAAATGAAAACAATTTTTATAACAGGTGCTTCTACAGGATTAGGAAAAGCAGCTGCCCAATTATTTCAAAACAACGGATGGAAAGTAATCGCGACTATGAGAACCCCTGAAGCAGCAGCTGATCTTGCGGCTTTGGAGAATGTAACTGTACTTCCGCTGGATGTTACCAATCCGGAACAGATTAAGTCTACTGTAAAGCAGGCTCTTGAACTTGGAGACATCGATGTGGTGTATAATAACGCAGGATATGGCCTTATAGGACCTTTGGAAGCACTTTCTGATGATCAGATCGTCAAACAGCTGGACACGAATTTATTAGGGGTTATACGCGTTACACAGGCATTTATTCCTTACTTCAGAGAACAGAAAAAAGGAATGTTCATTTCTACAACGTCTATAGGAGGACTGGTGGCATTCCCATTGGGTTCTACTTATCATGCGACCAAGTGGGCCCTTGAAGGGTGGAGTGAAAGCTTAGCTTTTGAGCTTAATACTTTGGGAATTGATATTAAAACTGTTTCTCCAGGAGGAATTAAAACGGATTTTGTAAGCCGTTCTCTGGACTCAGCATCCAGTCCTGCTTATGAAGAGATGACGAATTCTTTGTTTTCTAAAATGGAAGGAATGATGGAAGCAGCATCTACACCGGAACAGATTGCAGTAGTAGTTTATGAGGCTGCAACAGATGGTAAAAAACAACTGAGATATGTGGCCGGAGAAGATGCTAAAGCCATCTATGCACAGCGTCTTGAACTAGGTGATGAAGCATTCAGAGAGCAGTTCGGAAAACAGTTTATGTAATCAGGTTTTTGAAAGACAGTATAAGTAAATTACATTTGTACTGTCTTTTTCACTCAATAATTTATAATTTTATATCATGGAAAAGAAAGATAATATTCCCCTGAAGATCTCATCCATATCAGAATTGCACGATATGCTGCAGTTGCCCAAGCCGCTTCATCCGTTGGTAAGCCTTGTGGATAATACGAAAATGAGCATCAGAAAAGATATGCTGAAGAGAAGCTTTATCCTGAATTTTTATAAGATCTCATATAAATATTCCACGGTTGGGAAAATGGGCTATGGACAGGGATATTATGATTTCAATGAGGGAGGAATGATGTTTACGGCTCCCGGTCAGGTTCTTTCTACTGATGAGAATGCAGAATACTGCGGATATACTTTGTTGGTACATCCGGATTTCATCAGAAGTTATCCTTTGGCAAAGAATATCAAAAACTTCGGTTTCTTTTCTTATGATACGAATGAAGCGCTGCATTTATCGGATCAGGAAAAAACAACAATCACCGGACTTCTTGATTATATTGGAAATGAACTCAATACATCTATTGATGAAGTAAGCCAGGATGTTATTGTTTCTTATATTGATGTTCTTCTCAATTACAGCAACCGCTTTTATAAAAGACAGTTTATCACCAGAAAGGCGGTTAATAATGATGTACTGGCTAAAATGGATGTTGTGCTGGAAAAGTATTTTAACGAGCAGGAAACATTAAATAAAGGGCTTCCAACGGTGGAATTTCTGGCCTCCACGCTCAATCTGTCACCCCATTATCTGAGTGATATGCTTCGTAACCTGACCGGACTGAATGCTCAACAGCATATTCATGAAAAACTGATCGAGAAGGCGAAAGAATATCTTACTACGACAGGCTTTTCTGTTTCTGAAGTAGCATATGCTCTCGGATTTGAACATCCGCAGTCATTCAACAAGCTCTTTAAAAAGAAAACTGATAAAACACCATTGAGTTACAGACAGTCTTTCAATTAAATAAAATACAAACACCTGGTTCAAATATCAGGTGTTTTTTATTGTATGCTTTTTAGCCAACACTTTGTTTTTCTTTAATGAAAGCTTCAATTTTAAATTTTGCAGTGGCCCATTCATCATCCAAAATACTGTAATAAGCCGCATTTCTTGTGCTTCCATCCCTGAGAACTTTGTCTTTACGTAAAATACCTTCAAATACACCACCGATTTTTTCGATCGCTTTTCGTGATCTGAAATTATCGTCTTTCGTTTTCAACTGTACCCTGTTTGTTTTCAGCACATCAAAGCAGAAGGTGAGCAGTAGTAATTTGCATTCCAGGTTGATGGCTGTTCCCCAGAACTCTTTGGTGATCCATGTCCATCCGATTTCCAGTTTTCTGTCTGCAGGATATATTTCAAAAAAGCGGGTGGAGCCGATGAGTTTTCCGGTTTCTTTATGTCGTATTACAAATGGATATTGATTTCCGGTTTCTCTTTCTGATAAGGCGAATTCATACGTTTTATAAAACTGGGTTTCTTCAGAACAATCGGTAGGAATCAGTTCCCAGAGTTCTTTATCTGAAGCAGCAGCATATAATTCTTCAAAATGCTCTTTTTCAAGGGGAATTAATTCAACAGTTTCTCCTTCCAAAATAGTTGGATAGGCGATCCATTTTTCTTTCATGGCTCATTTTTTATACAACGAAATTAATGAAAAAGTTATTTAAACGTTATAAAACCACAAAAAAGACACAAAAGCTTTTTAAACACTTAAACTATTTTAAGTTATATGCTTTGTGTATAAAAGTATCCTAAAGTTTTGTTGAAAATCAAAGATTTTCATTTTATGTGAACTTAATTACACGGTATTTCCTTAAACTTTCTAAAGTATACCAAAGTGTTTAGAAAATAAAAACTTTTGTGACTTTTGTGGTTAAGTTTAAACAGACTTGAAAATAAAAATTTGTGTTCAAAAAATAAGGTGATTTTCCACCATAATGAGGTCGGCAATTTCATTAATTGGTTAAAATGGAACATAAAAATGACAAAAATGAACTACATTTTAATAGCGCAGCGTGTCTAAATTTGCAAAAAGGATTTTTATTACCCTGTTATAATGAACGAGACCCCATCTTTTAATGCAAAAATGCCGACCGCCTGTTTTTTACTATTCTTTGCCCACGGGCTTGTTTTTTCCTCCTGGGCGAGCCGGATTCCTATCATTAAAACTGCTCTTTCCATTACTGAAGCACAGTTGGGAACGCTGTTGCTTCTTATGCCGATAGGACAGCTGTCGACGATGGTTCTGGCCGGAAAACTGATCAGTATTTACGGAAGCAGCGGAATTATTAAAAGATGCTTTATGCTGTATCCTTTTTTTCTTCTCTTAATTGGCTTATCACCTTCTTATTGGACTTTAGGGGCCGTTCTGTTCTTTTTCGGCGTGTCCGGGAATATTTGCAATATTGCCATCAATACACAGGCAATTGAGATAGAATCTATCACAAAAAGAACCCTTCTTTCTTCCTATCACGGGGCATGGTGCTTTGCAGGGCTTACAGGGGCTTTAATCGGGTTGCTGATGATTAATCTCCATGTAGGAACTTTTTACCATTTTGTTTTTATTTTCACTCTGGTAGGAATACTTTGGTTTTACAGTACAAAAAATCTGACCAATATTATTCATAAAGCAGAACCGCAGACCCGTTCAATTTTCAAAGCGGTGAATCCTACACTGATTGGTTTGGGAATTATAGGCTTCCTGAGTATGGCGATTGAGGGCGCAATGTTCGACTGGAGCGGGGTTTATTTTCAAACTATAGTTAAGGCACCTGAAAACCTTGTCATAATGGGATATACAAGTTTTATCTTAATGATGACTTTAGGTCGTTTTATCGGGAATAAAATCATTGAAAAATATGGAAAAAAGATCGTTCTGCAGTGTTGTGGACTGCTGATGAGCAGCGGGCTTTTTCTAAGTGTTTTCTTTCCTGAACTGTGGATCTGCATTATCGCCTTTATGATTATTGGCCTTGGAAGTTCCCTGAGTGTACCTTCCGTATACAGTACAGTAGGAAAAGTGAGTACAGTAGCTCCGAGTATTGCTTTGTCATTTGTTTCCAGCATATCATTTTTAGGATTTCTGATGGGGCCGCCTCTTATCGGATATATTGCAGAAAGTTTTGATCTCAGGTACTCATATGGTCTTTTTGCCTGCTTTGGGATTTTACTGGCGATTATGGCGGGTCAGATGAAAGTCTTCAGGAAATCATACTAAACCCTTTCCCGATTGTATTTGTACAGACCTATTTATCGATAATTAGAGCTGTTTATTTCGGAGAATATTTTAAACAGCAAACCGGAATTTCTTATCAGGATTATCTGCTGGACTATAGATTAAAACTGGTGGAAACCTATTTAAAATACAGCAGTGTCAGACTCAGTGAGATTGCCTACGAGCTCCAGTTCAGCGATGAAAGCCATCTTACCAAACTGTTCAAGAAATACAGAGGAGTAACTCCCGGAGAATACAGGAAAAGTTTCAAGTAAATATCTTTTTATAAGAAGGCCTTTTTTATTAGGTTAAAATTTGATTTTAAAAAATATAAAGTTAGCTATATAGTTGACTTTATATTTTTATATATTTACAGCAAATATATTTCAGATGGATTTTGACTTTATTAAAGAATTAGGATATAAAGCTTTGGATAGCAGACTGAAGAGAATCAGTGACCGCATGTCTCATGATGTGCGGAAGTTTTATAAAGAATTCGGAATTGATGTGGAACCCAACTGGTATCTGGTTTTTATGTTGCTGCAAAAAAAAGGCGAAATTTCTATTACCGATATCGCTGAGCCTTTGGGCTATTCGCATCCATCCGTTGTGGCTATCGTCAAAAAAATGAGCGAAAGCGGTTATCTCATCATCAAAAAAGATAGTGCAGATAAGCGAAAGCAGATCATTTCATTATCTCCCAAAGCCATTGATATGCTTCCTCAGCTGAAGCAGATCTGGGACTGTTGTGAAAAAGCAATTCTGAAGGTATTATCAGAAGATCTGTCGATTTTTACGTATCTGGATCATATTGATCAGAAATTAAAAAATGAATCTTTTCATCACAGATTTAAACAGGAATATTTAAAATCAATTCAATCATGAAAGCATTACTTCTCATTACAGCATTTCTTTTTTCCACGAATTTGATTTCGGCAACAGAAACGAAAATCATGATCAGAGCCAAAGCAAAAGATGCAAAGTTTATCGGAACTTCATTGGGCGGCGCTCATATTATCATCAGAAATAAGCTTAATCAAAGGATTCTGGCAGAAGGAAACACTACCGGAAGCACGGGAAACACCGATCTGATTATGAAAACACCCAAAGTAAGAGGAAACTCCATTGCAGATGAACAGACAGGAGGTTTTATGGCTGCCATAGATATTGATGAACCTACATTTGTGAATATAGAAGTAATTTCTCCTTTGAACAGCAAGCAGGCTCAGGCGGTAGTAAGTACAGAGCTATGGCTGATTCCCGGGAAACATATTTTAGGAGAAGGAATTATCCTTGAGATTCCGGGGTATATTATTGATATTCTGAAACCCAGAACCCATCAGTATATTGCACTGAAAAGTATTAAAGATAAACCTTTCCTGTTTCAGGCCAATATTGTGATGATGTGCGGATGTGTTATTGATAAAGGAGGAGTGTGGAATTCCGATGAAATAGAAGTGAAAGGAATCCTGAAGAAAGACGGAAAATTTGTGAAAAATGTAGAGATGTCTTTAGTTTCAACCAATCTGTTTGAAGGAGATCATATCATCAGTTCGCCGGGAAACTATGAACTTGTTGTGTATGCTTATCATGAAAAAACGGGAAATACAGGTGTAGATAAGGTCAATTATGTAGTTTTCGAATAAATGAAACTCAATATATAGGAATGAAAAGAGACTTCTGAAAAGTCTCTTTTTTTATGCAGAACAAATTATAAAACCTGAAGCTCTTTAAATACTTCTATAATGGCTTCAATAAGTCCTTTATCTACATTTTTTTCGGAAGCAGCATCGGGGAGAAGAGCTCTTAAGTCACCGTGATCATCACGCTCAATAACGACTTCAGTTCCATCTACGTCTACATACAGTTTATATCCATAAGAGAATGTGGCAAGCTTTCCATTGAAAAGCAGTTCTTTACCCTTATAGGTTACCGGTACTTCAAATTCTTCCATGCGTAAGCTTCTATTATAATTGGAGCAAATGTCGGAAAATTTTAATTCATATCATCATATTAACTGTAATGATAAAGCCAGATCATGCAAATTATTAAAAATATTAATGGAGTAAATCTGTATATTTATCCTTAGTTATGGAGTCATTCCCAAGCAGGAATGATCAATGAATTTGAATTAAGCAATTATGAAAGATACAATCACCATTTTCTGGTTCAGGCGTGACCTGAGATTGGAAGACAATATCGGACTTCACCATGCTCTGCAGTCTGATGCACCGGTACTACCCATTTTTATATTTGATACTGATATTCTCGGGAAGCTGGAAGATAAAGAAGACCGCAGGGTTGATTATATCCATCAGGCTTTGACAGATATCAATGTTTCATTAAAAAAGTATCATTCAAAAATCAATATCTATCATGGTAAGCCTATAGAAATATTCAGGAAATTGTCTGAAGAATACACTATCAAAAGTGTTTTCAGCAACAGAGATTATGAGCCACAGGCGATTGAGAGAGATAAGGAAATCTATTATTTTTTCAAAGAAAAAAATATTCCTTTTAAAGCCTGTAAAGATCAGGTGATTTTTGATAAGGATCAGATTGTTAAAAAAGACGGTTCGCCTTACACGGTTTACACTCCTTTTGCCAAAAAGTGGCGGGAAGCTTTAACTCCTGAGCATTATCAATCTGTTGAATTGGATTGTAAGAACCTCTTTCCACAGAAATATTCTGAGATTATGGCATTAAAGGAAATAGGTTTCAAAAAAACAGATTTTGATTTTAAAAAACCGGTTCTAGATGCAGCCATTATTGATGATTACGATAAGTACCGTGATTTTCCGGCATTACAGCATACCACACAGCTCGGAATTGCTTTACGCTTTGGAACCATCAGCATCAGAAAGTGTGTGGCTTTTGCATTGAAGCATAATGCGGTATGGCTGTCCGAGCTGATCTGGCGTGAATTTTTTATGCAGATTTTATATCATTTCCCCCAGGTGGCTCATCAGTCTTTTAAAAAGCAGTATGATAATATCCAATGGCGGAATAATGAAAAAGAGTTTAAGCACTGGTGTGAAGGAACCACAGGGTATCCGATTGTAGATGCCGGAATGAGGGAGCTGAACGAGACAGGCTATATGCATAACCGGGTAAGAATGATTGTCGCGAGCTTTTTATGCAAACATCTGTTGATCGACTGGCGTTGGGGGGAAGCGTATTTTGCATTAAAACTGAATGATTATGACCTGTCGGCCAACAATGGAAACTGGCAGTGGGCTGCAGGCTCGGGATGTGATGCTGCACCTTATTTCAGGGTTTTTAATCCAACGGCTCAGGCAGAAAAATTTGATAAAGATTTACTGTACATCAAAAAGTGGCTCCCTGAATGGAATACACCAGCATATCCATCACCCATTGTAGAACACACCTTTGCCCGTGAAAGAGCTTTATCAGAATACAAAAAAGCTTTGGCATAAATATCAGGTATCAGCAAAATGCCCGGTAACAAATTGTCACCGGGCATCAACCAATTGATATTAATATGAAAAGTTACTTACAGAAGTAACGGAATCATCAGATTGTTTTCAGATACAGCTCCTGTAATTCCTGTGCTGTAAACGCTTTGGAAGGTAAATTCTGGACAAGTTCTCCCTGTTTCATAATACCGATATTGGTAGCAACACTTACTGCATTGAAGATGTCATGAGTTGCCATTAAAACCGTTCTGCTTTCTTTACCCAGCTGTCTTACAATTTCTGTAAATTCTGCAGTAGCAATCGGATCCAGACCGCTGGTAGGCTCATCCAGAAGAAGCACTTTGGCATCTTTGGCCAGAGCAATGGCAATTCCAACTTTCTGACGCATCCCCTTGGAATAACCGCCCAATGCTTTATGATGGGCGGTTTCCTGCAAACCGGTACGTTTAAGGAGCGCAGACAGTTCATCTTTCTGGTAATCAAAACCTGCGATTTTGGAGAAAAAATCAAGGTTTTCTATTCCTGTAAGATGAGGATATAAAAGAACGGTTTCAGGAATGTAAGCCAAATGTTTTTTTATTTTTTGGGGCTCTTCTGTTACCGAAATATCATTAATAAAAGCATCTCCGGAAGTTGCTTTAATGAGTCCCAGAAGAATATTGATGGTTGTACTTTTTCCTGCTCCGTTTTGTCCGAGCAGTGCAAAAATTTCACCTTTTTTTACTTCCAGATTAAGAGAATGAAGGGCGGTAAAATCGTTGTATTTTTTATGTAGATTGACTGTTTTTAACATATTTTTCTGTATTTATATTGTGAAAGAATGATGAATAAAGCAATGAAGATGAGATAGGGAAGAAGTATCTGTATCCATTTGATAGAGGAAGAGAATTTGAAAACCTCTATCGTTTGCTGTGCCCAGTTGACAGATTCTGCACTCTTACCTGAGAAAATTAAAGGGTAGAAGAACATCCTTTTTTTCTCATGGAATTTTTTGAGCGATGAAGCATACTGCAAATGATTATTCATATCAGATTTTGCTAAATGGCTTTGTGCCAGCTGAGTATGAAGATTCGGAAGGAAATAGCCTAAATAGTCTGCTGCCTGATTCCTTTTTTGCATTTTTTCCGTATACTGTTCCGAAGATTTTGCCGATTCAAGATCTCCCATATGCTGCATGGCATAATACCAGGTCCAGGTGAATGTATCATTCTCTTCCACGGTAAAATTTCTGTATTGAGGGTATGCTCTGTAGAACTTTTCCATCGTAGGCTGCTTAGCTTCATCCCATTTGTTGTGATAGCCTTCTCTCTGTTCCATCACAGCTTTAAGGGACTCATGAACCGGATACAGCTTCTGTATCAGAATATTACTGCTCATCGGGATAATAAAATTGATGCCCACCCAAACAATCAGTAGAATTAACGCATTCTGAGCCGATGTTTTACGGAACGATACCATCCATCTGCATAAGGCAAACCAAAGAATAATATACAGCCAGCCACTGATGATAAAAGCAATATAATAAGAATCTAAAGGTATTTTCATCCAGACCGAAGCGATAATAATTAATACAAAATATACAGCTGTAACAGCCAAAAGACGGATGAACATCTTATGATCCAGAAGCTTTTGTAAATTACCGCTCTGAACCGACAGCAGCTTCCAGGTTCCTCTTTCTTCTTCCTCAGAAATCAGATTATAGCAGAATGCAACAATCACCAGTGGAAACAGGAAAACAACAACGAAACTAAAATCAAAATTACCAACTGCGGCATTGGCGGGATTATAAAAATCTGCATTATAGCGCTGTTCTTCCAGATTCCGGATGGTTACTCCCTGAATAGAAGGATTTAAATCACGCATTCCGATATTTAAAGCAGCCAGCCTGGGTGTTTCATTCACCAGATTGAATTTAATATAATAAAGAACCAGCCCCAGATCATCCTTATGAAATTTTGTATTTCTTTCAATACTTTCTTTCTGAAATGCTCCGCTTCGGGAGATGATGTCTTCGTTCCTGTCTAAAAATTTTTCCCCTGTATAAATAGCCATCAGCCCGGCTATCAATAAAAACAGCAGTGCAATGATATAGGCTTTGTTACGGTAAAATTGGGTGTATAAATAACGGTTCATTTAGATGAGTTTTAGTTTTCTTCCACTTATTTCGATAGCAATGATGCAGATAAACATCCATAGTACTAATGCAGCAGCAGATATGGGCTGTTGCTTTAAACTTTTCAGAACAGAAGTATACTGATACTGAAAATCCGGAAACCTTTCCCAGTTGTGCCTGTCGATGACAGCAGCCGGTCCGCCGTTTTCCGGTTTAATATTGCTGATGTGCTCAATTTGCAAATCATTTAAGTGCTGAGCCATTTTATAGCGATATTCTTCTGCCTGTTTCTGAAACTGATTATAAGCAAAGAAATCTGTTCCTGCGGCAATCATGGAAAAGTTTTTAATGGCAATGGCGGGATTAATGAATCCTGAAATATCAGTCAGATTTTGCTGTTTACTGTAAATGTTCTGCAGTTCTTTCTGATGTCTGATATAGATATGTGAACTTATTTTTTCCCCTTCCTTCATAACGAATCCGCCATAGTTGAAAGGAAGTTCATTGGTTGTTTTTACCTGATACTTTGCCAGTAAAGAATCCTTGATTTTTTTGAAATGCGGATCATCAGGATTATGGCTGTCTCCAGACTTTAAGATATCCTTTTCGAGTGTTGTTTCGAAAGCAATTCTGGAAGGTGCAGGATAAAAATTCTGCGCTGCAAACTGAATTCCTTTAGGCAAAACAATGATGAAAAGAAGCCAGAAACCAATAAGGCTGATCAACGCAGATGAGGTACTTTTACTGTTTGCCGATACGATAACGGTTAATGTACAGATAAAAAAATAGTAAATCATGTAAGCAGGCAGCAGTAATGACAGACGTAATACAATATCCGCTGAATCTGTTGTCTCGGACATCAGTGCAGCGACGAAAACAACAGGAATTACAGGAATAAGAAAACAGAGAGAAAACAGCCAGAGTCCCAGAATTTTGCCCCAGATAATCGCTCTTCCGGAAGTTCCCTGAACACTTATGATCTTTAAAGTAGCATTCTCACGCTCCTGAACAATTAACCCAAATCCTGAAAAGAGAATAATCAACGGGACAATGCTCTGCAGAATAAATGCACTGCTGAACGCTCCGAATCTTACCAAAGTACCCGAGCTTCCCGCTTCCGACAGATTGGCGGTATTCTGTTTATGAGCCTCCAGAAATATGACATTCCCAAGGAAGTCATCCAGTCCGTTGTCAAAAATATTCAGCGGATGTCCGATTCTGAAAACCAGATAACCGTAATGGGCCATACGGTGCGGATGCTTATCAGGCCTGTGTTCCCAGTTTTCCCGGACTTCCTTCCGGTATTCTTTTATTTTCGAAAAAGAATCGGTGTATTTTGTATATCCTATGCCAATACTCAGCATACAGAATAAGAGTACAGCAATCGTGGTGATCAGATTTTGTTTCCCTTTAAACAAATCCTGCCAGGTTTTTCTCACCATCAGTTGTAAGTTTGAAGCAGCCATATTTTAAAATTTATAAGTAGCAGTTAGTAAATAATTTCTCGGAGTTCCCGGAAACAGTCTTAAGTAGTTCTGAGCCCCGATCCAATATACTTTGTTGGTTATATTATTCAGATTGAAAGAGAGCTGGACAGTTTTTGCCGGAGTATAATACAATGCTGCATCCAGTGTCGTATAGGCGGGAAGCTCAAAACTCCTTGTAAACCACGGAATTTTAGAACTCTGATAAAGCATTCCGGCACCGATTCCGAAGTCTTTGAGGAATTCAACAGTTGAAAAATTGTAGCGTGTCCAGATATTCACGGAATTTTTAGAAGTGTTTTCCTTTCTTTTTCCTACAAGATCACGGTTGGTGTCATCCAATATTGTAGCATCAATATAGCTGTAGCCTCCGTAAATATGCCATTGAGGAAGGATATGTCCGGAAAACTCAGCTTCAAATCCACGGCTCCGGTCAGCACCACGCTGTACAAGTTCATCAGGTTCTGAAGGATTATTGGCATTGATGATTATATTTCTTTGTTTGATTTCATACACTGCAAGATTCAATGAAATTCTGCCAAAAAGCTGCGCTTTGATTCCCAGTTCTTTAAGATCAGAAGTCAGAGGCTTAAATCTTGCTGCAGATCCGGTAAGGGCTGAGGTATTGGGCATCAGCGTTACGGTATTGGATTGGGGTTGATAGCCGGTTAAATAAGTTCCATATACATTGATATGATCCGTTACACTATAGGTAATCCCGAATCTGTACAGAAGTTTATTATTTTTGAATGATGACTCATTGGCTTCTTTGAAATTGGTGATATCCTGAAACCATTCCTGACGTATTCCCGATAATATTGTCAACTTTTTCCAGGTAAGAAGATGCTGAATATAAGCAGCATGCGTTGTGGTAAGAGCAGAAGGCAGAGGGGTGATCACATTAAGCGTATTAAAATCAGTACCCTGATAATTGGCCGCACCGGGATTCAGGTCAAATGGTGTTACATTAGGTCTGGGAATGATTGTTCCATTATAATTGATGGTCTGATAATCCGAAGCATTTGCAGGATTATAAGAGGAAATCACAGAGCCATTCTTTAAAAGAAAACCTCTTGCTGCTTTCTGCTGTCCGCCTTTGCGTTTCTCCCAGATCTGGCTGTCGTAACCTATCAGAGCCTGATGCTGAACAGAACCCGTTTTGAATTTAAAATTGAAATACGCATTGATATTATCTGTTGCCCAGTTTTGTTTTCTTTGAACAAACTGCATCATGGCAAGGCTGGAAACCGGGATATTGTTCATATCAGGAACAAATGAATTGGTAGTTCTGTGCTCCTGAAGATTTTCCCTCCAGTATTGCTTCATATAAGATGCATTAAAGCTGATATATTGGTTAAAATGATGGGCAACGGTTCCCATCAGGATAAGTTCCCTTGTTTTAAAAAAATCATCAGGAGCTCCCAGGTTCAAAGCTCGTGGAGTACTGTATAAATCTGTTTTTCCTGCCACTGCCCCGAAAATAGGCTGTCCACGATCCAGATTTCCATAGAGATCATTGAAAATCATTTCCACATTCACGGATGTTTTATCATTCGGAACAAAAGTGATAGAAGGGGAGATCAGGATACCACTGTTTTTAACATGATCCCTGAATGAATGAGCATTCTGATATGCTCCGTTAAAACGATATAATAATGTTTTACTCTTATTTAAAGGACCTGTAAGATCTGTAGTGACACGATAAGTTTCAAAGCTTCCACCGGATAAACTGATTTCATGACGAGGATTGGATAATGGTTTTTTAGTAACCATATTGATGGTTCCTCCGGGATCTACACTGGACATCGTAATACTTGCCGGACCTTTGAAAACCTCCACACGTTCTATATTGGAGGTCATGGGCTGCAAAAAATAATATTGCCTTGTGCGCATTCCATTGATGATCTGTCCTTCTTCATTCTGGCTGATCCCACGGATGTTGTATTGATTATAATAGCTTGAAGGAGAAACACCGTTCACATTTTTCATGACATCTCCAAGCTGAAAAGCCTGGCGGTCGGTGATCAGTTCTTTGGTAACGGTATTAAGTGTTAAAGGCAGATCTTTGTTTTTCGTTGCGATCTTGGTGGCGGCAAAAGAGTAGTCGGAAGTATAATCTTTAGACTTTCTTCCGATAACCTCAACAGTTTGTACCACTGTAGATAACGAATCTTCCGGACGTGACTGAGCACAAAGAAGTGATGAGACTGTGATAAAGCCTGTGCTGAAAAGCTTTACAGGATTTGGGGAAATACAATAAATTATTCCCGAATAATTAAAATTACTGGTAGTCATGAATAAGGATGTACGGGCAGCGAATGGCCCATTAATAAAAAGGATATCCTTAATTGTGTAAAGACACAGATATCCACGGAATTACAGTACAGACCAAAAAATCTGTAAACGAAATATTAAGGCAGCATCGATTAAGCTACCGCAGAAAATAAGGCTGGGGGAGCTCTGGAGCTGAAAAAGTCGAGAAGACAACGATAGGAAATGGCTTTTGGCTGCGGCATTTCATTATCACTGGTTGTGTCAATGGCAAAATCCATGTTCAAAGAGTCAGGGAGAAGAATTTGTGTCATATGCATATGAAGGGCACACTGACATTCATCGTCCTGAGAAAAGGAAGGAATTTTCTCTTCTTTTGAACCTTTTTTATAGATTACTTTACTTTTGGCGTGTCTGGCATGATCAAGACACGTGGTTACCCCGCTGACATTTGAAACAAATATCAGAAGTAAAGAAAAAACAAAAAAGACTCTGAGAAATTTTTGCATAACAGAAAGCAAATGTACAATTTAATTTGATAAAAATTGAATGATGAAGAAAAAGTAGGTGATGTTTTCTTTAAAAATTAAAAATAATTCAGTTCCAATTATCATTTACCGGATCGAAATGATTGCCTATTTGGGTTTGCAGCAATATTGATAAGAATGATATGAAATAAGGCACTTATAAAACTACGGTATTTCGTATATTATTTTTAGGTGACTCTCTTTAAATGATTTTATAATCAATACATTATGATTTTATGCCTGTTTATTGATTATAGAATATTCTAAAAATAAATACATTATGAATACTAAAGAATTCAGAACTTTTGGTATGCCCTGGGAAGAGGCATATGGCTATGTGCAATCTGTAAAAAGCGGTGACACGGTGTGGATCTCCGGACAGCTGGGCCACGATATGCAGGGAAATCTTGCAGAAGGAATGGAAAACCAGTTCAGACAGACCTATCAGAATATAGGCAAGTTGCTGAGTGAATTTGGATTAAATGCCGGCCATGTTACAGAAGAAGTTATCTATGTTACCGATATGCAGGAAGGCTTTGAAAGCAGAAAGGTTTTTGGAAAAGAATTTTATGGTGAGTCCTGTATGGTTGCCAGTACCATTGTCGGAGTGACTGAGCTGGCACTTCCCGGGCAGAAAGTGGAAATTAAAGTTACAGCTAAAGTTTAAAGGGATTATCAGAATTCTATGTACTGTTTATCCGATATATGATTGAGATCATATTCGACGGTATTGACACTTTATTATATTTGGGCATTGAAAATTTCATATTTCTGACAAATTACAGTATAACCTCTCAGTGATTCGGGAGGTTTTTTTGTGGGGAAATTTGAATATATACAACCCACACTTTGTTTCATGATTATTTATTTTCCTAACATACAAACAATTAAATTGCAATCATTACGGTTTCCCGTAGAGAATGACTACAGCCTATCCTTATATTTACAAAGTTTTAACAAACAATAAGTACAGAAAGTTTTTTTAGCCTCCTCAGGGAGGTTTTTTTATGACCATGCTCATAACCTCAAAAAGAAAGTCTTATTAATTTTGGAATGTTAATCAAATTTTTTTTATAAGTTTTTATCCTCGGAGAGATCCGGGGATTTTTCATTGTATCATTTGGTATATCAAATTCAACCCTGGAAGCAGGCTTTGGAAGACTGTTTTATGATCTTATGGATTAACAGGAAGATTGTAATCTGAAAAACACAATCAATCGTACTTCCCGATCAGGCAGATGAGGTTATTTAATCTCATCTTTCAATTGTGTCACCACTATTTCAAGGGTCTTTTTTATTTTTTCAAATAAGGAATACAGCTCAGGAAATTCCTTATTTTGTTCCTTTGCAAGTAATTCAAGCTGTTTTACAACATCCTCAATAGAAACAATTCCAATAGACTGTATGCCCGGTCTGATTTTATCCATCAGTTTTGCAATTTCGGTGTAGTTTTTCTCTTCAAACGCTTTTTCCACCAATGGAATTATTGTCTCGGTCTGCATAATAAATAATGAGATCATTTTCTGTATAAATTCTTTATCACCCCTGCTGAGGGTTTGTATCCTTTTCAGGTTGTAGAGGCTTTTTTCATCTGTATCAGATACTGTCTCTGCAGTTTTTTCATGAATTTTGACATACTTATAAATGATATTCAGTAAATTTTCTTCATTAAAAGGCTTAGTGATATAATCATTCATTCCCGCGTTAATGCAATGATCTATTTCTGTTTTAAAAGCATTGGCCGTAAGTGCTATCACGGGAGTCTTAATTCCAAGTTCCTTTCTTACTATTTTAGTGGCTTCGATACCATCCATTTCCGGCATTTGCAGGTCCATCAAAATAATGTCAAATTCTTCTCTTTTTAAAATTTCTATGGCTATTTTACCATTTTCGGCTTTGGCGACGCTGCATTTAAAATGATGTAGTGATTTTTCGGCAACCAGCTGATTAAGGGCATTATCTTCCACCAGAAGAACTCTTGTGCCGGCGACGGAAATATGTTGATTTTTCCAGTCATTTTTTTTCAGATCCTCTTCACTGCCTCTGTCCAGAAGTAAAGTTATTGTAATAGATGTACCCGTATTTTTTTCACTTTCAACATTAATTTCACCCTTCATAAGGTAAATAAGTTCCCGTGTAATAGACATTCCAAGACCAGTACCTCCATATTTTCTCGAAATTGAACTGTCTTCCTGATTGAATTTTTTGAATATATCACGTACATATTCTTCGCTCATTCCAATTCCCGTGTCCGTAATGCTGATTGAAATGGTCTGTTGGTCGGGGAAACTTTTCAAGACCTTGGATTCAACTCTGATCTGGCCCTCATTGGTGAATTTTAGCGAATTCCCAATAATATTATACAGAACCTGTTCAAGCCTTAACGAATCACCTTTTAAAACAGAAAAAATATCAGGTGAAAAATAGGTGATCAGCTTGAGTTTTTTCTCATCCGCTTTTGGTTTGAGAACAGAAATCACCTTTTGAATGCTGTCTTTTAAAGAAAAACTTTTATTTTCCAGAGACATTTCTCCCGATTCAATTTTAGAGATATCCAGTATATTATTGATAATTGATAATAAGTGTTGTGAAGCATTGTAGCTGTTTTCTACAAATTCTTGCTGATCTGAAGAAAGGTGGCTTCTTTTAAGTTCACGCAAAAAACCAATGATGCCATTAAGAGGGGTTCGGATTTCGTGGCTCATATTGGCCAGAAAAACCTCTTTTGCCTTGGAGGCCTCCAGGGCTTTTGCTTTTTCAAGTTTTAATTCGTCTTCCAGTTTTTTTTGGTCGGTTATGTCAAGATGAATTCCTATGGATCCTAATAAATTTCCCTGATCATCATAACTGGGAGCTCCACTTATGGCCCACCATCTTGTTTCCCCCTTCTTATTCCTGACAGGAAGCTGATACACACTGGAAACTCCTTTTTTTCTTAATTCTATCTGATCCTGTATGAAACGGATATTATTTTCTCCATACAGGAAAAGTTCACTGGGATTTTTGCCAATGACTTCATCCAGTGAAAACCCTGAAACATCACAAAAACTCTGATTAGCGTAGCGGATAATTTCATGATTGTCTACTTCAATGAGCCCTAAATTCATATTAGCAATAATATTACGGTATTTCTCTTCCTGTTGCTTTATGTAATCTTCGGCCCTTTTTCTTTTTCTCAGCTGTTCAGAAAGATACAGGGATAATTCTTTAAGGTCTTCTGATTTTTTTATTTCAATATCGGAGTCAATAATCTTTAATGACTCGTATAAATTGCTGATAGATTCCTGTTTAAGGGTATTTTCATCTTTAAGATTTTGATAAAGCTCCTGATATTCTTCTTCACTTTGTTTGAAAGCGTAGTCCATGAGTTCCTTATCCCTGTCAAATGATTTGTAGGATTCATTAACTGCATTGATGAAATTAGTAAACTGCGAATGATTTTTACAGTCGTCCGTAAGGTATTTATTAATCTGCCTTTCAAGCAAATTGTGTAATTTGATTTCCATAGCTATTCAATTTCATTCACTGTGGTAATGGTAATTGTTTGATTGTGCAGAGCACAGTTGCCAAACGGGCTTAAAGGAGATAATTCTCCATATGAATAAAATCCGGTCAGTACCGTATCTGATTTGAAAACATCCCGAACAATATCTGCTTCTTCATACACTCTGTCACCCAGTACGATCTTTCTTCCCACGCAGCTGATAATGATTCCCAGTTTAATGTTATGTTGGGTCATCCGGAGGCATTCATTTGCTGCGTCATTTGCTGCATCAATAAGCCTGTCCATATTGGCTTTCATAAACCTTACTTTGCTTCCTTCCGGTAAATCTCCCGCAAAAATCATTGTGTCATCTTTAATGGACAGAATCGTTCTTACTACTGATGACGGATCTTTGGATAGCTTAAGCGATAATGGAAAAAGCAGGGCAGAGCCGGGAAGCTCTTCAGCATATTTTCCCAGATATTTTTTATAGAGATCCAGTGCGTTTTTATTATCAATCTCGTAAAGAAGATTATTTTGTGATTTTGTAACTATCCTTTCAAGTCCAAAGCTTTCCCAGCCTCCGATTGAAGAATGTGATAATTCAAGATGTTCTCCATAAAATCCAACAGCAAGAATTTTATTGGGCTGGGGAACCTGATTGAGCCCAACCACTGTTTTTTCAAATTTATCCCCATCTCCGGCAAGTCCCCCTGAGATCAAAACTTTTTCCGGACGGCTGGCGTTAAGTCCATGTACCACCTGGCTGCCATTTACCTTGTTGCCATCTGAAAGGATGAATACCCATCTAAGCCCTTCTGAAGGCAGATTTTCAATTAATTTTTTTCCTGCGTCATAGCTGTCTGAAAAATTTTCAATATCAATTTGTGACGTTTTTATGAAAGATGTTGAAAAACTGATTGCGGTTAAAACAACTGTTCCATCATACACTTCATTACAAAAAATTTCTCCTGAGGAAGAGGAGAGGGCGATCTCTGCATTCGGAAACTTTTTCTTTAAAAGAATAAAAAAGTCCTCTTTTTCTATAATATTTCTGGTTCCAAATCCTATGACGAGCTGCACTTCGTGATAGTCAAGCTTTTCTTCATTTCTTTCTGATTTGAAATCTCCGTTTATAAAAAGTAATTTGGCAACTTTCATGTAATTATTGCTGTTTCAAGGTTATTAATCGCTTATAAATAATTGATTTTCCTATTTCTTTTAGATGGCTTTAATCTGTTTAAAGAGTTCACCATCTTGAATGTCAGGTAATCGAAAGTCAGTACAAATTATACCAGGATATTTGTATGGGGTTGAAATGCAGTTTTTTGTATTTCTGAATAGCAGGACTTCGTAATCGGGATTTAGCGGGAGATGATATTTTAACATTTCTCCAAAGAAATTATTATCGTCGGCTATAAATATTTTACACATTTGCGTTGGTTTTAGTTTTAAGTTTACTACTAAAATAAGTAATTTTCATCAACTAATGAATTATTTTATCATAAAGATTGATAAATTTAAATTATAATTGATTATTATTGAATATTATGTATGAAAGCAGCGGGTGAGTCTTTGATTTTATTAAAGCAGGTTTCACTTATTCGCAGCCTTTTTTTTGAAATAACCCCTCAATAAAAAGTTGTTTCTGGCCGCAGCCTCTAATTCCCTGAGTTCATCAACCCCTTTACCGATATTATTGATGGTAGAATCTACAGACCTTCCCAATCTTGGATTATCAACCAATTTGGAAACTACATTTTCGTCATTGTTGATCTTTGTAGTGAATTTTTTCAGATCCTCAGAAGATTTCTCCAGATTGGTCAATGTTTTTTCCAGTGAGGCCGCTAAAGTATCATTTGTCGTTATTTGAGAAAGTATATTGTTCTTATCATTGAGTTTCGCAGCGAAAAGGCTGATCTGCCCTGCACTGTTTTTTAAATCAAGAATACTGCTTTCCATATTATCGCTCAGACTTTTATCAGCAAATACCCTGTAGATAATTCCATCCTTATTGTGGAGAACAGGAGTGAATGAAGCGAAATCATTCATGCTTGTCTGAAGATTCTGTACCGTTTTGTCTATACGGTTCGCAAAATCCTTACTGGTCATTATTTTTACCAGTAAACCGTCCTTATTGTTCATCTTGGCTGTGAAATCAACCAGTCCGGTGGTAACGGTCCGGATATTGTCTGCGCTTTTCTTAATGCTGAAAAGGACATCTTCAATTTCCGTGCTTTTGTATGAAGCAATTACAGTATTATTACCAACTACATTGGCAGAACCTGTTCCCGGAGAAATAACAAGTACTTTATCACCAACCAATCCGTCTGAAGCGATGCTTGCAACCGCATCTGTCTTAATATACTGCTGAACATCTTTTTTGATGCTCATTTTTACCATAACCAGTGAATCAGAAATAAAATCTATTTTACTGACAGTTCCGATATTGATCCCGGAAAGGCGTACATTGCTGCCTTGTTTTAATCCGCTTACATTTTCGAATTCTGAACGCAGAATAAAGTTAGAACCAAATATATTTCTTTTAAGGCCAATAAAATAGATGGTCAATATAAAGAGGATGATCCCTGCGATAACAAAGATTCCTAATTTCAGATTATTTGATGATTCGTTTTTCATGACTTCCTCCATTTATTTTTCAAAAAATGATTTTATCCAGCTGTCCATATTGCTTTCAATAGATTGATAGGTTCCTTCCATATTGACCTTTCCATCTTTCAGTACAATAACCCGGTCACTGGTATACTTTGCACATAATAAATCATGGGTGATAATGATAGAAGTTGTATTGAACTTCTGCTTAATGCTGCGTATCAGTTCTATAATTTCTTTGGCAGTAATCGTATCCAGCCCTCCGGTTGGTTCGTCATAGATCATTATTTCAGGCTTGATGATCAGAGCTCTTGCGAGGCCTATTCTTTTGCGCATTCCTCCTGAAAGTTCTGATGGCATTTTGTCGATGGCTTCTTCAAGGCCGACATTGCTTAGCGCTTCTGTAATGGCTTGATCTATTGTTTCTTCACTCAGATTTTTATTATGATGCTGTAAGGTGAATGCTAAATTTTGTCTCACCGTCATAGAATCATATAAAGCTCCGCTTTGAAACAGAAAACCAATTTTTTTCCTCACCTTGTTAAGCTCTTCTTCATTAAGGCTGGTTATTGCTTTTCCGCCAATATAGATTTCTCCTTCATCAATTTTGGTAAGACCTACAAGGCATTTTACCGTAACGGACTTTCCTGAACCTGATCTTCCTAATATCACCAGATTTTCTCCTTTTTTAACCTGAAAGCTGATCCCGTCCAATACCTTATTATTGCCATAAGATTTGCATACATTCTTAAACTCGATTAGCGGTCCGTTAATCTGAGGTAAGGTAAATTCAGCGTTAAGGTTTTCATATGTTTTCATTACAATTCAAAAAATAAATCCGCGATCTGTACTGCGAGCAAATCAATAATAAAAATCATCAGGGAAGCTGAAACTACGGCTGTGTTGGCAGCTTTTCCTACGCTTTTTGTTCCTCCTTCAGCACTAAAACCATGATAACAGCCGATAATTCCGATAAAAAAACCGAAAAAAAATGTTTTCAGGGTTGCCGGAAGAAGATCGGCAAATTCCAGTGACTCAAAAACATGGGAAAAATAGTGACTGATACTATTATCTCCGTGAATATTGATTCCTATAAAACCTCCCAGAATTCCCACCAGATCGGCAAAAATTACCAGGACAGGGATCATTAATGTTGTGGCAAGGGTTCTTGTTACAACAAGATAACGGTAAGGATTAATGGCAGAAACCTCCATAGCATCAATCTGTTCGGTAACCTTCATAGATCCAAGCTCGGCACCTATTCCGGATGAAACTCTTCCTGCACAGATCAGAGCGGTAATAACCGGAGCAATTTCTCTTATTAATGAAAGGGAAACCATACCCGGTATCCAGGATTCAGCCCCAAATCTGGACATTGCCGGACGTGACTGAATGGTAAGTACCAGCCCCATGATAAAAGCAGTTACGGTGACCAGAGGTAATGACTGATATCCCACAACAAAACATTGTCTGGTAAACTCTTTATATTCAAAACCGGATTTCACCATTTCTCTGAAAAACCGGGCAGAAAAGGAGGCAATATTGCCTGCAATAGCAAAGCTTTTTGTAAGAAAAGATTTCACAATATTCTGTTTAATTTCTGATAACCGGAATCTTTTACTTATACATTGTATTCATAATCGACTTCCAGTTTGTTTTTTAAATGTTTAATACCAGGAGTTTTCCAGGCAATCCGGCCTGCTTCTTCCTTTTGCTGCCATGAATGGACAGTTCCTGTCAGGGTTACTGTTGTACCAGTTACAGAGACCGTTATTTCTCTTTCATCAACAGCACTTCTTTTCAATGCTTCTTCTACTTTATTTTTACTGACCGTATCATCAGTATCGGGATTGATGGTGATATTATTAAAGATACCTTTTATTCCGGGGAGGAATTGTATTGCATTTTCAGTAATCTCTCTCTGATAATCCCAGGGAAGCTCACCATCCAGATCTACCCATCCGTTTTCTACCTTAACCTTTATCTTATCCTGAGGAATAATAACATTGGAAGCAAAAGCACTGATGATTTCAGCACCAATTTCAGCATCCGTTTTTACCTTTGAGTCCGGAAGTTTTACCTGGATGTTTTCTACCAGTACCTTTACTCCGGCTACATTTCTGGCTGCATTTTCTGCCTGTTTCTTTTTCGAAAAGCTATCAACAGTTCCGGTTAAAGATACAACCCCATCTGCTGCCGTAACTCCTATTTCTGCAGGGTGGAGCAGAGGTTCCCACTTGATGGCATCCTGTACATCTTGCTGTAATTGTTCGTTTGTTTTCATCTGTAGTCAATTTTGTACTTCAAAGTTCAGGAAGACTTACAGTTAAAGGAATGATGGCAGTCATTCTGAAAAATGATGTTGATCATATGATGGTTGTGCATATAATTTTTAAGTTGATTTATCAAAACAGATGATTGCTGTATTCATATAAGAAAAATAGAGTACAGGATTATGTCATTTTTTTATGTGATAAGGGTCATTATTCATCAGGCAATGAATTTGGAACTTTACATTCATAAATTAAGGATTATGAAGACTTTATTGAATTGGATAACTGTTATTTTCAGTATTACATTTTTCCACGGACAAGATATAAGTGCTGCCAATCAAATAGCAATTGTACTCCGTGATAAAGCTGAACTTACGGAACTGCACTTTCCAAAATCTGTAAACCAGTTTTATCATCAACACGGGTTTGAATATGTCTGGATGAATCCCTCTGTAAAGAAGAGCCTGCTTCAGGATGCCATTCTTTTATTGAAAGATACCGGTAAAAGGGGACTATCTTCCAAAGATTACCATGAGCAGAGTCTTACCCCGGAAATTTTAAATATTGTTGCAGAGCAAACTCAATATACAGATACCAAAGAAAATGCTGTAACTGATATTTTAATGACAGATGCTCTTATTACTTATATCAATTACCTGCACTTTGGAAAATACAATCCTTTTTACAGTTCGTCTTTTATTGATGGTAATAATATAGAAGGTTTTAAGGCAGTAGAGATATTGCATCAGGCATTACAGAAAGATGATTTACAAAAAACAGTTCTGGATGTTCAGCCTGAAATTAAGGAATACGTTGATTTTCAGAATTATCTGAATGTGAATTATGGCGATGGTGTTAAAAGCCGGGAAGAAGAATTTAAAAAGATTGCTATCAATATGGAGCGTTTGCGCTGGATGGACGCAAGCAGAGATACTTATCTGTTGGTGAATATTCCTGCTTATTCCCTGGATTTCGTTCAGAAAGACAGGATACTCCATTATAAGGTGATTGTAGGAAAACCCTCTACGCCAAGTCCTGTTTTAAAGAGTACCGTTGATTATTTTACAACTGCTCCTGACTGGAAAGTTCCTCAAAATATATTCATAAAAGAAATGCTTCCTAAAATAGTAAAAAACAGCCGGTATCTCGAAGATCATCATTATTCACTGTATGACAGATCAGGAAAAGCAATACCTGCTACTTCTTCAAATTTGAAACAAATATATAAAAACCCGTATCAATACAGTATAAGGCAGTCTTCCGGCTGTGATAATGCGCTTGGAGCTGTCGTTTTCAGATTTTCAAACTCCTATGGGGTATACCTTCATGATACCTCTCAGAAACAATTATTTGAAAAGACGCAGCGGGCCTTAAGCCATGGATGCATCCGTGTAGAAAATGCAGGAGACCTGGCTGCCCAGCTGCTGAAATATGATGGAGCTGAAAAAGAGATCCCGCTTATGAAATCTTTTATGGATCGTTATGAAAGAAAAGATTTTGTTTTAAAACATCCGGTTCCTATCATGATTGCTTACCTTACCTGCCTTATCAAAAACGGAAAGCTGGTATTCTATAATGATATTTATAATCTTGATCCTATCCTGGAACGTAAACTTCAATTTTAATAACTAAAATAATGAGAACAATTGTAGTACCCACCGATTTTTCAGAGCCCGCCAGAGCTGCCGCAGAATATGCTCTTCACCTGGCACATACATTAAAAAGTAATATAGAACTGTGTCATGCCTTCCATATACCTGTTGAAGAGCCCATGCTCGGACAGACCGCATGGACTTTATATGAATATCCTGTACTAAAGAAAGAATATGAGGATGAATTGAAGAAAGAGGTAAAAAGTATTGAATATAAAGAAAAGCATTTGTGGGGAGAGGATTCTTTTCCTTTTCATCCTTCCATCTATTATACATGCGAAACAGGAGATCCCATACGGCTGATCAACGATACAGCGGCTAGAAACAGAACATTACTGGTGGTAATGGGAATGAAAGGAGCAAGCAATCTTGCACGGTTTCTTCTGGGGAGCAACAGTATCAAAATGATTGAGCATACTGAATATCCATTACTTCTCATACCGGCAGGATATCAATATCAGGACCTGAAAAAGATTGCATTTGCCACAGATTTGAATATACAGGATATAAAAATATCACATGCGCTGATCAAATTTGCGAAGTATTTCAATGCTGAACTGCTTATAACCCATATCACAGACACCGCTGTTGATCTTATAGATAATACATCCTATCAGCAGAAGAAAGATACTTTTTTTAGAGATCTTGAAGGAAAAATCTGTTATAACTATATTGAAAGCGAGAGCATTGATGCAGGACTGAACATTTTAAAAGAGAAAAGCATTGATATGCTGGTGATGGGTCATCAGCAAAAAAGCTTTATAAGCAGGCTTATTACCGGTAGTCATGCAGCCAGACAAGCTCACGATTTACAGATTCCTTTATTGATTATTCCGGAAGGAGGGCACATCTATTTTTAGATTCCAAAATATTGATAAAAATAATAATTAAAAAATATTTATTTGTTAACATATTACAGTGTTTCATAGAAAATTGATTTAAAATACTTATCTTTAATAAGGGTAAGTATTTATTTTTTATGGAAAGCGCCAGACTCTTACAAGCAATTATAGAAGCAGCAATAGACGGAATTATTACTATTGACAGTCAGGGTAAGATTGAAAATTTGAATCCCTCTGCGTTAAAGATATTTGGGTATAGAGAAGAAGAGTTAATTGGTAAAAATATTTCTGTGTTAATGCCGGAACCCGATCACAGCAGACATGATGGGTATCTTCTGCGCTATCAGCAGACAGGAGAGAAAAAAATAATTGGTAAAGGCAGAGAAGTAAAAGGGCTTAGGAAAGATGGTACCCAGTTTCCATTCAGACTTGCTGTAAGCGAAGTCCAGCTCCAGGACAGGGTTATTTATACCGGGTTTATTCACGACCTCTCTAAAGAGAAAGAAGCTGAGGAATTTCTTAAAAAATACACCGAGGAACTTGAAGACCTGGTTGAAAAGAGAACAAAATCTCTTCAGGAGATGCTAAGTGCTTTGGAAAAAGCAAAAGAAGAAGCGAATCTTTCCCTTGAAAAAGAAAAGGAGCTTAACCGGATGAAAAGCCGTTTTGTATCTATGGCTTCGCATGAATTCCGTACCCCTTTAAGCTCTATGCAGCTTTCTGTCGTTCTAATTGAAAAATACCTTCAGCTTGCTGATCATTCTCAAATCCTGAAACATCTTCATAAAATAAAAAATGCAATTGCTGGTCTCAACGGGATTCTTAATGATTTTCTTTCCCTGGAAAAACTGGAAGCGGGTATGGTAACCCCAACTTATAATGAGTTTGATATTATAAATTTCTCAGAAGAACTTGTGGAAGAAATGCAGCTGATTACCAAAGACAATCAAATTATAATTTATCAGCATACCGGAGTAGAAAATCTTGTCAGTCTGGATCAGAATTTATTAAGAAACTGCCTCATGAATCTGATCAGTAATGCTATAAAGTATTCCGGGGAAAATACACTTATTGAGTTTTGTACGGAAATAAATAAAGAATATTACCTGATGACGGTAAAAGACAATGGAATAGGGATTCCTGAAGATGATCATGCAGGGCTCTTCCAGCCTTTTTTCAGGGCTCATAACATTGGTAATATTCCGGGAACCGGTCTGGGACTAAATATTGTTCTCCGGTATGTTAATCTGATGAACGGGAATATAGATTTTAATAGCGAGCCTGGTAAAGGAACTCAGTTTACGTTGTCTTTTACAAGGAAATAAGTTCATTATGTATGGAAAAAACAAAAATATTGATCATTGAGGATCATGATGACATCCGGGAAAGCACTTCTGAAATTCTGACACTGGCCGGCTATGAGGTTTTGCAGGCAAAAAATGGCAGACAGGGAGTGGAGTTGGCCATCAGATATATACCTGACATTATATTGTGTGATATTATGATGCCGGAGCTCGATGGGTATGGAGTATTATATCTTTTAAGCAAAAGAGAAGAAACTTCATTGATCCCCTTTGTCTTTATTACAGCTAAAGCGGACAGGGCAGAAATACGCAGGGGAATAGAAATGGGGGCGGATGATTATCTGACAAAGCCGTTTGATGATATTGAACTTTTAAATGCAATTGAGAGCAGGCTTAAAAAAAGAGAGCATCAGAAAAAGTCTTATAGCACCAATTGTGATCAGATGAATCATTTGTTCCGATCTGTAAGTGGTCTTGAAGAACTGAAAAAATCTTTTGATGTCCGCAAAATCAAAACTCTCAAAAAGAAACAGATTATATACACTGAAGGTGATACGGCAAATGCTGTGTACCTCATACTTTCCGGGTCGGTAAAAACTACAAAAATGACGGAGGAGGGAAAGGAGCTGATGACATGTGTATATTATCCTGACGAATATTTTGGAATTACCTCATTGTTTACAGGAAGAGAATATAAAGAAACGGCCGAAGTACTTGAAGATGCTGCCTTATGTTCTATTCCCAGAGAAGAGCTGGATCATTTGGTCTGTAAATATCCTGATGTAGCAGAAAAGTTCATTAAAATTCTTGCACAAAATGTTGTCAACCATGAACAGCAGCTTTTACATCTCGCTTATTTTTCAGTAAGAAAAAGAATGGCAGAAATTCTCAGCAGATTATATCAGGTGCATCCGGAGACGGGAAATTTCGAAATTTCCAGGGAGAATCTCGCTTCTATGGCCGGTATGGCTATCGAGACAGTAAGCAGGATTCTCGGAGACTTTAAAGAAGAAGGTCTTATTGATAGAAATGCTGGAAGGATTACAATTTTGGACATTACCCGATTACAGAAGATGAAAAATTAAAATACAGATCATCTTTAATAATGATTTTGCACACGGCTGGCTTTTTTATTCTTCAATACATTTGATGAATGAACAGAAGCTATGAAAGTGATCGCATATAATATAAGTCAGATTGACAAACAATTTCTTGCTTTAGCCAATCATAAAAGACATAAAATTACCATCATCAGCGTTCCGTTGGATGAGGCAACAGTATATTTTGCCCAGGCAAAGGATGTTGTTATCATTACCGGTGACGACTGTTCTGTTTCGTCCTCTATTTTTGAAATTCTTATTTCATTAGGAGTCAGATATATTATAGCATGGCTTAAAGACCCTTTTAAAGATGATGTGCCCGGAATACGGAATGACAGTTTACGATGGACATTTATCAGAAATGCAGATCCGTCCGGTGCCTGGGAAGTTATCAATATTATCAATAGGTGGCAGAAGGATGATGACGATCACAATTAAGTGCAATCACTGTCACGGTTTCTGAATACGTCTTATGGTACCTTTGATATCTAATCAAAAACGGTTATTATGAAAACTTTAACCCAAAAACAATCTGCAGTAAAACTATTAACAGAAGAGTTCTGGAGTAAAAACGAAATTGTTAACCAGCCTGCTAAAATAGAACATTCAGTCAATATCATTGATAAAAACGGAAATTACAAGATACAGGTTAATGCTCCCGGCTTTAAGAAAGATGAATTTAAGATCAAGATAGAAAACGGCATTTTGAACATTCAGGCTTATACATCAGATAAAAAAGAAGAAATTAAAAAAAATTATGTAAGAAAAGAATTTTTAACCTCTTCTCTTGCAAGAAGTTTCAGGCTTCCGGAAGGTATTGATGTCAGTAATATCAAAGCCCATTATAAAAATGGCCGGCTGTACATTAAAATGGGTAAAGCCAATACCGTAAAACAGATGAATAAAAAAGTAAAAGTCCAGTAAATGATATCAAAATGAAAACGATTACTTTAAAATCACTTGGCGGTGCAGAAACAGTTACCGGATCGAAGCATTTATTAAAAACGCCTGAACTTACTATTCTTATTGATTGTGGTCTGTTTCAGGGCGTAAAATACCTTAGAGAGCAAAACTGGGTGCAGCTGGATACCGATGTTTCGGAAATAGACGCCATTATTCTTACCCATGCCCACCTTGATCATTGCGGATATATTCCGCTTATCGTAAAGAATGGGTTTAAAGGTAAAATTTACATGAGCGGTCCTACTAAGGAACTTACAAAACTGATATTACTTGACAGCGCCAAACTTCAGGAAGAAGATGCCGAAAAAGCCAACCGCCATCATTATACAAGACATCATCCGGCAAAACCTCTGTATACGGTAAATGACGCTGAAAGATCTTTTAAGCAGTTTTTTGTGATTAATGAGAATAAGGAAATTAAGCTAAGCGAGCATATAAGCTGTATGTTTAAACCCTGTGGGCATATTATAGGAGCCTGTTCTGTGAGAATTACCTGCTTTGGGAAAATAATAGTTTTCTCAGGAGATATAGGAAGAAATCACAGCGCAGTTTTAGCTCCTCCCGATTTTTTTACACAGGCTGATTTTTTGGTTATGGAATCAACTTACGGAGACAGGCTCCACGAAAATAAAGATTTATCTGATCAGTTGGAATATTGGATTAATAAGACTGTAAAAGACCGGGGAAATATAATTATTCCCTGTTTTGCAGTCGGGCGGGCACAGGAAATCATTTATATCCTTCAGGAACTTAAAGACAGGAATAAAATCCCGGGCAGTATTCCGGTGGTTCTTGATAGTCCTATGGCAGCTGCCGCTACCGAAATTATGGTAAGGTACTCAGATTATACATTAGTCGGGAGACAGCAATGGAATGACATTATTGAAAAGATTTACATAACAGAGGATTATACTGAAACCCAGGAAATAATTGCAGAAAAACAATCAAAAATTGTTATTGCAGGAAGTGGTATGATTACAGGCGGAAGAGTGCTGGAATACCTGAAACACTATATCGGCGACAGCAGAAATACAGTACTTATCGTTGGATTTCAGGCTGAAGGTACCAGGGGCCGGGCATTGTTAAATCAATCTCATGAACTTAAAATGCACGGAAAATACTATGAGGTCAGAGCCCAAATTGCAGAAATTACAGGGTTATCCGCGCATGCAGATCAGTCTGAATTATTGGAATGGATCAGAAAATATAAAATTCCTCCAAAGCAGGTCATGCTTGTCCATGGTGAGCTGTCTGCATTGGAAGCCCTGAGGGTAAAAATCCAGACGGAGCTTCAGGTTCCGGTTAAGATTCTTAAAAAAGATGAAGAAAGTATTTTAGAACAAGTGGAATAGGAATTTGTTATTTTAAATGATAAACTGCATTGCCACAGAAGCGGCGGCCATAAAAACAAAAGTGCTTTTAAATTCTCCCATAATACTTTCACTTGCTGATTCTTAAAGATATGAAAAAAATCTGTCGAATCTGAAGAAAAGGCAGAGGTTTGCCGCGTACACCAATACCGAACCTGATAAAAAATATTACGGTGAAATCCTTTTGATAAGCAAAACAATCAGTAAATTTAGTATCATATCCATTTCGTATGAATTACAATATACCGGAAAATTTGAAAGGGCTTACAGAATCCGAAGTAACCGCTTCCAGAAAAAAATACGGATATAACCGTCTCGAAGCGGTTAAGAAAGAATCCTGGACAGATCTTCTTCTCAACATCCTCAAAGAGCCGATGCTGATTCTTCTTATATGTGTTTCCTTCATTTATGTGCTTACAGGAGATTATGGCGAGGCTTTCTTTATGTTTGCTGCTATTGTTGGAGTTACTGCAATTTCTTTTTACCAGGATAACCGGAGCAAAAAGGCACTGGAAGAACTTGAAAAATTGAATGAACCTTTAAGTAAGGTCATCAGGGATTCAAAGATTATAGATATTCCTACTTTTGAGATAGCAGTCGGAGATCTGTGCATTACCGAAGAAGGAAACCTCATCAATGCGGACGGAAGAATCGTTCACAGTAACGATTTTTCTGTCAATGAATCATCCCTTACGGGCGAGAGCTTTTCTGTTTTCAAGGACAGCAGATCCGAAGATAACAGAGTCTACAGCGGAACAATCACTGTGTCCGGACTTGCCGTTTTTGAGGTGGAAAATATAAGAAAAGAAACTAAAGTAGGAAAAATAGGACAGTCCATACTCAATATAAAAGCAGAAATATCTCCTTTACAGCTTCAGATCCGGAACTTTGTAAAGGGAATGGCTGTTATCGGAATCATTATCTTTCTTGCAGTATGCATCTTCAGTTTTGTTAAAACAGGAGATTTTGTGACCAGCTTACTCAGCGGACTCACATTGGCAATGTCTGTTCTTCCTGAAGAAATTCCCGTAGCCTTTACAACTTTTATGGCTTTGGGGGCATGGAAACTGATGCGGGAAGGAATTATTATTAAACGAAGCAGTATCGTAGAAACCATGGGAAGCGTTTCCGTAATCTGTACTGACAAGACAGGTACGATTACTGAAAACTCCATGAAGTTGAAACATCTTTATGACTACCGTTCCGACAAGATTTATGAAGAGCCGGAGTTTGGAATAACAGCGCTGCAGGAGCTTATTGATTATGCGATGTGGAGTAGTGAGCCCGTACCTTTTGATCCCATGGAAATAACACTGCATAAGGTCTACGAACAGAATCGTAAGCCTGATCAAAGAAAAGACTATCAGCTGTTTCATGAGTACCCGTTGGAAGGTAAACCTCCGATGATGACCCATCTTTTTGAAAATGAGCACAAAGACAGAATTATAGCCGCTAAAGGAGCTCCGGAAGCCATTATCAGTGTTTCCAGTCTTTCAGAAGAAGAAAAAAACAAAATTAGAAAGTTAATAAAGAATTTCGGAGAACAGGGATTCAGGGTTCTCGGTGTTGCCAGATCTCATTTTGAAGGAAATGATTTCCCGAATAAACAGCAGGATTTTAAATTTGACTTTCTAGGATTGACCGTATTTTACGATCCTCCCAAAAAAGGAATAAAAGAAGTATTTAAACATATTTACGACGCCGGTATTCAGGTAAAAGTCATTACAGGAGATAATGCAGATACTACTAAAGCCATTGCATTGCAGGCAGGAATAGTAAATAATACTCCGCCCGTTAATGGAAGTGAAATAGCCGCGTGTTCAGAATCAGATCTTATAAAACTTTCTGAAGAGACTACTTTGTTTACAAGAATGTTTCCGGAAGCAAAGCTCGAAGTGGTTTTTTCCTTGAAAGAGCAGGGCCATGTAGTGGCCATGCTGGGGGACGGTGTGAATGATGGCCCTGCTTTAAAAGCAGCTCATATTGGGGTGGCAATGGGAAATAAAGGAACTGAAATTGCCAAATCAGCCGCAGCACTGGTCATCACCAATGACGATCTGGATAAGCTTGTAATTGGGGTTGCTGCAGGAAGAAGAATTTATGCCAATATAAAAAAAGCGGTCCAGTATATTATTTCTATTCATATTCCTATTATACTCACCGTTTCTTTGCCTTTATTTCTGGGCTGGGTATTTCCCCATATTTTTACTCCGGTGCATGTGATTTTTCTGGAACTGGTTATGGGGCCGACGTGTTCCATTGTTTATGAGAATGAGCCAATGGAAAAAAATGCGATGCAAAGGCCTCCGAGAGCATTGACAGATACTTTTCTGAACTGGAGAGAACTCACAATAAGCATTATTCAGGGGATCATCATTACCGTAGGGATATTATGGCTGTATCAGTACTCTGTCAGTCATGGAAATGGTGAAGCTAAAACCAGAGCATTGGTTTTCACTACGCTTATATTTTCCAATATACTGCTAAGTCTGGTGAATCGTTCTTTCTATTACAGCATGTTGGAGTGTTTTAAGAACCGAAACGTCCTGCTTGCCGGGATTTCTGTATTGGTTGTAATTTTCCTTCTGATTATTCTCTATGTAGGTCCTGTTTCCGGGTTTTTCAGTGTAACCGCTCTCAATGTAGAAGAGCTTGGACTGGCACTGCTCACTGCTTCAGTTTCCGTACTGTGGTTTGAGGTTTATAAATTCATAAAAAGGCTTTATTTTAGGAAGTAATCAATATGGAAAAATAATTATCCATAATAAGTATATATAATTTTGATTCGTATGCCGGAAATCAGATATGGACACTATAGAAAGTCTGTAAGGATGAGTACGGATATTATTTCTCTGAATCTCAGATTCAGGTAGCAGAGGAATATACTAATAAACTTAAACTGTTTGAGTGCTTTTCAACATCAAACAAAATTGAGAATTATTACCAACAATATCTACACTACTGAAATTTTATATCTACAGAATTACTTTGTTATTACCTTAATGATCATTGTAGATTTGTTCCATATCAAGTACTAATGAAACCTTGCAGCTTACGTTGAAAACAATTAAAAAAATTATACATTACTAAACGTCCATATATTAATAAAAAAATAACATATTTTATGTTATATTGATTTGATTTTTTCCCCAGAGGGATCCGGGGATTTTTCTTTTCATAATTTAGGGTAAAAATCAGCTATAGAAGTAAAAGAAATTGCTTTTTAGCAAATTAATGACCGGAAATGGTAAGATGTTAGGAATTGATTTTTAATAAAACTACGATGCCCGGGAAATCATTTTCACTTACTCTCCAAAATTTACGTTAAACTTTTGAGCTGGCCGCAAAAGCATTACAAGTATAAAAATTTTATTTTTTAATCGAATATCTCACATATTCAAGTTTTTTTTAAAATAAACACCAATGGAGAAAGATGATATACAAAGTAAACTTTTATAAAATTGATAAACCCATCTTTAACACTTTAATTGTACTCATTTTCCAATATCTGCTGACAAATTTTTAAATTAATTTGTTAATGTTATAAAATGATCTATTTTTAGTATTTTATTGCCAAAATACGATTAAATGCCAAAAAAAATTATTAGAAATCTTCAAATTGGAGTAGTAATTTCTTTGATGCTTCTGATTGCTAGTTCCATAGCATCTTATATCAGCATACATAAGCAGATGGAGAATAGGAAAGAGTTATTAAAAAATAAGGAATCTATAAGCTTAGCAAAAGATATCTTAAGTACTCTTTTAAATGCTGAAACTGGAAACCGGGGATATCAGCTTACCGGGAAGGAGAATTTTCTTGAACCTTTCAATAAAAGTAAGAATGAATATCCGCAGTTTGTCTCTCACAAAGATAGGCTTAATCTTAGAGATAAAGATCAGATTAATATCCTAAATGAACTGCTGTATACTTCAGAGGTGTTGATGAAAGAATATGCCTTGCTAATTGAGAATCGTAAAAAAGGAATTGTAATGAGTCCGGCAGAACTTGTACAAAACAAGGAGGCTATGGATAGATGCCGCATGCTCGTTCAGAAATTTGTAAAACTTGAGGAATTTCAACTTGCCATAAAAAATGAAGATCTGAACAAATCTTCCAATCGGACTGTTTTATTCATCATCTTTTCTGCTGTTGCAGCTATCGGTGTAACCCTTTTTGTCTATATACAACTAAAATCTGATCTTATCCGGCGTGGTAAATTAGAAAACGATCTGTTTTACACTAAGGAAATGCTTGAGGAAACAGGCTCAGTAGCCCAGGTGGGAGGCTGGGAAGCTAATATGAAGACGGGAAAGCTTTTCTGGTCTCAAAGTACAAGAGAAATTCACAAAATAGAAAATAATTTCCAGCCTACTTTTGAAAATGCCCTTGGATTTTACAAAGGAAAAAGCGGGGATAGAATAAAATATCTTTTTAACAGGGCAATACAACAAGGAATTCCTTTTGATGAGGAGCTTCAGCTGTTGCGTAATGATGGCGCTACGATCTGGGTAAGAGTAAAAGGCATTCCCGAATTTGAAGGTGATAGTTGTAAAAGAGTTTTCGGAATCATTCAGGACATTGATGCCTTCAAAAAAATGTTTCTTGAAGTTACCCGAAAGGAGGCTATAATGCAGTCTTTTGCCACTGATGTTCCTGTTCCTTTGGCCATGTTTGATAAAGACCTTAATTATGTTGCTGTAAGCAGCAGATGGAGAGAGGAATTTAATATGAATGATATAGATCTTATCGGTAATAATCTTTTCACAATATCACCTAATATTCCCGAAGAAGGAAAAGAGATCTATAAGAATGCGCTGTTGGGAAAAACGTACATCAACGGTGATTTTACGTTAAAGGTGGAAGGAAAAGAAGAAATTCAGCATTACGACCTTAAAGTGGGACCTTGGTATCTTACAAAAGATGAAGTAGGCGGTGTCATTATTTCCATACAGAATATTACCAATGCTGTTAAGATCAATGAAGAACTGAAAAATGCCAAAGAAACAGCAGATACAGCCAGCCAAGCAAAATCCGAATTTCTTGCCAATATGAGTCATGAGATCAGGACTCCTTTAAACGGAGTTATAGGTTTTTCAGACCTTCTTCTCACGACACCGCTGAATGAAACACAGATGCAATATCTGAATTACATCAATGAGTCTGGGGAAAATCTTCTTAGCATCATCAATGATATATTGGATTTTTCTAAAATAGAATCAGGAAAAATGGAGCTCTTGATTGAAAAATGTGATGTTTATGATATGTTGAGCCAGGTGATCAATGTTATCCTTTACCAGTCGCAGAAAAAAGATATTGAACTTCTGCTCAATATTGAGCCGGGTCTTCCCAAAATACTTTTTATGGATGAAGCAAGGTTAAAACAGATCCTGATTAACCTTCTCGGGAATGCTGTGAAGTTCACAGAAAAGGGAGAGATTGAGCTGAAAGTTGAGAAATTGCGCATGGATGATCGTACTATTGCTTTGCGCTTCTCAGTAAGAGATACTGGGATTGGCATCCCTATTGAGAAACAAAAATATATTTTTAATGCCTTTACACAGGAAAACAGTTCCATTAGTAAACAATATGGTGGCACGGGTCTGGGACTTACGATTTCAAACAATATCCTGGGATATATGGGAAGCCATTTGTCGCTGAGCAGCGTAAAGGAAAAAGGGTCTGTATTTTTCTTTGACATTGAGATTCCTTATGAGATCCCTCCATTGAGAGACGAAGAGGAGATAACTATTAAAACAGCCTTAGTGGTTGATGATAATGAAACCAACAGGATCATTCTTGAGCATATGCTTACCTATAAAAATATCAAGTCTACCTTGGCTTCTAATGGGATGGAAGCCTTAGAGATCCTGTTGAAAGGTGAGCGGTTCGATGTGATCCTGATGGATTATCATATGCCTGTTATGTCCGGATTGGAAACAATAGATAAAATAACAGGACTGTTCAATCAGCGAAATGAGACTTCTCCATTTATAGTACTTTCTTCTTCTTCTGAAGAACTGGGCATACTTAGTTCAGTTAGAAAAATAGAAAATGCACATTTATTATTGAAACCCATCAAATCTCATGATCTATACAAAACCTTAAAAAAGGTAGACCAAAGTTATACAGTAAAAATTAATAAGGATCAGTCTGAGAAAACTTCGCATGTATTTGATTCGGAATTAGAAGTGCTTTTGGTTGATGATAACGTAGTGAATATGGTCCTGAATAATAGAATAATGAGATCTCTTGCACCTGGTATACATCTAACGGAAGCCGTTAATGGGCTGCAGGCTTTGGAAGAATGTAGGAAAAAACAGTTTTCCATTATTATGATGGATGTACAGATGCCGGTAATGAGCGGTATTGAGGCAACACGAAATATTAGAATGCTTCCGGGATATGAACATATACCTATCATAGGTGTTACAGCTGGAAATGTGCTGGGTGAAAAAGAAAAGTGCCTTGAAGCCGGAATGAATGATTTCCTTCCCAAACCTGTAAAGCAGGCGGACCTTCTTGAAGTACTCAAAAAATATATTATCGTTTAGAATTGATGAAAAAACAGGACTTGATTTCTTCTTAAAATAGAAAGAAAATAAGATAATGTATCTTATTTAGTTAGTGCTGTTTGGCAAATTTGTGGCCTCACCAGGAATCGAACCTGGATCTAAAGTTTAGGAAACTTCTATTCTATCCATTGAACTATGAGGCCTTGATTTGATTCATAAAAATACAAATTATTTAATTTTAATAATCAACAATTAATGCAGAGAATGGAGACTAGGGCAAAGATGTTTGTACCGTTTTGTACCTGTTGAATAGTAAATATGCGAAAATGCTTGTATAAAAGGTATATGGATAAAAGAATCTGCCCTTTAGAGGCAGATCCAGTAGATAAATACATCTCATTTTTTTAATTAGACAACAATAAAAAGCACAGCCGACAATGCTGTGCTTAAATTTTTATTTCAAATTTAATTGCAATTTCAAGAGTAGTAAGAAAAGCAAATAAAGTTTCCACTTCGATGTTTATTACATAGTAAATGTAGTAATTATTTTAATACGAAAAATGAATTAAATGTTAAAATTCACAAGTTATCCACATTTTTTTGTGGATAAGTCTGAAACTAATTTAAAATCCAGGCTTTAGCAGTCTCCAGATCCATATCGTGGCCTTCTTTGGATTCTACCGGAACGTCCGGATCAATTTTCCCGTAGTAGACTTTCCCGTTTCGGTCCATTTCATAAGAAGAAGCCAGAGCAAAGCTTTTACCATCGCTTAACGGATAAATACTATTGGCCGAAGTATAGCCCGCAGATGGTTTTCCAAAGAGTTTTACATTGCTTTTTCCAATAAATGCAATTGTTGTAGCTTCTCCTGAACTGGCGGTGTTTGGACCTATCAGAACTGCAATTTTAGATTGTCCGCTTTTAAGATTATAAGGTTCTGTAATTTTATTGGAACCAAACTTCCTGTCTTTATAAATCCATGGAGTTTTTTTATCCTTATATACAAAATATCCCAAAGTTCCTTCTCCAATCAGACTTCCGAGACCTCCGATCATAGGATACATATTTCCTCCTGTATTGCCTCTCAGATCTACAATCCAGCCTTTAATCGTATTTTCAGAGTCCAGCTTTTTAATCATATTGTGGATCTGCAGGGCAAAATCATTTCCAACTTCTGTGTTGACGGAACCAAAGCCGGGAACAGAAATATAGCCAATATTCTGATCAATCAGTCTGGAATCAGGCTTTGCCTCATTGGTGTTGCTTTTCTTCTGCTTTTCTGAACGTTCTTTGCCGGAAATAAATGAATGATTATCACCGGCCTGTCTTAGATTTTGTATAATATAGCTCAATGCAGGGTCTGTATCATCTATGGTTTTCATGCCTTTTGAAAGATATTGAAGGTTGGTTTCAATATTTTTCCAGTCCAGTTGATCTGAAAAGATTGAATTCTTTTTCACAATATCTTTAAACTCCTGAATGTATTTTGCAGATTTTTTCGAAGGTTCTTCATTTGAAAATGCAATTCTGTTCAGTTCAAAGTGATCAAACCAAACCGTTCCGTTTCCTGAGAATACGCCTCCAAGAAGAAGGCTTTTTACATTTTTATCAACAGTGAAAATTAAAGAATATTTTGTCCAGTCTTTATTCAATGCAATGGACTTTTGTTGTGACTCTGAATTTCCAAAGTCAATCATCTGCCCCTTCTCATCCTTCACCTGTGTCCATAGATTGATTTTCCCATTGGTGTTCTCAGATTTTACATAGGCACTGATTTCTATTTTTTGCAATTGCTGAATATCAAGAGGTATTTTTTGAGAAAAAGATTGAAAGTCTTTGGAATGATCAGCCTTCCCTATAAGCTGCATAGAGGCTTTTCCTCCAAAATATTGGGTATAATCTACTTTTCCTTCGTACGAATCTGCTTTTTTTATATTCCAGTGATTGGGTAATCCATCGGTCATGTTCTCAAAACCGGCATTTTGTATCTGAGCTTGCACTGAGCAGAATAGAAATGCTGCTATAATCGTGAAGGACAATTTTTTCATAGTTATTAATTTTGGCTAAAATAAAAAACTTGCCAACAACTTTATACTTATTAACAAAATTTTAGTAATGGTTTAGAAGGATTAACATTTTACCATCAAAAAGGAGCTACAAAAAGACAGGACCGATTGTAGCTCATGAATTGTTTATGTGGCAGAATAAAAAAATGTTCTCAGTTCATCTGCAAATATATGAGGCAATTCCAAGGCGGCAAAATGGCCTCCTTCATTCATCTTTTTAAAGCTGGTGACATTCACAAAACGTTCTGCCCATTCTTTCGGAAACTGAGCTTCACGGGGAAATACAAGTACTCCTGCAGGAACATTGCTCTTTTGATGCGCATGTGTTCCGCTCCATAAAGCGGCTGCATCTTCCTTATACATTCTGGCAGAAGAACCAATGGTTTGGGTCACCCAATAAATCATAATATTGGTGAGCAACTCATCTTTTCCGCCAAATGCCGTTTCAATTAATTCAGGCGATGCACCCGCATTGATAAAACTTATAATCCAGCCTGCCAATCCAACAGGAGAATCATTAAGACCATAGGCCAGAGATTGAGGTTTGGTAGACTGTACCATGGCGTAAGCTCCTTCACTGTACCACCAGCGCTGGACAAACTGAGCAAATGCCCGCTCATCTTCACTCATTGTAGCAGGGTCTTCCTGACCGGTGGGGTAACCTACATCTGTAAGGTGAACAGCTTCCAGGGCTTCAGGATATTTTGAAGTCAATGCCTTTACGACTCCCATTCCGATATCTCCTCCGGCAGCACAGAATTTTTCATAACCTAGGACTTCAGTCATCAGTTGTTTCCACAGATCTGCCACCTTCTCACTGCTGACCGCTGTTTTATCAGAAAAGCCAAACCCCGGAACGGAAGGAATAACCAGATCAAAACTCTGTTCGCCTTCCGTAAGCAGTGGAATAATTTTATGAAAGCGGTAATAGCTGTCCGGCCAGCCATGGGTAAGGATCAGCGGTTTAGGATTTGATCCTTTTCCTCTGATGTATTGAAAATGAATTAAAATTCCGTCAATCCGGGTGACATACTGTGGATGCTGATTCAATTGCTGTTCGTGCATCTTCCAGTCATAATCATTGATCCAATAGCGGGTAAGTTCTTTCAGGTATGTTTCACTGGTGCCGTAGTTCCAGCCGGAACCTTCCGGTTCTCCCGGCCAGCGGACATTTTGCAGCCGGTTTTTAAGATCGGTTATAACCGATTCGGGGATGTTTACTGTAAATGGTTCCATATTATGATATTTTATTGGGTGTAAGTTTGTTTTAAGGAAAATACTGACAGTAAGATAGTTATCAAAGTTAAAAACTTTCTCTTTTAATACATGTTGTCAAAATCATAAATTTTTGATTTTTTTTGAGGGAAAAATGTAACTTTAATTCATTAAAATCTCGTAATACATATTACTGTGGGTCGGGTTATTTTTTCAGCCTGAACATCTTAGGTTCAATTTTCTGAGCCCTATACATTCATTATATCATATCTAAAGCAAAAACAATGTGTTATTTGCTGTGTCAATGGTCATTAGTGGTTATTCTGCTTTTGATTATTGATATTTAATATAAAAAAATCATATGAAAACTTATAAAATTGCCGTAATCGGCGGTACAGGAAAATCGGGACAATATCTGGTCCGAAAATTACTGGAGAAAGGATATTCTCTAAAGCTTTTGTTAAGACACCCTGAAAATTTTGCTCTTCAAAACCCATTGATAGAAATGATAAAAGGAGATGCAAGGGATGAAACAGCAATCTGTAATTTAATTGAGGGAACTGATCTTGTCATGAGTACTTTGGGACAGCCAAAAGGAGAGAAGTCTATCTTCAGTGATGCTGCCAAAAATATCATCAAAGCAATGAATCATTATGGGGGTAAGCGTTATATTGTAACGACTGGTCTCAGTGTAAATACAGCATCTGATCATAAAAGTGAGCGGGTAAAAATGGCTACAGACTGGATGTATCAGAACTATCCTGAGACAACCGCTGATAAGCAGAAAGAGTATGAACTTCTTCTGGAAAGTGACCTCGCCTGGACGTTAGTAAGATTACCACTGATTCACCTTACAGAGGAAAACTTTCCAATCGAAACAAATCTTACAGATTGTAAAGGCGAAGGCATCAATGCAGGAGATCTGGCTGAGTTTCTGGTTTCTCAGATTGAAAATTCTGAGTATATCAGGGAAAGTCCGTTTTTGTATAATCTGAAAGAGTAACTATTTTATTAATAAACAGAAACAGCTGTCACAATTTTGTCATTCTGAATGAAACGAAGTGTAATGAAGAATCTCATATCATTGGTTATTAATGGAATTCTTCCTTCGTCAGAATGACAATTGTGGCAGTTTTTTATTGGGCATTAAGGTTTTCTATTTCTTACGGCCATACATCAGGATGCGCTTAAATGCATAGATAGCCGGATATTTTGTAAACCTTTTTGCAATACGCGATTTAAATTCGGAGATGAATTGTTCTTTCTGTTCTCCTTCCAGACGCTCTAAATAAGGTAACAATGCTGTTCCTGAAATAAAGATGTATAAAGCCTCGTGATCATCCGCAATAATAGGATAAACCTTCTGAAATATTTCAATATCCTGAATTCCGTTATCAAATAATATCTGGGCATAATCGTCCATTGAAAGCACTGGTGAATCACGGTTAAAATGATTTAACTGGGATGCGTAGGGTTCTTCACCTGCCATTTCTGTTAAAATCTGATTGAGGATATTTTCTTTCTGAACGGGCATTTGTATTGCTAACTGTCCATTCTCTGAAAGTAATCCAATGATTTTAGGAAATAAAGTTTCGTGATCATCAGCCCACTGTAAAGCGGCATTACTGAAGACAAGATCCCATTTCTCGTCAGACTGCGCTGTTTCTTCAATGCTCTGAAGCTTAAAGTGTAAATGATCGTTTTCATATTTCTTCGATTTTTCAAGCATTTCTGCTGATGAATCAATTCCTAAGAATGTAGAGCCTGTCAGTTTTTCCGTAAGAATAGAGGTCTGTTCTCCGGTTCCACAGCCTAAGTCAATAGCTTTTATATTGTTTTCAGGCTTGATTAACGCTGCTAAATCATAAAATGGCTTATAACGTACATCTTTGTACTGATCATATAATTCGGGATTCCAGGGCATAAATAATAATTTTGTAATGGGTTGATAAGTTGAATAAAGATAAGTAATCTCAATAAAAAACCGGCTGTTTTTAAACAGCCGGTTGTATTTATTGTTCCAGTTTTTCTTTGATATATTTTGCTGTATAAGACTTTTTATTTTTTGTCAGATCTTCCGGTGTTCCTGCAAATACAACTTCTCCGCCGTGTTTTCCGGCTTCCGGACCGATATCGATAATATAATCGGCACATTTGATAATATCAGGCTGATGCTCAATAACAATCACCGAATGTCCGAGATCAATCAACGCCTGTAATGATTTCAATAATTTTTGAATATCATGGAAGTGAAGTCCTGTGGAAGGCTCATCAAAGATAAATAGCGTTTTATCCGTTGTTACCCCTTTTACAAGGAAAGAAGCCAGCTTCACACGCTGTGCCTCACCGCCGGAAAGGGTAGAGGAGCTTTGTCCCAGCTGTAAATAACCTAAACCTACTTCCTGCAAAGGTCTCAGCTTCGTTACGATCTTTTCTTCATTATTATCTTTAAAGAATTCCAATGCTTCATCTACGGTCATATGAAGGATATCAGAGATATTTTTCTCATCAAATCTTACTTCAAGGATCTCATTTTTGAATCGTGTTCCTTTACAAACCTCACATTCAAGCTCGATATCCGCCATAAACTGCATGGAAACATTGATCACTCCTTCTCCTTTGCATTCATCACATCTTCCGCCATCTACGTTGAAAGAGAAGTGTTTAGGCTTATAACCCATCATTTTGGCTACTTTCTGCTTGGCAAAAAGATCACGGATATCGTCATAAGCCTTTAGATAAGTTACAGGGTTTGAACGGGATGATTTTCCAATCGGGTTCTGGTCAATCAGTTCAATGTTTTTGATCAGTTTCTTCGGGAATTCTACAGCATCATAATCTCCTTTTTTACCGCCCATTCCCAACTGGATCTGGATGTCATTGGTAAGAATTTCTTTCATCAAAGTAGATTTTCCACTTCCTGAAACTCCGGAAATAACAACGAGATTTTCCAAAGGAACGTCTACATCTATATTTTTAAGGTTATTCTGACGGGCTCCTTTAATGTGAATCCATTCTTTTGCTTTTCTTCTTTTCTTCGGAACTTCTATTTCAAGTCTTCCGGTAAGGTATTCTGAAGTAAGTGTATTCGCTTTTTTCAGATCCTTATAATCTCCGGCAAATACCAGTTCCCCACCAAGATAACCTGCTTCCGGACCAATATCAATAATATAGTCCGCTGCTCTCATTACATCCTCGTCATGTTCTACCACAATCACGGTATTTCCAAGGTCGCGAAGATTTTTCAATACTTCGATCAGGTTTTCCGTATCTTTGGAATGCAGCCCGATAGAAGGCTCATCCAGAATGTAAATAGAACCTACCAAAGAACTTCCTAAGCTTGTTGCCAGGTTGATTCTCTGACTTTCTCCTCCTGAAAGGGTATTCGATGTTCTGTTTAATGTTAAATATCCTAATCCTACTTTTAATAAAAATTCCAGACGGGTGGTGATTTCGTAAATCAGTCTCTTGGCGACTTCCTTGTCATGATCTGAAAGTTTTAATCCGTTGATCACCGGAGCAAGTTCATCCAAAGGAAGTTCAATCATCGACTGGATATTGTGTCCGTCTACTTTTACCCAACTTGTTTCTTCACGAAGTCTCAATCCTTCACATGTCGGGCAAAGGGTTTTTCCTCTGTAACGGGAAAGCATTACTCTGTACTGGATTTTGTATAGATTTTCTTCAAGCATCTTGAAGAAATTGTTGATGCACGGGAAATTACTCCTTCCGTCACCTTTCCAAAGGAAGTTTTTCTGTTCTTTTGTTAATTGATGATAAGGTTTGTGGATAGGGAAATCACCTGCTTTTTTAATGAAATCTTTTTTCCATTCGCTCATCGTTTCTCCTCTCCAGCAGACAACAGCATCTTCGTAGATGGATAATGTTTTATTAGGAACTACAAGATCCTCATCAATTCCGATTACTTTTCCGTATCCTTCACACGCCGGACATGCTCCGTATGGGTTATTAAAGCTGAAAAAATGAACGTTGGGTTCAAGGAACTCCATGCCGTCCAACTCAAATTTATTGGAAAATTCTTTTACCTTCTCAGTGTTTGTATTCTTTAATGAACAATATCCGCGTCCTTCATAGAATGCCATTTGTATAGAGTCTGCAAGTCTCTGTAAAAAACTTTCGTCTTCTTCGTATGAGAAACGGTCGATGACAAGATTAATGGTCATTCCTTTTTCAGGAGTAAAACCAAAACTTTCAAGGTCTTCAATTCCTGCAACATTTCCATTGATTTCAAGCCTTGTGAAACCTGCCAGTTTTAAAATATTTAAGGTTTCTTTGAAATTGTCAACATCATATTCCAAAGGAGCAGTTAATAGAAAGGAAGTATCTTTTTTTGAAGCCTTGATGAAGTCGACTACATCAGAAACCGAATCTTTCTTCACTTCTTCTCCCGAAACCGGTGAAAAGGTTTTCCCGATCCTTGCAAATAAAAGCTTCATATAATCGTAGATCTCTGTAGAAGTTCCCACCGTAGAACGAGGGTTGGAAGAAATTACTTTCTGCTGGATGGCAATAGAAGGGGCGAGTCCTTTGATATCATCTACTTTTGGCTTTTCTAATTTTCCCAAAAACTGACGGGCATAAGAACTTAAACTTTCAACATATCTTCTCTGTCCTTCTGCGTAGATTGTATCAAAAGCCAAAGAGGACTTACCGCTTCCTGAAACTCCTGTAATAACAATCAGCTTGTTCTTTGGAATCAGGACATCTATATGTTTCAGATTATTAAGATGTGCATTCTTAACGAAAATCTGCTTTTTTATATCTATTTCTGTTGTGTTAGCCATATTTTGTTTATTCATATAAAGACTGCACAGCATTAAGGCTGGCAGTAATGGTGTTTGGCTACAAATATTCTGTGGCCGGTATCAATTGAACTTTTACATATATCCTGATTCCTCCGAAATCTGTTGCTGCAATTTTTATAAACGCTGGCAAAATTACTGTTGAAATAGAATACTTTCATCGTAAAATTAAGACCCACAAAATTACGAAATTTAGCGGAAAATTTACGCTTATCTTATTGTTAAAAATTGTTATCATGATCGTTATATGAAATAGGTTAAACGCATATTTTGCTATCAAAACCACCTGAAAAGGTGTATGTTTTGTGGACTTAATTTTATTTTGCTGTTTATTTTACAGTGTTTTATATAATTTTTTAAAATATATTGTGTTTTTTTATTGAACTATTGTTTTATATTGTAAAATTATTTAAAATTGCATTCATAAATATGTAATAGAGAAATGAGAAAATTATTCAGAGATCTGGTTACACATTTAATGAGAAAAAGATAGAAATTACTCCCTCAGAAAGATGCAGCTTCACGCTGCATCTTTTTTTATGACAACTATCATTTGCCTTTCTTGGTGAACTCCCTTACTTTTGGACTCTCTTAAAAAACTACGGAAACGATTATGATCAAAAAGATAGGAAGTGCTTTTTTTCTGGGATCTTTACTTTGGGTAAATGCACAGGAAAAGACAACAGATATTGAAAGCATTGAATTTCAGGGTAAATTTATCTCTACACCTTATAAAAGCGCTAACCAGAACATCAGCGTGATCACCAGAGAAGATATTGTAAATTCTCCGGCTAAAAGTATTGACGAAATTCTTCAGCAGGTGCCGGGAATGGATATCAGAAGGAGAGGAGCCAATGGAGTGCAGAGTGATATCGGTTTCCGTGGTAGTTCTTTTGAGCAGGTTCTTTTATTATTGAACGGAATCAGAATGAATGACTCCCAGACCGGACATAATAATATGAATATTCCGGTAGATCTGGATGAAGTAGAAAAGATAGAAATCATAAAAGGCCCGGCCGCCAGACGTTTCGGACAGAATGCTTATGCCGGTGTTATCAATATCATCACCAAAACTTTTCCGGGAAAAAAAGTCAAGATAAGTGCAGAGGGAGGAGATTATGGAAGTTATGGTCTGGGATTTAATGCGCAGATCGGAAATGAAAAGTTCACGAACTCCCTGCAGGCGAATTCAGCTTCATCAGAAGGGTATATGTTCAATACGGATTATGAGATCAGAAATGTATTTTATCAGGGAAAACTGAATATCAAAAACGGAGATGTGAGAGTTCAGGCCGGCTTTTCAGAAAAGAAATTCGGAGCCAATGGCTTTTATGCTTCCAGTGCTGCGACGAAGCAGTATGAGGAAACGCAGGCTTCTATCGTAAGTGTAGCTCATCAGCAGACTTTTGGAAAGCTGAAGCTTAACTCTAATGTGTATTGGAGAAGAGGGCAGGATATGTACCTTTATGACAGATGGAATCCTGATTTTTACCGAAATATGCACATTGGAAATAATGCAGGTGGAGAAGTGAATTCCAGCTATCAGTGGGGATTGGGAACAACCGGAATTGGTGTTGAGCTTAGAAAAGAATTTTTAGTAAGCAGTAATTTGGGTGACCGAAACCGCTTTGTCTCTCAGGTTTTCTTTGAACATCATTTTTCATTACTGGATAAAAAACTGAATATCAGTCCGGGAATTTCATGGGCCAATTATTCTAAAGAAGGAAATTTCTTTTATCCGGGTCTGGATGTAGGCTATAACTTTAATGCCAATTCTAAAATCTATGGAAACATCGCAAAAGTACACCGTGTACCCACTTTTACTGAATTGTATTATGTAAGTAAAACGGAACAGGGAAATCCGGATTTGCAGCCTGAAAATGCGATTTCTTCGGAAGTAGGATATCAATATCTAAATAACAGGATTTTAGCAAAAATAAGTGGTTTTCTAAGAAACTCCAATAATTCCATTGACTGGGTAAAAAAAGATCTGAGCGATAAAATATGGTACGCCCAGAATGTAGGAGATATCAAAACAAAAGGAGTTGAAGCAGAGTGGAGTCACAGACCGACAGACTGGTTAAAATATACGGTTGGCTATACTTATATTGACAGTAAGTATGAAGAAAAAGACGGTGTGGTTTCAAGATATATTCTGGACAATCTGAGGCATCAGTTTGTGTCCAAGTTAGAGGTGAAATTCCTGAAAAACTTTACCAACGAGCTTGTTTACCGTTACAATGAAAGAGTCAATCTGGGAACCTATAACCTTGTAGATGAGAAGCTGAGCTTTGCTAAAAAAGATTACTCAGTATATGTGTTGATTAACAATTTGACCAATACAAAATATACAGAAGCTTTTGGTGTCGGGATGCCGCAAAGGTGGTTCCACATTGGGTTTTCGTATACAATTAATATTAAGTAGGTGTTAATTTAATATTAATGAAAGTTAATATTAACAAATTGTTAAAAAATATACATTTGCAAAAATTTTTTATGAAACGTCTTATAGGCTTAGGTTTATTACTTGGAATATCTTTTTTTAAAGCACAGGAACACATTTCCAGCTTCAATGCAGTGACTCTGACCTATAAGTTTCATCCGAAATTTTTCCTTTATGCTGAAGGGCAGATGCGTGGTAACGAAGATTATACCTACCCTGATTATTATGAAATAAAAGGGGGGCTAGGGTATAATCTTACCAAAAACCACAAACCTTTTGTAGGGCTGGGAAGATATGTTAACTATAAAGAACATAGCCTGAGCAGAGAGGAGTTCAGGGTATGGCTTCAGGACGTTATCGACGTTAAAAAAGGTATTGTAAAGTTTGAAAACCGTTTTCGTGCTGAAAAGAGTTGGTTCTATGAGCCGAAAACAGATCAGACTTCCCAGAGAATGCGTTACCGGTACCGTCTGAACGTAAGTGTTCCTTTGAACGCTAAAACCATTAAGAAAGGAACTGTTTTTGCTAATGCTTATGACGAGGTGTTCTTTGTCTCTCCGATGAAGCCTACTTTTGCCAGAAACAGAGTCTATGGCGGTTTCGGCTATCAGATCGATGATTATTTTGGAATCGTGAGCGGATATCTGTGGCAGCGTGAATTTGAAGCAAAAGGGAACAAAAATTTACATTTCGTTTACCTTGCGTTAAACATCAATATCGATGGAACAGATCATCACACAAAAACATATGATTTCCCGGGTGCGGATTAATATTTCTCTATCAGATAACGATAGGCTTTCAGATATTTATTGAATCTTTTGATATCTTTAGGGGTAAGCTCTCTGTTGACTCTTCTGAGATCCATATTGTCGCGAAGGTCATTGAGCTTTACAGCAACAGATAGCAGAGATCTTTCTGTTCTTTTGATGAATTCATCATAATCTTCTTCCGGATCAAGCTTTGTAAGACAGCTGATGGCAAAAATAATATATTCGGGGAATCCTTCAGATCTTAAATAATCGAGACTAAACTCCTGTGGATGGTCTTCTACAACATCGTGAAGTACTCCAACGATTTTTTCATCGAGTGTTTTACCATAGTTCATCACACGCATTACGTGGGCAATGTAGGGAGCATGGTATTTATCGGTTTGTCCTTTATGAGCCTTATCGGCGATTTTGATTGCTTTATTAAGTAATTCTTCTTTTGTCATTGCTAATGAAAAATAGAGTACAAAAATAAAAAATGCCTTAAGAACTAAGGCATTTTTATGAAGAATATTTCAGATGATTTTACAAGTTTGTTTCATCCTCTATATGAGCATGCGGAGCATTGTTTTTTACAGATTCTATTCCGTTTTCCATACCATTGTCGGATTCATACATCTGGCTGGTTCCGATGATCTGTCCGTTTCCGGCTTTTAGATTAAAATAACATCTGCCGTCATTGGCTGTATTTCTTTCAAATTTTGCATCTTCCTGTGCATTGAGTTTTACGGATCCGATTCCGCTTTCACAGGAAGGTTTGGTACTGTATCCCTGGCTGGTTAAAATAACCTGCCCGTTTCCAGCTTTGAGGTTGAACTGAAAGTCTCCGTTTGTTCTTTTAGAGATAATAAATTTTCCCATGGTAATAGTTTTTAGTTTGTACTGTGTTTATTTTGACGGTATTATCTTTTTTCGGCTTACCTGAAGCTTATCAGGAGTAACCGAATTTAGAATTTTATATTGTGAATAATCCTTTGAAGGTTCTTTTAAAGCCAGATAAAGGGCAGTATCTTTAGGCTTAGCCGTCAATATCCTGTAAAATTCTTTTTGAGGACGCTCGGGCTTCACAGCAGAATATCCCGGGAATTTTCCTTTAGAAATGATCTTTGTTGTATCAATCTTTGGAGCAGGGACTAAATTGTCTTTTTTTTGTGCCGTAACTATAGCCGAAATGAGGACGAGGGGAAATAATAATTTCTTCATGTGTTATTTAATTTAGAATAAAAATAATAATTTTTTTTGAATATACTTATGGGCTGTCAATAAATCCAATGGTCATCGTCATAAATAAGGGTGAAAACAAAAGCGCCCCAAAAATTGGGACGCTAAATCAAATTTATGTTATTAAAGACTAATAAGCTCCTTTCTCAATATAGTGAGCGGCTACTTTTTCAGTAAGCGCTACTACATTCGGATGGTTGGTATATTTAGTGAATCTTCTTAGTCCTGAAAGCATCATTCTCTGCTCATCTCCTTCAGCGAAAGAAACGATTCCTTCTTTAGCTGCAGTGATAATTTTTTCAACAGCTTTGTAAAGGTTTAACTGAGCCATAGCTGCTTCTACAGATTCAGGAGAGAAGTGTTTCTCTGCTCTTAATACTGCGGATTCTGCCATATAGATCTGGTTAAGGATTTCAGAAGCATTCAATAATAAATGCTGTTGTTTTTCAATGTCCATCATGTATTTCTGAAGAGCAGCTCCGGAAACCATTAGGAATACTTTCTTAAGGTTGGCGATAATTGCTTTTTCTTCACTCATGAATTCTGAATAATCAGGAACTTCAAATGAAGGGATACCCATCAATTCTTTGCTGATCGCCATTGCAGGAGATAAAAGATCCAGCTCACCTTTCATTGCTCTCTTAATAAGCATTCCTACAGCCAGCAGTCTGTTGATTTCGTTGGTACCTTCATAAATTCTTGAAATTCTTGAATCTCTCCAAGCCGCTTCCATAGGAGTATCTTCAGAGAATCCCATCCCTCCGTATACCTGGATTCCTTCGTCTGCGGTGTGCTGGGCAAGATCAGAAACGAATACTTTAAGGATTGAACATTCAACAGCAAATTCTTCTACACCTTTTAATTCTGCTTCCTGATGGCTTAATCCTGCTGCAACAAGCTCATCAATTTTATCCTGAACATTTTTAGCAGCTCTGTAAGAACCTGCTTCACTTACGAAAACTCCGGTTGCCATTTCTGCCAGTTTCTTTCTGATCGCTCCGAAAGTAGCGATTGAAACACCAAACTGTTTTCTTTCGTTAGAGTACTGGATAGAGTGGTTTAAGATTCTTCTCTGTGCATCAAGACATGCGGCAGCCAATTTGATACGGCCTACGTTTAATGCATTTAAAGCGATCTTGAAACCATTGTTTCTTTCTCCTAAAAGATTTTCCACAGGAATCTTCATATCATTGAAGAAAACCTGACGGGTAGAAGAAGCACGGATACCCAGTTTATGCTCTTCCTCACCGAAAGTTAAGCTTTCAGGGTTTTCAAGTTCAGATCTGTTGATTACAAATCCTGTGATATTTTTATCATCATCAATTTTAGCGAATAATGTAAATGTATCTGCAAATCCTGCATTAGAGATCCACATTTTCTGACCGTTGATGATATAATGTTTTCCGTCTTCGGAAAGTTTTGCTCTTGTTTTTCCTGAATTGGCATCAGAACCGGCATCTGGCTCTGTCAGACAGTAAGCTCCGAATTTTGTTCCTGTTGCTAAATCCGGAAGGTATTTTTTCTTCTGCTCTTCAGTTCCGTAAAGAACGATTGGCAGGGTTCCAATTCCGGTGTGTGCACCATAAGCTGTAGCCAATGAACCTGTAGTTCCTGATAGATAATCACAAGCAAGCATTGTAGTCACAAAGCCCATTCCAAGACCTCCGTATTCTTCAGGAACAGCGATTCCCAACATTCCCATTTCTCCCAGTTTACGCATGGTCTCTTCAGTAAATGCGTAATCTTTCTTCTCAAAACGTTCTCTTTGAGGAACTACTTCTCTATCTATAAATTCCTTCGCAGAATCACGAAGCATTTTTTGTTCTTCATTCAGCTCTTCAATACTGAAAATTTCGTTTGCAGGAATTTGTTTGATCAGGAATTCCCCGCCTTTAAGTATATTGCTCATTTGTTATTATTTTAAATTTTAGATTATAAATTTTAAATTAGATTTTGTTATTATAAATTTTCAGATGATGTTTTAATGATTTTAGTCAAAATATTAATGATCATTTCAATGTCTGTTAAGTATGAATTGATCTCAATTTGAACAAGATTTGAAGAGTTATAAAGCCTTAGCCAATATCTTGTTTCTCTTGCCTCTTTATTTGCAATCGAAAGCTTTGAAATAAAATCCTTTTTAGATTGAGCGGCTATAGCTTCTTCTACATTTGCTCCAATGGATGTTCCAGAGCGAAGAATTTGTTTTGATAAAATAAACTCGTTTTGAGATTTACATTCAGTATAAAATTGAATTATTCTTAAGGCAAAATCAAAAGTTTTTATTTGGATCAAATTGTCTTCTTTGAAACTCATTGCATCTAAAATTTATAATTTAAAATCTATAATTAATTATTAATTAAAGAAGTTCAAAAATAGAAGCAGCTCCTTGACCTGTTCCCACGCACATAGAAACCATTCCGTACTTGTTGCCTCTTCTTCTCATTTCGTCAAGAAGCTGTACTGTCAGTTTTGTTCCTGTACATCCAAGCGGGTGACCAAGGGCGATAGCTCCTCCGTTTACGTTTAAGATGTCAGGATTTAATCCTAATTCTTTTTTGATTGCAACCGATTGAGAGGCGAAAGCTTCGTTAAGTTCGATCAAATCGATATCTTTTAATTCTAAACCAGCCTGTTTCAATGCTTTTGGAATAGCATAGATAGGACCCATTCCCATGATTCTTGGCTCAAGACCTGCAGCGGCATAGGCTACCAATCTTGCTTCCGGTTCAAGACCTAATTCTTTTACCATTTCCTCACTCATTACCATTACGAAAGCTGCTCCGTCACTCATCTGAGAAGAGTTTCCGGCCGTTACGCTTCCTCCGTTGGCAAATACAGGTCTAAGTTTTGCTAATCCAGCTAAAGAAGTATCTGCTCTAGGCCCTTCATCTACAGAGAAATCAAACTTTTTAGTCTGCAGTTTCTGATTTTCGTCCAGGAAATTATATTCTACAGAAATCGGAACAATCTGGTTGGCAAATTTACCTTCCTGATTAGCTTTTAAAGCCTTCATATGAGATTCAAAAGCAAACTGATCCTGTTCTTCTCTTGTAATATTATATTGTTTTGCAACTTCTTCCGCTGTGTAACCCATTCCCCAGTAGTAATCAGGGTTTGTTTTTGCGATATCCGTTTCAGGAACCGGCTTATAACCTCCCATAGGAATATATGACATCGATTCTGTACCACCCGCAATGATACAATCTGCCATACCAGCCTGAATTTTCGCAGAAGCAATAGCAATTGCCTCACTTCCTGATGCACAATATCTGTTCACGGTTACTCCCGGAACTTTATCGGTATTTAACCCCATCAAAGAGATCAGACGCGCCACATTAAGCCCTTGTTCAGCTTCCGGCATTGCATTTCCTACGATAAGGTCATCAATTCTGTTTTTATCTAATTGTGGTAGCTCAGCCATTAATTTTTCAATAACGGTAGCCGCCATGACATCAGGTCTTGTAAATCTTAAACTTCCTTTTGGAGCTTTTCCAACGGCAGTTCTGAAACCTTTTACTATGTATGCTGTTTTCATTTTTTTTTGTTTAATTAAATTGTTTTAAGAATTTTTTGCCTCGTAGAGGTAAACTGTTCATAGATTTTGTTTTTGCTTTTGCGTAGCTCCGTAGGAGCGACCTGTTAATCATTAATCCATTCAAATAAATATTTTGGATCATATTCTATCTCAAATTTTGACATAAAATCCAGGTATTCTTCTCTAAAAGTTTTCTTTTTATGATGTTCTTCCTGATTTAAAATATATTTTACAACAGAATCAACACTGCTTTTAGAATAAGAAAAAGCTCCGTACCCTTCCTGCCAATTGAATTTTTCATCTACCCATCCTTTTTCATTGATGAATTTTGAAGAACCTGCTTTAATATCTCTTACTAAATCTGAAACCGAAAGTGTAGGATTCATACTTACAAGAATATGCACATGGTCAGGCATTGCAAAAACTGCGAATAATTTTTGATTTCTATTGGAAACAATACCTGTTATAAACTGATGTAATTCTTCTCTGTTTTCTTTTGAAATCAGATTTTGTCTTCCTTTTACCGCGAAAACAATTTGAATATAAATCTGAGTGTAGGTGTTTGCCATACATTAACAGGTCGCCTCTACGAGGCTTTCCGATTTTTTTAATTATTCATGCTATTAACAGTTCGCTCCTACGGAGCTCTCTATTAGTTTCTCAAAGGTTTCCCATTTTGCAACATATACTGAATTCTCTCCAGAGTTTTTCTTTCTCCACAAAGCTGAAGGAAAGTTTCTCTTTCAAGGTTCAATAGATATTGTTCTGTTACAACTGTTGGTTCTGATAGATTTCCACCTACCATCACGTTGGCTAGTTTATCAGCAATTTTCTTATCGTGTGCAGAAATAAAGTTTCCGGTTAACATCTGGTCAGTTCCTACGTAGAACATTCCTAATGCGTCTTTACCAAGAACTTTTACTTTTTGCTCGATCGGCTGGGTATAGCCTTGTTCTGCTAATAGTTTCGCTACTTTTTTCGCTTCAGCAATCTGTCTGTTTTTGCTTACGGAAACGATGTCTTTCCCTTTTTCAAGGATTCCCATATCGTAAGCTTCGTAGGCAGAAGTCGCTACTTTACCCATGGCGATGTTCATGAAAGCATCACGAAGTCTGTTATTTTTAACATCATCGTTGTGGAATTCTCTGGAAGTTCTTAAAGTAAGCTCTTTAGTACCACCACCACCAGGAATTACTCCAACTCCGGTTTCTACCAGTCCGATATACGTTTCTGCCGCGGCAACCACTCGGTCTGCATGCATGGTCATTTCGCATCCTCCACCTAAAGTCATTCCGTGAGGAGCAACTACAACCGGAATAGATGAGTAGCGTACTCTCATCATTGATTTCTGGAAGTAAGCGATCGCCATATTCAGATCATCCCAATCCTGTTCGATTGCCATCATAAGGATCATTGCAAGGTTGGCACCTACAGAGAAATTAGCTCCCTGGTTTCCAACTACTAATCCGTCATATTCTTTTTCTGCCAAATCAATCGCTCTGTTCAATCCGTCAAGAACTTCGCCTCCAAGAGAGTTCATTTTTGAACGGATCTCAAAGTTGATAATTCCGTCTCCCAAATCTTGAATAGCAGCCCCTGAATTACTCCAAAGCGTTTTATTTTTTCTGATATTATCTAAGATGATGAATGCATCCTGACCAGGGATCTTGTTGTATTCTCCTGAATTTTTATCAACATAAATACTTTGTCCTTCATCATTCACTTTATAGAAGGTTTCTACGTTTTTTACCCAGTCTGAAACTTCGTATCCTGCATCTTTTGCCAGTTCAATACCTTTCTGAACACCTACTGAATCCCAGATCTCAAAAGGACCGTTTTCCCATCCGAAACCTGCTCTCATAGCGTCGTCAATTTTGTAAACTTCGTCAGAGATTTCAGGAACTTTGTGTGAAACATAAGCGAATAATGCCCCTAAAGACTTTCTGTACAATTCACCAGCTTTATCTTTACCACCAATTAATACTTTAAATCTGTCAATCGGTTTATCTATAGATTTTGTTAATTCCAGAGTAGGGAAGGATGATTTGCCTTGAAGTTCATACTCTAAAGTATCAAGGTTTAATCCATGAATTTCAGATTTTCCTTCTGCATTTTTCACTTTTTTATAGAAACCTTGTTCTGTTTTTGAACCCAGCCATTTATTGTCCATCATTTTCTGGATATAAGGAGGAAGGGCAAATACATCATTAAAGTCGTTCGCTTCTGCACCGCTTTGACGAACTCCATTGGCTACCATTACCAAAGTATCAAGACCTACAACGTCGGCTGTTCTGAATGTAGCAGATTTTGGACGTCCGATTACGGGACCTGTTAATTTATCAACATCAGAAACGGTAAGTCCTAATTTCTGTACATTGTGAAGAAGATCCATCATAGAGAACACCCCGATTCTGTTGGCGATGAAGGCTGGTGTATCTTTGGCTAAAACAGTCGTTTTACCTAAGAATTTTGCTCCGTAATTCATATAGAAATCGATGATTTCAGGAGCTGTATCGTTGGTTGGGATAATCTCTAAAAGGGGAAGATATCTTACCGGGTTGAAGAAGTGTGTTCCCGCAAAGTACTTCTTGAAATCCTCGCTTCTCCCTTCTGTAAGGAGATGAATAGGAATACCGGATGTATTGGAAGAAATTAATGTTCCCGGTTTTCTGAACTGTTCAATTTTTTCGTACACAGACTTCTTGATATCAAGTCTTTCAACGACTACTTCAATGATCCAGTCGGTATTTTTTATTTTCGGCAAATCATCATCGAAATTTCCGATTGTAATTCTGTCTGCAAACTTGGGTGAATAAAGAAGTGCAGGACTTGCTTTTTTAAGTTTTTCAAAGTTTTCGGAAGCAATTCTGTTTCTTACTGCTTTGTCATCTTTGGTCAAACCTTTTTTCTGTTCAGCTTCAGTAAGTTCAAAAGGAACAATATCCAAAAGTGATACTTCAACGCCGATGTTGGCGAAGTGGGCAGCGATTCCGCTTCCCATAATTCCTGAACCAAGAACCGTTACATGTTTGATTCTTCTTTTCATATGTAAATTTTTATTTGTATAAGATGATATGAACCCGAAGGCTTCATCATAATTTATTTTCTGTTATTTAATAATTCGTTGGCTATTTTCATGATTTCACCCATCACATCTTTGAAAGCCTCCAGTTTTTCCGGAGAAATTTTTTCCATCACCTTCTTGTTGAAATTCACAACGACTTCCTTAGACATATTTCTGGAGTTTAATCCTTTATCTGTAAGTTTGATGATCACCTCTCTTTTATCAGTGGTGGTCTTCTCCTTATAGATGTATCCGTTATCTTCAAGAAGTTTGATGATTCTTGTTAAAGAAGTGGGTTCAATAGCCATCTTCGGTCCAAGATTGGTACTTCGGGTTCCTTCTTTAGGATCTATTTTTAAAAGTGTGAGTGCCTGTACCGCTGTGGAATCATGTTCCTGGGCTAATTCTGTGTACATTTTAGAAACAGCCAACCAGGTCTGTTTTAAAATTAAATCTACGTTTTCTATTTTTTCCTTATTATGATCCATCATTTTTGCGCCAATGGTTTTACCCAAATTTAATAAATATTATGCATGCATAATATTTATTAACGTTAAATTTTGTTAATAGGCTGTAAATAAATGGATTAAAATGTATGACTAGCATAATACTATGCATGCATAATATGTGGATAAATCAAAGAAAATCAAGTATTAATGAATGTTTGAGACTAAAATAATGATTTCTTCAAAAGATTCACATTGATAGATGGAGGAATCCTTAGCAATTACCCAAAATGGGTTCTGAAATTCGAAATTCAGGTCAGACAGGTCTTTTTGGAAGTTTTTTTGAAGCAGAGAATACAGCATTTCCTTGTGAAACTGCGGTGCAGAGATCACTGGCGGAATAAAGGTCTCATTGATTTGAAATAAGGAAGCATTTGTAAGTTCATTATGCTGAAGCAAAATGTCCTCAACAATTCCGGAATACAAATGATTTTCCTTTACATACCATATTTTGTCTGCGAATTCTTTGGCCAGTCGCCAGTCATGGGAAGAAAAAAGGATAAGCTTGTTCTGTTCCTTAGCCAGCTTTCTTAAAGTTTTAAGAATAATAATTTTATTTTTTTCATCCAGATGAGTAGTAGGCTCATCCAGAATAATAATAGGGGAATTCTGGGTAATGGCCCGTCCTATAAATGCTTTTTGAAGGTTTCCATCAGAAAGGTTTTTCAAAAGAGTATATCGGTACTGATTAAGATCCAGTTCTTCAATAATATGGCCAACCTCTTCACGATCTTCTTTTTTGAGTTCAAAATAAAAAGGATAATAGATATACTTTCCGAGAGAAATAAGATCTTCAACGGTATAATGCTGCGGAATAACAGATTTTGAGAAGACAATGGCAATATTCTCTGCAATCTCTTTTACCGAAAGATTTTTTACATTTTTTCCATTAATAGAAATTTCCCCATTCAGTAAAGGGAGCTGATGCAGGATAGATTTGATTAATGTTGTTTTTCCTACACCGTTATTACCAATCAGCAGGCATACATCACCAAGCTTTAAATCTGCATTGGCATTGGAGATTAAAGTTGTATTGTAGCCGATATCTGCCTGTTTGATTTGTAGGTGCATGTTTCTGTTGGTTATACGTAAGACGCAAAATGTTTTACAAAAATAATGTTTTAAGGCGCAAGGAATTTGACTTTGTCAAATTTTTATCCAGTTTTATTTTATAAATTGTTTACAATTCTTGTTACTCCGTTTTTGAAAACATCAGATTGAAAGTTGAGCAGCATACCTAATTTGCAGTTTGACATTTTTAAATAGGTGAGTAATTGAGCTTTATGAGTAGGACTTATGTAGTCAACTGCTTTTATTTCCAGAATCACTTTGTTTTCAATTATCATATCAAGCCTGAAAACGCTTTCTATTCTCAAATTTTCATAAATAATAGGTAGTAGTTTTTGTTTTTCTACAAGAAATCCTGAGTTTGTTAATTCGTAGAACATACATTCTTCATATACATGCTCAAAAAGTCCTGCTCCAAGCTTTTTATGAATCTTTAATCCTGTTTCAAAAACAATTTTTGAAATTTCATTTTCTGTCATTTGTGGTGTTTTGTTGAACCTAAATATAAGAATTGTTAGGTAAAGGATATTATGTCTTAAAATTTTTTATTTAAGTGTATTGTTGGGTAAGCGCAAGGGCGCAAAGTTTTTTATACAATTTGTATATTGTAAGGAGCAAGAAAATCAAAGATTTTCAGCAAGGATATGGTGATTTTTTGTGAATTAAAATATGCAGTGCTAAATTTTATCGGAGATAAAATCTTTGCGTCTTAAAAATATAAAGTTTTACAAGTTTTTGCGCCTTTGCGTTTATCCAACAAAAAAATCACACTTTATTCTGTTTCAACAGCATCATCAGAATCACAGGAATCCCAAATACAGAACTTATCACATTCAAAGGAATCTGTGTTTTTTCTGCAATGACAGAGAAAAATAACATGATCAGCATTCCCAGGAACATATTAAGAATCCATTGCTGCCATAATCTGGATGGATTATAAACAAGTCTGCAAAAGTGAGGTACAATAATTCCGATAAAAAGAATAGGCCCTAAAAATGCAGTAACAGAGGCGGATAGGAGAGAAGATGCTACTATAATTAAGAGCTTCAGCTGTTTCAGATTGACCCCTAAACTTTGTGCATAGGAATTGCCCAGAGAATTTCCAATGAGTGGTTTTATCGCTCCGAAGCAGATCAACATTCCGATTAAAACAAGAACGGAAAGTACATAGATCTGATTCCTCGTTACCATATTATTCGCTCCGAAAGACCATAAAATATAATTTTTCAGACTCTGGTTTTCCGCATAAAATTGCAACAGAGATACAATGGCACCGGCAAAAGCAGATACCAAAAACCCGAAAATAATAAGATAGGACTTGTCCTGAAATCTGTTAGACATTGACAGTAGGATCAGCATTAGCAGTAAGCTGCCTCCAATAGCTGATAAACTGAGAAAACTATTCTGTAAAAATTCAGGAAGGGAAATAGTATGGGAAAAGAAAATATAAAAAGCGACTGATAAACTGGCAACTGAAGTTATTCCTAATATATCAGGTCCTGCCAGTGGATTTTGAAAATATTCCTGCATCAGAAAACCTGAAGTGGGAATGGAAATTCCAGCCAGCATCATCACCAGCACACGGTTGATACGGATTTCAGCAATTTGATTCTGAGCGGAATCTTGAAAGAAATCCTGGAAGCTTAAACTTAAAAATCCTGTGTTCAGATTAATAATTGCGCTTGCAATAATGGCAATCACGAATAATAAACATAGGATTTTAAATCTTTTTGACATGATTCAGAAAGAGTTCAGTCTATTTATTTTAGGAAAGAATCGATTTTAGAATTCAATACATCTTCCGTCATCATTCCCAGATATTCGTCGGTTTTATCACCTTTTCTCATGAAAGTAAAAGGAATAGAACCTCCATCCCATTGTTTGAAGTTGTTGTGAAAGAAATTTGGATCTAATTTTTGCCCATCCAGTAATATAATGCTGCCTCCCAATTTATTTTCTGCAGCAAAATTCTTAACAGCACCAGCCCAATCTGCCTTATCATCAAGGTTGACGAAAGTGAACTTTACAGGTTTTCCTTTCAATTCCTCCATTTTACTTTTAAAACTTGGAATTTCTCTGATACATGGGCCACACCAGGTTGCAAAAAAATTGGTTACATATAAAGTATCATTATTTTTGGCCAAATGCTGGCTTACATTTTCAGGAGAAAGTTCTTGGGGGATAGCTGTACTTCCTTCAGATTCTGTAGTTTGAGATACAGAAACAGGGTCTGTGCCAGCTGTGTCTTCAGTTTTCTGACCTTCTTTTTTACAGCTGTAGAGAGCAGTAAGAAGTAACGTGGATAAAATTATCTTCTTCATAAATTATTTTTTATCTATTTTTGAATTGAAGTTATGGAACAACAAATCTATAAAGGGAAACTGATACAGTTTCATCCGTTAAAAATAGCGAAAAAGGAAGAGCTGACCAAAAATACTTTTTCTCTGGAATTTGATATTCCTGAGAATTTAAAAGAAAATTTCAGGTTTGAAGCCGGGCAGTTCGTCAGTATACGATTTCAATCACATGGGAAGGAGGTTATTAATGATTATTCAATGACTTCAGCTCCCTATGAAGGGAAAATATGTCTGGGGATAAAGGTGAATTCCTCTGAAGGAGCTACTTCGCAGTTATTTCAAAATTATAATGCTGGTGATGAACTTTGGGTTAGTGAACCTGCAGGAAGATTTACCATTGTATCCAAGCCCAGTGAATTCAGAACTATTGTTGCTTTTGCAGCCGGTATAGGGATTACGCCCATTTTGAGTCATTTTAAAAATATTCTCCACAACGAACCCAGAACACGACTGTTCTTATTTTTTGGAAACAAAAGTTCAGAAGATCTTGTCTATCGTGAGCAGCTGGACAACCTTGCCAGAACATGTGGTGACAGACTCCAGATATTTTACTTTTTTTCTCAGGAGAAAACGGCAGATCAGTTTTTTTATGGAAGACTTGATGAAAAAAAGCTGAATCTTATCATCAATCAGATTCTTCATTTGGATGATACAGACGAGGAATCTACAATCTGGGATGCTGTAGACGAAGTGCTGATCTGTGGAAAAGGCGAAATGATCAAAACTTTGGCTAATGCCTGCTATCATCACGGAATTCCGAAAAAGAATATCCATTTTGAACTTTTTGAAGAATTTAATGACGATATTTATCCTGTGGAAAAAGAATTTCCTCTGATTGAAAATATAGAGGTTGAATTTACCATGCTTGGAAAGAAATACACCACTTATCTGCCTGATAATAAGGATAAAATCCTACAGCAGCTTTTGATGCAGAAATTCCCTGTTCCTTATTCCTGCAAGTCAGGAATCTGTGGAAGCTGTGAATGTTCTCTGGAAGAAGGGGAAGTAGAACTGCTGGAGAATGAGTATCTTACCGAAAAAGAGGAGGAGCAGGGACATATTTTAGCTTGTATGTCTATTGTGAAAAGTAAAAAAATAAAGCTTAACTTTGATCTTAGTTGAGAGTTATTAGGAACATATTTAACCTTGGGTTTATATCACTGGAACTGGGAATTCTGATGATATGCTTCTGTAATGTGTGGGTTTTCGGGCTTACCAACGGAAGAACTTATACCAAAATCTCAAAAATTCCGCCAAGGGAAATTGCACTGGTTCTGGGAACCTCTCCAAAAATGAGATCAGGAAAATCAAACCCTTATTTCACTAAAAGAATGGATGCGACTGCCCTTCTTTACCATCATGGGAAAATCAAGAAAATTATCGTAAGCGGGGAAAAAAGCAAAGGTTATAACGAGCCGGGAGCAATGAAAAACTATCTGATCAATCAGGAAGGAGTGCCTGAAGATATTATTGTGGAAGATCCGAAAGGCTTTAATACCTACAAAAGTATTCTCCGTTGTAAGGATGTTTATAAGAAAAAAAATGTCATTATTGTATCTCAGGGATATCACAACCTGAGAGCATTGTTTTTTGCAAGAAATAATGATATGAATGCCCTGGGATTTGATGCGCAGGATGTCACAAAACCAGAGAGTTTTTACAGAAACCAGACGAGGGAAATCCTCGCCCGTGTGATTGCTGTAGTGTATTTTATTTTAGGCGTTTCTCCGGATTAGAAAGGATATCCGAACGCGATATTAACTGTAGGTTTGAAAGGCTGGATGAATTTGAATCTCCATCGGTCGCCTTCAGGTTTATTCGGGTCATAGATCTTATACGCAAGATCGATTCTCGCCGTTACATAGGCAATATTTAATCTTAATCCGAATCCACTTCCGATACCTACCTGTTTCCAGAACTTACCGAACTTAAATTCATCTCCGTATCCATCGTTATAATTACGAAGACTCCATGTATTTCCGATATCGGTAAATAGTGCGCCTTCATAAGTTTTATTAAAAGGAATCCGGTATTCAATATTGGTGGTAAGCTTTAGGTTATCCGTCATATAAGTACGAACTCTTTCGTCTACCTGAGAATCGGCAGGACCTAATCCTCCAAAGGCTACCCATGCTCTGATATCGTTGGAACCTCCATTGAAATAAGACTTGATGATGGGCATATCCTTAGAGTTTCCATAAGGTATTCCAACTCCGATAAACTGGCGCAGTACCAATGTCTGGTTTCCGTTAAACTTGAAATATTTTCTTGTATCAATATCAAATTTTACAAACTGTGCATAGGGCAGTCCGAAAATAGTTCCTTGCGGGCCGGTAACAATACCTCCGCCGTTATCTTTTTTATTGAATATACTTAATATATTTCCCGCAAGCTCCACTTTTCCATTAAAATAAAAGGCATTTGGATATTCCTTTTTTCCAATTTCACTATAAACAAAATTATAGATCATAGATGAGATAAGGACATCCTGGGTCTGTCTGTCTTTGTTGACCAATGTTCCGGTAAATGCAGTCAAAAGATCTCTTCCCTGCTGATTAAGACTTCCACGGTAAGCATCGTTCTCAATAATCATTTTGGAAACTTCATCTACACTGAGTTTCCCATCTTTATAATCTTGTCCGGTCTGCGCAGTTTCCGGGCTAAACATAAAATAATTTCCGAAAACTTCATCTTTTACCCTTCCGTCATTCACAAAGTAGTCATAGTAGGCATCTTTATTTTTTGTCAGACTGACCTGAGTATTGAATAAAGTAAGCTTGTGATACACCTGATCATTAACACTTGCCTGATAATTCAGTCCCGTATTGAAAATCAACCTCCCCAAACCGATGTTGTTCTGTATGGATGCCCCCAGCAAAATAGATGATGTAGGCGTGTATCGTTTTGGAATAAACTTATAATAATTAAAAGGAAGCAGCAGTCGTGGGAAGTTCAGGGATGCCTGAGCTGAAATTTCGTAGGCCGCAACCCTTTTACTGATGTCTTTTGTACTTCTGATAGAACCAAATGTCCCTGAAAGGCTGGTAGAAAGGTTTTCTGCTCCTCTGAAAACATTTCGGGTGGTAAGGTCAACAGAAGGAGAGATCCCCAGGTTTAAAACCTGAGAATAATTGATATCTGTTCCCACTTTAAGTTCGTATTTCGGTAGTGGTTTCAGTACATACAAAACATCAACAATACTGTCGTTTGGAGAGGTCATTCCGCCTTGTCTCAGAGAGTCTCTGGCTTTAACGATGCTGAAGTTATTCATCGATAAAAGATTTCTCTTGGTAACGTCCAGTTTTGTCTGGTCAAAAACCTTTTTACTGTCCGGAATAATAGCTCTCCACACCGATGAAAGTTTATATTTATCATTCATCGTATGGAATCTTATTCTCCTTAAGCTGTCTTTTTTTGTATTTTTAGGATAATCACCGGGTTCATCCACAATAGCCACATCAATATTTCCAAAAGTGGCTATTTTATAAGGAGTATCCAGGGAATCTTTATGAATTTCCAGGGTTAAAGGAACCTGCTTTCTGCTTTTAAGGGAATCTGCAACGAAATAAACTTCATCATTGGAAGCATTGAACCTGTAGAAACCAAACTCTCTCATCAGATCCGTAATTCTGGTAACCTCTCTTTCCAGAACGGTCTGGTCAAGGATCTGTCCTGATCTTACAAGACTTCTGTTCAGATTATAGTTGTAATACCCTTTGATCCCCTGATCCGGAATATTATAGAAATAATCCTTGATACGCGTAGGTTCATTATGTTTGATGGAATAATTAACCGATGCTTTTTTGGAAGCGGAATCCAGCGTATGTTTAAAATTGACATCAGCATCCCAATATCCCCTGTAGGTAAGTCTTTTCTTGATAGATTCAGCACTTTTTTCACTTCTTGTCTGATCAAGAATAACCGGCGGTGTTCCCCAGTTGTGCAGTAAACGGTCGAAAAGAAGACTTTTCCCGACACTGCTTTTCATATTATATTTAATGAATAAAGAATCTCTCAGCTTCTGATTTCTCATCTCACCGGGATAGGTCATATATTCATTAAGTATGGTGTCGTATTTCGGATCCGCCATATTGTACAGAAGGAGACTTAATGGCATGAAAAGAAACTGCTTTTTATTGGGCTTCTGCTGAATATAATCTTTAAGTTCCTCATCGAAAAATACTTTCTTATCCTCGAACTCTAAATTGTTCTTGGTAAGCAGGTATTCGCCGTCAGGAACTTTTTTTGTCGTACTACAAGCATAAAGGAGACCAACAAATGTTGCAAATGAGATAATTTTATAATATTTTTGAGGAGAATTCTTATAATGCTTACAGCTCATACAATAAAAGTTTTACAATCTTTAGATAAAAAGAAGTTCAGACAAAAATACAATTTGTTTTTGGTTGAAGGTAATAAAATCATTTGTGAACTTTCTAATTCTAACTTTAAAGTTAAAGAAATATTGTCAACCGATCCACAAAAATTGGACCGTACTGACGTTCCTGTTACCCATATCTCTGAAAATGAATTAAAAAAAATAAGTTTTCTTAAAACTCCAAAAGATTCCGTGGCGGTATGTTATCTTGCTGAGGAAGAAAAATGGGAAGATAAGAATATACAATTGGTTTTGGATGGAATACAGGATCCGGGAAACCTGGGAACCATTATACGATTGGCGGACTGGTTCGGGATAGAACAGATCATCTGTAGTGAAGATACTGTAGATGTTTACAATCCGAAAGTCATTCAGGCAACGATGGGATCTTTTACCAGAGTGAATGTGGTGTATACTGATCTGGTGGAATATCTTTCCAAAACAGAGAATGTAAATATCGGAACGGATATGGAAGGGGAGAATATCTATACTTTCCAGAAACCCGAAAAGCTAAACCTTATTTTAGGAAATGAAGGAAACGGAATGAGACCTGAGACGGAAAAACTGGTACAAAAAAGTATCAGTATTCCTAGATTTGGAAAATCCCAGTCTACAGAAAGCCTGAATGTATCAATGGCTGCAGGGATTATTTTAGGACAGTTATTTTCAAAATAGAAAATCAGAAACCAGAGGTTGGAATGGTGGATAAACTACTTATCAATATTCTCTAACTTCTGGTTTCTGATATTTAAACCTATATCAATTGTTCCATACTTGAAACACTTTTGTTTTTCTGGTATACTTCTATTTTTTTTCTGACATATTTCAGTGCAATAGGAGCAAGGTAAATCAAAGCTGCACCAATCAGTTTTTTCTTCCAGTTGGAACTTTTCATATTCTTTTTGGCATAGTTCCCTACGATAGCAGTAACCCCTAGTTTTACAAGCCCGTCTGTAAGATTTCCTCCTTTGAAAGCAGAACTGGCAATTCCTACAGCTGTATTTTTGCTGATCAAAAGGTCTTTCACCTCTGAAGTAAGCTGTTTGGCAATGACATCCTTCCTTAGGATCACTTTTTCATCACCGTCTTCATCAATCTTTTCCTGAAGATACTGATCAGTTAGACCATTGGTAAATGCACTCAGGCTTTCTTTTGTATTTTTGAAGGTCAGAAGATTTTCAAGATCACTAATTTCACCCTGAAGCAGTTTTTTCTTTCTTCTTAATTCTTCTATGCTCTCGTATTTTCTGCCCATAGTTTAATGATTTAAAAATTTAATAACCTGATCTGCAACAGTATTCACAATTTTTGTTTTGAAGGCAACAACAAACGCCATTACCAGTGCATAAAATGCAGCAACAATTAAGAATCCATAGGAATAATTATCCAGTGCTTTTCCGATAAGGAAAGCAATTCCAAAGTTGAAAAGGATAATAAAAAAAGCAAAAGCAACAAGCAGTACTACAAAGTAAGTAATGAGCCCGGCAGAAAGTGACGACTTTTCAGTTGCTTCAATTTTCAGAAGATCGATTCTCTTGGAGGCGTATTCTTTAATAGTTTCTATCATTGTTTTTTTTTAAAGTTACAAAAAAAGGAACTTTCGCACAAAAGTTCCTTTTCGTAATTTACTTAAAAAGATAAATTACTTATTTTTTCAGATCATTCAGTTCTGCTTCTACATCTTTTGCCAAATCTGCAGTTTTAGAAACAATCTGATCTTTGTATTTGTCATATCCGTCTTTCACAGTATGTGCTACGCTGTTCGCCGTTTCCTTGAAAGTAGAAGAAATATTGCTGTACTGGTCTTTCACTTTTTCAGAAACCTCACCGTATTTGTTTTTTGCCTGATCTTTAAGATCATTTGCCTTTGTTTTAATTTTTTTTCTGGTTTCTTTACCTTCTTCCGGTGCGTATAACATTCCTAAGATTACACCTGCCGCAGCACCTGCAAGAAGTCCTGCCAATATACCTGCTGTATTATTTCCTTTTCTAGACATTTTAAGTTTTTTAATAATTAATAATAGATTAGTTTTTACAGTAATAAAACTTACAATTTGTATACCAAAGGAGGCCTGAAGCCTATTAAAAATTGTTAAATCTTTTTGATGTGAGATAAAATAAGCTGTATGGTTTCTTCTTTGGTGAGTGCCGAATTATCAATAACAATAGCGTCGTCAGCCTGCTTCAATGGGGCTATTTCACGCTCACTATCGATTTTATCGCGTTCTATAAGGTTTTGCTTTACCTGTTCCTTATCCGCCTCAATTCCCAGTCCTTTCAGTTCCAGAAACCTTCTGTTGGTTCTTTCATCAATACTGGCAGTAAGAAAGAATTTATAGTCTGCATCTGGCAGAACTACTGTCCCAATGTCACGCCCGTCCATAATAACGCCACCTTTTTCTGCCAAAGTGCGCTGTGACTGCAGGAGGAAATCTCTCACCTCTTTTTGCTTGGCAACAAGACTTACGTTGTCTGATACGATATTGGTACGGATTTCCGTAGAGATATCTGTGTCATTCAGGAAAAGAATAAGGGTGCCGTCGTTATTTTTAAATTCAAGTTTGATCTGATTAAAAGAAGAGAACAGCGCATTCAGATCAATCTCGCCGTTTTCATTCAGACAATGCTGCAAAGCATACCAGGTAACTCCTCTGTAAAGCGCTCCTGTATCCATATGAATAAGTCCCAGCTGATCAGCAATGATTTTAGAGATAGAACTTTTTCCGGTAGACGAGTACCCATCGATAGCAATTACAGGTTTTTTCATACTGCAAATTTCAAGATTTTTTTTAGAAAATCAAGAGGAAGTAAGAAATTTTCAGAATAATTAAGAAATTTCCGGCCAGGAAAATTATTCTCCTCTGTGGCTGGAAAGGTCCATGGAAATTCCTATCTGATTGACGTTCGAAGAGTTGTGATATCTCACGTGGGCATAATCAATACGGAATCTGGAAACTTTAACTCCAAATCCTGCAGAAAGTCCTGAGAAATTTCTTTGATCCGCAACCGCCAGCTCATTTCCTCTTTTTACATTATATCCTAGCCTGATATTGAAATTCTTTTCCGGAAACAATTCGGCTCCCAAAGAAAAGTGATCGGCAATCTTTCTGCCGGCACCCACTTTCTGCCCGTCCAGATTCTCTTCTGAGGAAATATCAAACTTCTGAAGATCGTGTGCGGTAATGGTGATGGCAAGAGGAAAATTCTTGATGATTTTGGTATATCCAAGATCGATTCTGAAAGGAAGATTTTCTCTTGTCCCGTTAAAGGATTTCAGCTGAAAACCAAAGTTTCTCATGACCAATGAAACGACTTCCTTGCTCTTTTTATTATGATAGGTAATTCCCGCTGTTCCTGAGATCGCAGAAGAAGTATAGTTATCAATTTTTGAGGTAATAAAATTAAGTCCTCCACCAATCGTCCAGTCTTCTTCAAACTGGTAGGCATAGCCTGCGCCAATTGCAACATCAGAAGCTTTGAATTCTCCGTTTTCAAAACCGCTTTCATCCGTCCTCGGAATACTTCCATAGCTCATATACCTTGCATTGATGGTAGCCATATGGCCATTCTCAAAGTCTTTGGCATAAGCAATCGTTCCGTATTTCGAGTCGGCAAGGTAAGCCGTTGCGTTTACAGAAAGCTGTTTGTCAGAATCTTTATTTAACAGGGCAGGGTTTGCAATAGCAAAGGAAACATCATAATCTCTTACCGAAATTGCATCGCCGCCCAGAGCAGCCTGTCTTGCAGATACAGGTACATTTAAGAACGGATAAACATTTGTTCCTGTTTGCGCATAAGAAACAATTCCTGATAGAAATAATGAAAAAATGATAATTTTCTTCAACTCAATTTATAATTAATGCAAAAATAATCCTTTTTCGTACTTTTCAAAATATTTCTGACATTATTTCTATTTAAATATTTTTCTTTCATCAATATCTTTAATGATTATATTTGCAAAATCAAATTCCGGGGAAACCCATACTAATAAAAGTTATTAAAAATAAAAGATGAAATATAAAAGAATCCTTCTGAAACTAAGCGGTGAGGCCTTAATGGGAAACAGACAATACGGTATTGACAACGAAAGACTGCAGGAATATGCAGCTGAGATCAAAAAGGTAGTTGAAAAAGGCTGTGAAGTAGCGATCGTAATCGGAGGAGGAAACATTTTCCGTGGTGTTGCAGGAGCTGCCAAAGGAATGGACAGAGTGCAGGGAGATTATATGGGAATGCTGGCCACGGTAATCAACGGAATGGCTTTGCAGGGAGCATTGGAAGATGCAGGAATCAAAACAAGACTTCAGTCTGCTATCGAAATGGATAAAGTAGCTGAACCTTTCATCAAAAGAAGAGCGGTAAGACACCTTGAAAAAGGAAGAGTAGTGATCTTCGGGGCAGGAACAGGAAATCCTTATTTTACAACAGATACAGCGGCTACCTTAAGAGCGATCGAAATCGGAGCTGATGTGATCTTAAAAGGAACAAGGGTAGACGGAATCTACGACAGCGATCCTGAAAAGAATGCAGATGCTGTAAAATACAATTCATTATCTTTTGATGAAGTATTTGAGAAAAACCTTAAAGTAATGGATATGACCGCATTTACTTTAAGCCACGAAAATAAATTGCCAATCATTGTATTCGATATGAATAAGAATGGAAATTTAGAAAAAATCGTAGACGGAGAAAATGTAGGTACTTTAGTTGATTTATAATCAGTTTAACCGTTTAAAATATAAAAACACCTGTTGCAGTAATTGTGACAGGTGTTTTTTATTTATGATTGTTTTAAATACTTATTTGTCTGCTTCAACATTCTGTGTGGCATTTTCCTTTTCAACCAAAACATAACGGGAAGAAATCCATCCGATGATCTGATCGATTATTTTAAGAATCATCTCCAATTCCGTGACAGCAGTTACTCCGGGTACCAGCTTCACCTTTGGTTTTGGTAATGGCTGTGATAAAATAAGTCCTTCTACCTGTGGATTGGATCCTTCCGCAGGAATGCCATTATACATTCCCACATGCTGTACGGATAGCTGCAGCATATAGTCCTGCAAAGACTCAGGCGGTGTTTTGATGCTCACCGAGGAGGCACTTGAATGTTGGAGCCGGCCTGGCAGCGATTGGTTCTGTATTCTTGTATAACTGGCTCCTGAATTTGAAGAATCAGCAATCGCCATCTTTTGTAAAGCGTTTAATAAGGCTGCCGTCATATAGGTAGGAGCCTGACCATAAATCGTTGCTATTTTTCCCAGTTCCGATACCGGCCATGCATGAGGAACAACGTCCAGATCGTTCCAGTGCATGGTATTCCAGCTTTGATAAGTACCTGTCTGCTGCTGCCATCCCGGAGGCAATGGCGGGAATTTACTGTTGAACAGGCTGGCAAATGCAGCTTCACCCGGCGTTGGTCCGGCGGTAGGATATACAAGTGTTACCCCAAAAGCATCCAGATCTTTATTCTCTTTCAGATAAAGGGCGAGGGTAGGAGATAATGCTCCGGCAAGGCTATGTCCACAGAATATGATGGCTGTATCCGGATCCGGACTTAAGCTGGCAAGAAACTGTTGAAGCGTGGTATTGGGTGCGGCTGCATCACCCGGACTGATAAGTCCCAGAAGTATACCGACCCCGGTAGCAGTTCCTTTTGAAATATAAGGGTCAATGCCGTTAAAGGCTGATGGAGCAAAGTTGGAAGGGTTATAAGTCGTCCAGTTGACCACTTCTGCAACTGAGAAATCTTCTGTTTCCCAATCGTAAAGAGAGGAAGGATTAGTGGCAGCAATAGCCACAACGTAGGTAGGCAATGTAGGACCTCCCGGAAATGCGACAGCATCAGATTTAACAACATATAATGCATTATCTGCAACTCCGGTAGGAACTCCCTTTTCATTTTTTTCTTCGATCAGGGCAGGCCCCCAGACCAGATCCCAGTTTCCTAATTCCGCTACTGCTGAAGGATTAGCTATGGAAGGTGTTTTCTGATCCATTATTTTAACCGGAGGAACATTGTTAAAATAATAGGATAAATCATACTGAAGCTGTTGCTGTAGTTGGATACCAAAACCGTTGTAGCCTCCGGCACGGTTGGCAAGACCTGCCATACCAAAAACTTGTTGATAGGCATCTAAAGATGGATTTGTCATGATGTGATGGGTTTAAATTAGTTTATAATTGTTCATTTTTGCAAAATGTCTTATCCAGGACTTTCCGTTTGTTACGGCAAGTTTTCCGTTTGAAATACCTGCCGACGTTTCGTTTAAAAGAATAGAGTAAAGGACGTTATTAAAAATGATATCACACTAAGTAGAAATAACCAAAATGTTTGATAGGTATTTGTACCTGAAGTTTTTTGCTTGAAGTTGGATTTTTTGGTAAAAACAAGTTTTTTGTTTGAAAGAGGAGCTAAGTACACAATATAATGAAGAAAACAAGTATCATGAACATGGACTAATATGAAAGCTGAGATCAAGAAAGAAATGCCAACTGAAGTAAAAGAAATTCAAAAAATACTGTATAACTATTTGTGGTTCAAAACTAAATCGTTATATTAGAGGTAGTAGTGATTTTGCCACAAATATTTAAAAACTTTCAAAATGGATAAAGTAGTTTATGATCACATCGTAAAAGTGATCGATGCGGAGGGAAGAGAGAGTTTTCCCTATGAGGAAATGGCTAAATTGTTTGCTTTAAACCCAAAGCAATACCAACAATTAGCGAAGAAAGCAATAGAATATAATTTGAGGTCGCTTATAACGAAACAGACGATATTCTTTAATAAGATTTAAGTTTAATAGCCTTCTCTTTGAGAGGGCTTTTTGTTATATTTGTGAAAACTAAAAATTAATAATTATGTTTATAGAAATTAGAATTTCAGCACAACACGATTTTGTTTATATCAACGTTCATCAAATAACAGCAATTATTCCTTACGGATCAGAAATGTGTGCAGTATTAACATCGGACCAACAAAAATATGTATCTCATGACGACATATCCACCGTATTAAATAAGCTAACAACAATACTGAATAACAAGTAAAAATATCTGTTAAAAGTCTTTTTCTAAAAGATCTAAGATAACTAAAAAATAACCAAGTAATACGAAGGTCTCTTTTGTGGAGGCTTTTGTTATATTTGCATAAAACTCATATTATAATGAAACCAAGAATATTCATTGGATCTTCTGTTGAATCTTTAGATATAGCAAATAATATTCAAGAATTATTAGAGCATGAATCAAATCCAACTGTATGGACGCAAGGTATTTTCGACCTTTCAAATACTGCTCTTGAAGACTTAATAAAAGCGTTAGGTAATTTTGATTATGCAATATTCATATTTAAACCAGAGGATGTTTCTACAATCAGAAATAAAAATTACAATACTGTAAGAGATAACGTTATTTTTGAATTGGGCCTTTTTATCGGTAAGCTAGGAAAGGATAAAGTGTTTTTCGTTGCACCTAAAAACTCTAAAGATTTACATCTGCCAAGTGATTTGGCGGGAATTACATATGGAACTTATAATGCTGAAAGAGATGATAGTAATCTTCTGGCTGCACTAGGTCCTTTCTGTAACCAAATCAGACGAAAAATAAAAGATTTTAGTTATGGTAATCTAAAAAGTTTTGAAAGTGAAGATGATAATATTAAAGATATTATTATTGAAAAAAAAGATGCTTGGGAATTTAAATTAACTGCGGAATTATTGAAGGATCGTCTAAAAGAAATTACAAAAGATTATGTGCAATTAGAAGAACGCCTTTATTTTAGACGATCTAAGGTTCTTCAAGGACGTGAGTACGTAAGATTTATGAATGAAAAATTCAGAGATTTTTCAAATTTATTGAGAATCTTCTTGTACACATTTAACATTGAATTAAAAAATGCTTTTGGAGAAACCGGTGTCCCTGGTGATGCATATTTGATAAAAACAAGTATTGATAAAATACATGAAGTGTGTACTCATCTATTTGAATGGGAGACTGAAGTTCAAGCTGTTTTGCCTCCTGAAGGGGATGGAATGGAGATGATTCCTGTATATTTAAAAGGATGGACCAGAGTAATATTTGATAAGATCAGTGGTTTTCCGGACTTGATTTATAGCAAAATAGATCCTGCAGTGTTGGAAATGAACAATTATAAGGTTGATTTAAACATTGAATTGGGGGGATTGCCAAATAGCAAAGAATTTCAAGACTTGATGGATAAATTAACTGATAGAGTTAGACAAGGTTTTGAGTTGTAATATTTTTACATTGAAAGTAAACATGCATTACTTGAAATTTATAATTGGAAGTAGTAAAGTATCTAGAGAAAAGTCTAAACAGGAGTGGTTTTTATATAATCTAATACTTGTGGAATAAAAACAATTTTGCACAGTGTCCTATTCAAAAATATCAACGTTTTCACAAAATACAGAATGCAGTCTTACCAGAATATGGAAATAATCATTATTTTTGCAGCACTGAATAGCAAAAAATAATTTAAAATAGTAAGGAAACCCTGATGTTTACAGTGTTTTTAGTTTTAATTGATTGATATTCAGATGGATTAATAGATGTGTAATTTATCAAACTATACTATAATAATGGAAGAATTAGATCTTATATTAGAATCTGTAAAACAGGACATGGATGCAGCGGTAAAGCACCTGGATCACGCATTTCAAAGAATTAGAGCAGGACGTGCTTCTACGACAATGGTTCAGGATGTAATGGTAGAATACTACGGAGCAATGACTCCTATCAACCAGGTTGCGAATGTTTCTGTTCCGGATGCAATGACAATCTCTATTCAACCTTGGGACAGAACGGCAATCAATGCGATTGAAAAAGCAATCATCAATTCCAACTTAGGTTTTGCACCTTCTAACAACGGGGAAAACATTATCCTTAATGTTCCGCCTTTAACAGAGGAAAGAAGAAAAGAACTTGCAAAACAGGCTAAAGTGGAAACTGAGAACACTAAAGTAACGGTAAGAAATGCAAGACAGGACGGTTTGAAAGAACTTAAAAAGCTGGAAGGAGTTTCTGAAGATGTCGTAAAAGGCGTGGAAGAAGAAATCCAGGCTTATACTGATAAATACGTTAAACTTTGCGATGAGCATCTTAAGACAAAAGAAGCTGAAATTATGAAAGTATAATTTTCAGTTTTTAAAATATTTGTAAAGAGGTTTCCGATGGGAAACCTCTTTTTTTATTATTTTTCAGCCATTATTTTAACTTTTTATGATGCAATGCATTCTTATTCCATACTATATTGTGAAGTATTTACGTTCATTCATTATATTTAATGAATTATTCCTGACGTTCAATTAAAAAACAGGAAACAGATACTATAATGATGACAAAAATAATCGGGGTAGGAAATTATATCCCATCGGAAACAATAACCAATTTATTTTTTGATAAACATATTTTTCTTAATGAAGAAGGGATTTTATTAAAGGAGAATAACGCTTCCATTACGGATAAGCTTAAAAAGATTACAGGTATTGAAGAAAGGAGATATGCACATAGTACACAGGTCACTTCAGATCTGGGCGTCATTGCGGCGCGTGCAGCTATAGAAAATGCAGGAATCGATCCTGAAACATTAGACTATATTATATTTGCCCATAATTTTGGGGATGTTCGCTTCGGAACGGTTCAGTCTGATACGGTGCCCAGCCTTGCTGCAAGGGTGAAGCATGTATTGGGAATCAGAAATAATTTCTGTGTGGCCTATGATGTTCTTTTCGGATGTCCGGGATGGATTGAAGGGGTAATTCAGGCTCACGCGTTTATCAAATCCGGTATAGCGAAGCGATGCCTGGTTATTGGAGCAGAAACACTTTCCCGTGTGGTAGATATCCACGACAGAGACAGTATGATCTATGCCGACGGTGCCGGGGCGGCTGTTCTGGAAGTGAACCAGGATGATGATGCCGGGATCAGGTCTCATTTATCAGCTTCTTATACCCTTGAAGAAAAAGACTTTCTGTATTTTGGAAAATCTTACAACAACGAAAGATGCCCGGATACCCGGTATATTAAGATGGATGGTCGTAAAATATATGAATTCGCTCTCGTGAATGTTCCGGATGCCATGAAAAAATGTCTGGATAACAGTGGATATTCTATTGATCAGCTCAATAAAATTATTATTCATCAGGCGAACGAAAAAATGGACGAAGCCATCGTTAACAGGTTTTATCAGCTGTATGGAAAACCCGTTCCGGAAAATATCATGCCTATGGTTATTCATAAATTAGGCAACAGCAGTGTGGCTACCATTCCTTCTTTGCTGACGATGATTCTACAGGATGAACTGGAACATCATAAAATTAAAAAAAATGATATTGTGTTATTTGCTTCAGTAGGAGCAGGGATGAATATCAATGCTTTTGTGTATCAGTTTTAAAAATAAAAAGAGGTTTCCAACCGGAAACCTCTTTTTGTATATTCTATTTACAGTTCTCATTGTAATCATAGATCACTTCATTGATAATTGAAAGTTTATCCACCGTTGAATTGTTGATTTCATCCCGGATGAATTTTCCAAGACTGCTTCTTTTCTTCTCTTCGTTTTTCAGGGAACCATATTCTCCCTTTGTTATTTTTGCTTTTACGTAAGGGCAGTCTGCCAGGATAATTTTGGCTTTTGCGGGAGTCAGTTCTTCTACTTTTCCACCTTTTTTAGAAAAGATATAATTCGGGTTTTCTCTTAATCGGTCTGTTTCCGCCTGAGAAATAGCCTGTGTGCTGTTGGCAGAAAGCGCTGTAGGGTAACCATACAGTTTATAAACGGTTACTTTACCCTCTGCCACTACTTCTGCGAACTGATCTGTCCGTGAAAGATTATTGATAGCCTTAAAGCCCGCAGCCAATCCTGTTGAGCTTTCAGAACTGTTCAAAGCCTCTCTCATGTTTGAGTATTTTACCGACTTGAAAACCCTCGGAGTGTCACCTTCATACAACATGTATTCTTTGATATCGTCTGTGTCGTAGGTTTTGAATTTTATCTTATTCTTTACTTTGTCAATATCAGCAATGGCTACAAATTTTACTTTTAACTGATTTTGCCACGGACTTGAATAGCCGCCGTGCAGATGTACAACACCTTCAATTTTCTTTCCGGATTTGTCAATGATGTAGCCGTATTTTTCACCGTTGTATGTTCCGGTTTCATCCTGATCCTGAGCATGGGCATTGAGTGACACAAGACCGAACAGGCCAATAAGTAGTAAATTCTTCATGGTTTTGTTTTAAATTCCCACAAATATAAATTTTTAAATTCAAAATCATTATCAATTAAATATTGTAATAATAATCAACAAAAAAGCTCCGGAATTTCTCCGAAGCTTTTAATTTTATTTTAAAATCAGAATTATTGGTATCTCTGATGTTCCTTACTTTTGGTAAACCTTTTGGTGATAGGTTTGAACAATGCTTTGTATTTTTCTGCATCAAACAGTTGCGAATCTGTAAGTGCTTTATAAGTCATCCAGACTCCAAAGGGAAGAAGGATCAGGTTGGGAAGCCATGCTGCAAGATAAGGATTCATTTTCCCGCTCCATGACATATTTTCCACCCCGACATTCATGACATAAAAGATGATGAAAATAACGATAGCGATGATGACCGGAAGCCCCATTCCTCCTTTTCTGATGATAGAACCTAAACTTGATCCAATCAAAAAGAAGATGATACAGGTCACAGAATAGGCAACAATTCTCTGCTGGTAAATCACTACCTTACTGAAGTATTTTACATTAGAACTGTATTCATTCTTTTTGGATTCCAGTGTTGATTTCAGGTTGTCCAGCCTGGTGTAGGAATTATAAATGATTTCCATTTTTCTTTCACCTTTTACCGTATCCAGTTTGATCTGGGTTTTCGGAGCAGCTTTATGTTTATTCCCTTTATCCATATAGGTAATCACAGAATTGGTCTGGTTAAGAACTTCCGAACCTATATTGTCAAAGAACTGTTTATTGTCTTTTTTGGTTTTGGTAATCGTTCCGTCAAGCTGGTTGTAGGTCTGGAAACGGTAGTCATCCGTAATCTGTTCTTTTTCGATCGCTTTATTGATGATTTCACTGATGTCAAAGTGGGAAACCAGTGTATCGAATTTAATAGCCTGGTCCGGCTGTTTCAGCCTTACGTTATCGCCTTTTCCGGCAAAAGCATCTTCAAATACATAGCCGTTGTATAGAACAAGCTTTAGAAAGTTCTTGTTGGCTGCCGGAACAAATTTTCCTTTTTCAGCAACAACAGACTGCTGGTTTTCGTAAGCATTAGCTTTTTTATGAACAAAAACACCTTCAATATTTTCTCCGTTTTCCCCATAAATTTTATCAAATTTTACCATATAACCGGGAATCTGATCAATAAACTGTCCCGGAGTAAAGTTGATGGCCGGTTTGGTTTGAGCAATATTGAAAAGCATGTTCTTGGCTTTTTTCTGAAAATCCGGGATAATATTGTTGGAAAAGAAAAACAGCATGATCGCAAGTGCTGTTGAAATTCCAAGAAGAGGCGTCATTACACGGGTCAGAGGAATTCCCGCTGCTTTCATGGCTGCAAGCTCGTAGCGTTCTCCAAATTCACCGAACGACATAATACTCGCCAGAAGGATCGTAAGCGGGAGCACCATACTGATGACGTTTACCCCAAGATAAAAAAGAAGTTTAAGGATCTGCCAGTAGCTTAATCCTTTTCCCATAAACTGTCCCAACTGTACCCAGATAATGTTTACAATAAAAATGAAAAACAATACGCTGAATATAAAGAAAAACGGTCCAAAGAAGGTTTTTATAATGTATCGGTCTAGTATTTTTAACATGCGCCAAAATTAATCAAAAAGCCACAAAGTTTACTTGTGGCTTTTTATATTTTGTTATTTTTTTAACGTTCAAAGTAAATTTACATAGTTGCGAATTCACTTTCAGCTTTTTAAAGTTCTGTAACGATGTAGTTTTTAAACTTATTTTTGTCAAAAACAAACATATTAGGATCCAGATCCTGGTTTTCTTTATATTCTTTAATAGCAATTACTGCAACATCTTTATTGTTTCCGTGCTGTTCCAGTTTTACCATCTGCTTTTTCGCTGAATCGACAAAAAGGTACACAAACTTAATTCCGTTGGCTTTTACCGGAGTCAGTTTAATAAAATCGGCATTCACACCATTCACCATTTTCTTACCGTTGTATGTTACATTATAATCGTTTCTATACGTTGTAAGATAGTTGATAGGGGAGAACATGGTGCTGGTTCCGTTAGGCTTGGCAATGGTTACTTCCATATCATCGGCGTTGATGTTGTAAATTTTATTTCCATCGAAGATCTGTTCCGTATCCATGATCTTCAGTTTGTATTTCTCTCCGGCAACATAATAAATACCAGGTTCTGTTTTGGTCACCTGTCCGTTAAGGCCGCTTCCAAAAGAAAATTTGAAGTAAGAATTCTTTTTAGAATTGTAGTTGGCTGTAATATCATCCAATATCTTTTTAGCTTTAGCATCAATCTTCTGAGCGTTGGCCATACCTACTGCACCTACAACAAAACTTCCCAATATAACTTTTGAAATAATATTTTTCATTTTCTTAATTTAATAATCGTTAGATTTTCTTTAATTCTTAAGGTTAAAACGATGTGTTTTTCCTTTAACTACGCAGATCTTCCAAAAACTGTTCCAAAGAATGAAGATCACTGATCAGAACCTCTCTTGCTTTAGCACCATTGAATCCTCCCACAATACCACTTGCTTCCAGCTGATCCATAATTCTTCCGGCTCTGTTATAGCCCAGTTTCAATTGTCTCTGAAGCATTGAAGTAGATCCCTGCTGGGTAGAAACGATTATTCTTGCGGCTTCTTCAAATAAAGCATCTTTTTCGTTCGGGTCAAAAGCACCTACTGTACTTGATGAATCTTCAGATACGTATTCAGGAAGTAATAATGCTGAAGAATACCCTTTCTGTTCTCCGATAAACTCTGCCAGTCTTTCCACTTCCGGAGTATCCACGAAAGCACACTGAAGTCTCAGGATCTCATTTCCGTTGAAATAAAGCATATCTCCTTTACCAATCAGCTGATCTGCTCCCGGAGAATCAAGGATGGTTCTGGAGTCAACACTGGAAATTACCCTGAAGGCGGCTCTTGCAGGGAAGTTAGCCTTGATCATACCTGTAATAACGTTTACAGATGGTCTCTGTGTAGCCACAATAAGGTGGATTCCTACGGCTCTTGCAAGCTGTGCAAGTCTGGCAATCGGTAATTCAACCTCTTTTCCTGCCGTCATGATCAAATCTGCAAACTCGTCTACTACCAATACGATATACGGTAAATAACGATGTCCGTTTTCAGGATTTAATTTTCTTTCCGTAAACTTTTTATTATACTCTTTTAAGTTTTTACAAAACGCATTTTTCAGAAGATCATATCGGGTATCCATTTCAATACAAAGAGAGTTCAGTGTATTGATTACTTTATTGGTGTCTGTGATGATGGCTTCTTCTGCATCCGGTAGTTTTGCCAGGTAATGTCTTTCAATTTTAGAATATAATGAAAGTTCCACTTTTTTAGGGTCTACCATGACGAACTTCAGTTCGCTTGGGTGTTTTTTGTAAAGAAGGGAAGTAAGGATAGCGTTAATACCAACAGACTTACCCTGACCTGTTGCCCCTGCCATCAATAAGTGAGGCATTTTTGAAAGGTCAGCCATGAAGATTTCATTGGAAATAGTCTTTCCGAAAACTACCGGAAGATCCATATCCGTATTCTGGAATTTCTGGGAAGCGATAACAGAGCGCATAGAAACCATGGTAGGATTCTTTCTTGGTACTTCAATACCAATGGTTCCTTTTCCTGGCATTGGCGCGATAATTCTGATTCCTAATGCAGAAAGGTTCAGCGCAATATCATCCTGCAGTTTTTTAATCGCTGCTACTCTGATTCCTGCTTCAGGAACAATTTCATACAGCGTAACTGTAGGACCGATGGTTGCTTTAATCTCTGCGATTCCAACATTGAAATTCTTCAGAAGTCCGACAATTTTATTTTTATTTTCTTCTAATTCTTCCTTATTGATGGAAATTTCTTCATTACCGTAATCTTTCAGCAAATCTACAGGTGGCATCTGGAAGTTGGCAAGATCTAGCTTGTGGTCATACAAACCATGCTTTTCTACCAGTTCCTGTGACTTTTTATCAGAATCATCCAAAACATCAACCACCTGTGCCACTTCTACATTGAACTTAATGTTTTCCTGTGCCGGAGCAGTGGTTACTGCCGGAGACGGAGTAGAAGGTCTGATATCAAATGCTTCCTCCGGGCTTGAAACCGGAACAATGGGTTTGGTAGAAAGGTTTAAGCTGACCTGTTGAGAAACATCTCTTGGCTCTGCTTCAAAAGAAGTATGGTTAGGCGTAGAAATGGTTTCTATTTCGTTGGAAACCGGAACCTCAGGAAATCCTTTCGGAGCACTTACCGGTTCCGGGTCTTTTATTGTATTGACAGGCGTTGTAACGGGCTTATTGGTAACATCACTCACCGTAACTCTGGAAAGTGTTTCCTCTTCAGCTTCCTCTGCTTCCTCTTTCAATTCCTCATCAGCCTCAAAATCATCATTAGAGTCAGGCATCATGGATTTTACTTTTCCGATCGTATTTTCATTGATCTTATCCAGCTTCGCCTTGATCGAACTTGGACGAAGATTAAACTCAAGAATAAAATAGAGAAGAATGCTTGCAGCTAACACTGTCCATAAACCTACTGCTCCGATGATGGAGTTAAGATAGTCCATGATCTGATATCCATAAACACCGCCTAAAACACCCTGGCCTTTCGTAAGTGCCCCCATAAAAATAGGAAGCCAGCAGATGAAAAATAAAGAGTGGCCGATCGTTTTCCACGGTTTGAAGATTTTCTTCTTAAGGATCAGAGTCCCTACTACAAGGAATAAAAATGCAATGATAAATGAAGCAATACCAATACTTTCAAAAATGAAAATATTTCCAAGCCAGTCACCTACCTTGCCAAAGATATTGGAAGATTTTATGCTTTTGTCCAGCATGGTTCCGGCCTGGCTTTGATCTGCTTTCCAGTTCATCAGATAAGAGACGAATGAGAGTGCAAGAACAGCCGATAAAAGTATAAAAGTAAGCCCGAAAAAAATACGTGGCTTAGATAAGATTCTGCCTTTCTCAGGCGATTCAGTCGGTTTTTTTTGTGTCTTTTTATCCATAATATCAATGTCGCAAATTTAATGTTTTATTCAACACTAAATAAATCTTTTTTATCCAAAAAACATTTTGGTAATCCCGCTTTTACAAAGGGTATTTAAAATTTTTACTTTAAGAATATTTTCTTTTATGACAGAATAAAATAAGGTTATTTTTTTGGCTTATCCAAATCTGATACCGTTAAATTATATTAACTGTTTATGAATTGTTTTTCTTTAAAAAGATAATAAAATTTTTGATTTAATCGGACAGAGATTAAAAAAATTAACAATATTAAAGTTTTTAGATAGCAATAGTGTTTTTTGAACTAGTTCAAAGGTCAGGACGTAAAGCCTCTGTAATTTTGGCCTATACAATTTCACCTATGAAAAATAAATTTAAAACTATTCTGACCTCTTGTCTGATAGTAATTTCAATGATTACAATGAACGCACAACAACAAAAAACGGAACACACGGCACTATTAATTATCGATGTACAAAATGATTATTTCCCGGGCGGAAAAATGACACTGGAAAAAAGCGTACAGGCCGCTGAAAACACCAGAAGAATTTTAGAATATTTCAGGAACAATCATCTTCCTGTCATTCACATTCAGCATATTTCTACCAATGATGGTGCAACGTTTTTACTTCCGGGTACAGAGGGCGCTAAAATCCATCATCTGGTTGTACCGGAGAAAGATGAAAAAGTTATCGTTAAGCATTTTCCCAACAGTTTCAGAGAGACGCATCTTCTAGATTATCTTCAGTCAAAGAACATTAAAAACCTTGTGATTACAGGAATGATGACAGACGTCTGTGTGGAATCTACAGCCAGAGCTGCTTTTGATTTCGGGTTTACCAATACCATTATTGCCGATGCCACAGCAACCAGAAATCGTGAACTGAACGGGGAAGTAATAAAGGCTGAAGAAGTTCAAAGATCCTTTCTGGCGGGAATATCTGCTCTTGGAAATCTTTATGCCCGTGTAATAAATGCAAAAGAATTTTTAAAATAATGTTATCCTGGACATGCAGACACAAAGATTTTTAAGATATGCTTATATGCAATCATCTGCAGAATCAGCTCAATCAGCGAGAGAATAAAAATATTAAAAACGCAAAGACGCAAAAGGCTTAGGATATATTATGTTTATGTAAGGCGTAAGAACATTTCGACCTCGCTCAATATGAGATTTTCAGCAAACTGAGATGTTTTAAATATTATCGGAGATAAAATCTTTGCGACCTTAAAAACATCTGATATTTCAAAAAATTATTAGCGTCTTTGCGCTTGCCCAACAAAAAAACAGAGTTCTATTGTTTAAATACAAAATAACTTAACCTAACTTAATTTCATAAAGGTGTCAATAATTTTGATACCTTTATTTTGCTTAAATAATCCTATGCCCGATTTACTTTTTAAAAATATCAGTCAATATATCAATCTTTCAGAAGAGGATTTTCAAAAGTTTGCAAAGCCTTTTGACCGCAAAATATTTAAAAAGAAAGAGTTGGTGCTCAAAGAAGGAGAGTATTGTTTCTTTGAAGGATTTGTTCTGAACGGGTGTTTTAAAATCTATTATCTCAATGAAAACGGATTGGAGCAAACCTTATATTTTGGGGTTGAAGGCTGGTGGATTACGGATATTGACAGCCTTATCAATACCGTTCCCAGTATTCTGAATATTGAAGCCCTTGAAGACAGTGAAGTATTGATGATTTCTAAAAAAGATAAGGAAGATCTGTATGAAACAATGCCACAGATAGAAAAGCTTTTCAGAATCATGAACCAGAAATCTTCGGTAGCATTGCAGAGAAGAATTCTTTCCTTAACGGGTAAAACAGCAGACAAACGCTATCTTGAATTCCTGGAAAAGTATCCGGGATTGGAACAACGGATTACCCAACAGCAGGTAGCATCCTATCTGGGAATTACCCATGAATTTTTAAGTAAGATCAGAAAGAAATTATTGATTGGCTGAAGGGATTTGATTTTTATATGAAAGTTTAGCTATAAACCAATGTTTTACAGTGTTTTATTTTATTTTCATATAGAAGGGTTCAATCATTAGAATAGTTTTTATAAATCTATATCTTTTCGGAATTAGAAATTGAATTTTTCTTAATGTTTCTGGGGCTTATTAAGAACGTTTCAAAATAAGCAAAACCAAGGCCAAAGTGATAAAAAACAGCTTTTTTTAAGCTCTTTGTGGTTTATCATGCTTATTTTTGCATGTCAAGTACAATAAATCATGAAGAAGCTCCAAGATATTCTTATCTCAACCAGGACAATGGCTGTATTGTTGCTGGTGTACGCATTCGCGATGGCTTATGCAACGTTCTTAGAAAACGACTACGGAACTCCTACAGCAAAAGCATTAATTTATGAGGCTAAATGGTTCGAACTGATCATGGTCTTACTGATTCTCAATTTCATAGGAAATATCGGAAGATACAGACTGTGGAAAAAAGATAAGTGGCCGGTTCTTGTTTTCCACCTTGCCTTTGTTTTTATTTTTATCGGTGGTGCCATCACCAGATACATCAGTTTCGAAGGACAAATGCACATCAGAGAAGGTGAGACATCCAACGAAATCGTAACCGATAAAAATTTCTTTAAAATTCAGATCGAAGAAAAGGGTGATGTACTGAATTATCAGGATGTTCCTTATCTGATGTCTCCGTTACACAAAGATTTCAAAGCAACTTATGACTTCCACGGAAAAGAAGTGAAAGTATTTGCCAAGGAATACATCCAAAGAAAAAAAGACAGCCTTATTGCCGAACCAAATGGTGCTGAGTATCTTCATCTGGTTTCTACCGGAAATACCGGAAGACAGAATATTTACATCAAACCGGGAGAAACAAAATCCATAAACGGTACTTTGGTGACATTCAACAGAGCGATTGAAGGTGCTGTTGAATTTAAAAATGAAGGCGGAAAATTATTCATCAAAACTCCTGTAGATGCCAGCTATATGACCATGGCTACACAAGCAACAGGAACTACAGTGAAAGATGCGTTTCAGCCTTTGGCATTAAGAAGTTTATATACCATCAACGAGCTGAAGCTGGTAGTACCTGAAGGTCTTAAAAAAGGAAGACTGATGGCTATTGAAGGCGACAGAAAGAAAGATGCTAATGTTCCTGATATGCTTCAGATTGAGCTTCAGGGACCAAAAACAAAACAAATTGTAGACCTTTCGGTTGAAAAAGGAAACCCGAATGCTTACAAGCAGGTGACGATGGATGGTTTAAACATTATGGTAGGTTTCGGACCTAAAGTATACAACACGCCTTTCGCGTTGAAACTGGATGATTTCGTAATGGAAACATATCCGGGAAGTTCATCTCCGAGTGCTTATGAAAGCCACGTAAAAATCATTGACGAAGGTAAAGAAACTCCTTATAAAATCTATATGAACCACGTTCTTAACCATAAAGGATACCGTTTCTTCCAGTCGAGTTTTGATCCGGACAGAATGGGAACCGTTCTTTCTGTAAACCACGATTACTGGGGAACATTGATTTCTTACATCGGATACGGACTTTTATTCCTTGGAATGTTTGTCATTTTCTTCTGGAAAGGAACTCATTTCTGGAAATTAAATAAAATGCTGGCTGACGTGAATAAAAAGAAAGCAGCAGGTATACTTTTATTGTTCTTAAGTTTAGGTTTACATGCACAAAAAATCGAAACTCACGGAACTACCGACGGAAGCAGAGAACATATTCATGTGGAAGGAGACAATCATTCCCATGCTCCGGCACCGTCTGCCCAGCCGCTTGATGGCGCTGCTCCAAAGCAGAATTCTCTGGCAACTCCAATGGGAAAAATGAGAACTATTTCTCCGGACGAGATCATTGCAAGAAACAAAATCAGTAAAGAACATGCTGATAAATTCGGATATCTTTTGGTTCAGAACTTTGAAGGAAGAATTGTTCCTATCAATACAGAGGCAATCGATATTTTAAGAAAATTATACAAGAAAGACGAATTTAAAGGAACAGACGGAAGATCTCTTACAGCCAACCAATGGTTCCTTTCTATCAATACAGATACTCCGAGCTGGACAATGGTTCCGATTATTAAAGTAGGAACTAAAGGAGGGGATGAGCTGAAGAATAAAACAAAAGCAGATGAAGATGGTTATACTTCTCTGATGAACCTTTTTCCGGCAGATGCAAACGGTAATCTTACATATATCCTTGAGCATGATTACAATACCGCATTCCGTAAGAAACCGGCTGAACAAACGAATTATGATAAAGAAGTAATTGCTGTAAACGAAAGAGTACAGATCTTCAATGAGTTCTTCAGCGGTCAGTTTATGAGAATTGTTCCTGTGAAAAATGATGCTAACCATACATGGCATTCATGGCTGGATCAGAAATTCGAACCGGATATGGAATCTCAGCAGGTAATGGGACCTTATTTTGCAGAAGCGCTTACGGCACAAAAAACCGGTGACTGGAGCAAAGCAGATGCAGAATTGAAAAAGCTTTCAGACTATCAGCAGAAATGGGGTAAAGCAGTTGTTCCTGCTAAATCCAAAGTAGATCTTGAAGTATTTATGAATAAAGTAGATATTAACTTCAAATTATTGATTTTCTACACGCTTATCGGTGGTCTTCTTCTGATCTTAGGTTTTGTTGAATTATTCAAATCAAATAAAGTATTAAATAAAGTAATTAAAGTAATCATTGCGATTGGTTTAATTGGATATCTGTGTCATTTCTTAGGACTTGTTGCAAGATGGTATATTTCAGGTCATGCCCCTTGGAGTAACGGATATGAAGCGATTATCTTTATCTCCTGGGTAGGGATTACGGCAGGTTTGATCCTGTACAGAAATGCCAATGCATTGATTCCTGCAGCCGGCTTCATGGTGGCTGTTATTATGATGGGATTTGCCCACGGAGGTTCAGCTCTTGATCCCCAGATTACACCGCTTGTTCCGGTATTGAAATCTTACTGGCTAATTGTTCACGTAGCCATTATTACCTCAAGTTACGGATTCTTCGCGCTCTCCATGATTATTGCGGTGATCTCATTAGTATTCTATATTATCTCCAATAAAGAAACATATAAAATTCACCACGATACGACATTGAAGGAACTGGTAATTGTTTCTGAAATGTCATTAACGATCGGATTGTTTGCTTTAACGGTAGGAAACTTCTTAGGAGGAATCTGGGCGAACGAATCATGGGGAAGGTACTGGAGCTGGGATCCGAAAGAAACATGGGCTTTCATCTCTATCATGGTATATGCATTTGTACTGCACATGAGATTAGTACCTGGATTGAGAAGCAGATGGGCATTCCACATAGCGACAATGTTTGCATTCTGCTCAATGGTAATGACATACTTCGGAGTAAACTATTATCTAAGCGGACTTCACTCATACGCAGCGGGAGATCCGGTACCAGTGCCAGCCTGGGTATACATCGGAATCTCAACAATGATCATCTTATCAGCTGTTTCTTATTGGAAGTTTAAAACTTTAACAAAGAAATAAAATACTGAACCTATAATTTTAAAATCCCGGAATTCACTTTCCGGGATTTTTTTATTTCTATTGTTTTTAGCATTAGGGTCAGCTGTTTTAACGCTAAGGATCGCAATGATTTTTATGATGATAAAATATCGTTCGCAAAGGCGTTTCACTCAGCAAGAGAAGAAGACGTTTTAGTTAAGTTAGAAGTTTTGTAAAGTGTAAGGAACTGATATTTTCTAAATGCTAAGGATCGCAATGATTTTTATGATGATAAAATATCGTTCGCAAAGGCGTTTCACTCAGCAAAAGAAGAAAGTGGTTTAGTTAAGTTAGAAGTTTTGTAAAATGTAAAGAACTGGTGTTTTTCTAAACGTTAAAGTTCGCAATGATTTTTGATGATGATAAAATATCGTTCGCAAGGGCGTTTCACTTAGCAAAAAAATAGTAGTCTTAGCTAAACGAAGTGGCTTTGCAAACAAAAATATAATGCATCTTAATGGATTAACCTCGCGAACTTTGTGTTAGTTAAAAATACCCAAATCCTATATCCCGAGCCCCTCACCTCGTACCTCGAACCCCGAAGCCCAAACCTCGCACCTCAAAAAAAATCAAAATTTATCATTCACAATTCAAAATTCATTACTATCTTTATGATATCAAAATAATATCAAAATAATATTCAATCATGGAAAAAATCTTAAAACCTATGTCCGGCTATCTTACATTGGTTATTTGCCTGGCTTTGTTTATCGCAGCTGTCTACTTTTTTATTACCGGAGTGGACCAGAATATAACTTTTGTTGCGCTCGCTATGCTGTGCTTTCTGATATCATGCTTTTTCTTAAAAGGATTAATGATTATTCAGCCTAACCACTCAAGAGTGCTTAACTTTTTTGGAAAGTATGTTGGAACGGTGAAAGAAAACGGACTTTTCTTTATCAACCCGCTTTATTCATCACAGAAAATAAGTCTTCGTTCCGAAAACCTTCAGGGGCAGACTTTAAAAGTAAATGATAAGATGGGGAATCCTATTGAAATTGCAGCCGTAATTGTATGGAAAGTAGGAGATACTTACAAAGCAGCTTATGAAGTAGAAAGATATACGGATTATGTAAGAATGCAGAGTGAGGCCGCTGTAAGACACCTTGCGGTAAGCTTTCCTTATGATAACCTTGAAGATGAGCATGCGAACATTACCTTAAGGGACGGTGGGGATCAGGTCAACAAAATTCTCGAGCAGGAATTATTAGAAAGACTGGCACCGGCAGGGATCATTATCCAGGAAGCGAGAATTACCCATTTGGCTTATGCTTCAGAAATTGCTGGAGCAATGCTTCAGAGACAGCAGGCTACTGCGATTGTTGCTGCAAGAACCAAGATTGTGGAAGGAGCAGTAGGAATGGTGGACCTTGCCCTGAAAAAGCTTTCTGAAGATAATATCGTTGAACTGGATGATGAAAGAAAAGCGGCGATGGTAAGCAATTTAATGGTTGTTCTTTGCGGTGAAAAAGCGGCAACACCTATCCTAAATGCAGGAACACTTTACAATTAAGAAATTTAACAGTGGGCTTTTGGTACAGACAGTTTCTATACTGACAGCAACTGTAAATAATGTTAGAGAATTAAAAAAATGAAATCAGAAAAAGCTCAGAACTCTTCAGAAAGCAAAGGCAAAAAATCCTTTGTGATAAGAATAGACGAGTCTACTTATAAACTCCTTGAAAAGTGGGCCAATGATGAATTCAGAAGTGTAAACGGACAGATAGAATACCTGCTGCATCAGAGTCTTGTTAACGCGGGGAGAAAGAAAAAAGAGTAAATGAAAGGAAAGAATAGAGAAGGAATGATAATATTTTGGGGAGGTATACCCACAAAAAATGATGATATCCCCCTTTTTTAAAATTACAGAAAATATAAAAAAGACTTTCTTTTTTAGCTTTTCAATAAAGAAATAACAATTCAGTTAACCTTATACCAAAAAAGAAAGCAGAGAAAATTTCTCTGCTTTTTTTATTGTATACAACTTTGAAGACTATCTGCTCCAACGTAGAATATGACGAGCCAAATCAAGCCTTTAATGGTAAAGAACGCTAATCCTGCCCATCCCACACGCTTGAACCACTTTTTAAGCTTTGAGTTGTTTTCCTGTGAATTTTCCATTGGTGATTATCAAAATGATTACTTTACAAAGATAAGCATGTTTATAATTAGTCCAAATAAAAAGCCTATTAAAAATTAAAGTTTTGAGGTTCACATAATATTTTTATCTTTAGAGAGAACGAAAAGTAAGATTTTATGTCAAAAAAAGTAAAAGATTTCGGAATCGAAAAAACACTCAGAAATCTTGGGATTAAAGAAGAGAACAAAGGGACTTCAGTGGGCGGAAAATATTTCGCATCAGGAAAAGTGATAGAAAGCATTTCTCCTGTGGACGGAAAGTTGATTGCTAAAGTAAAAACTTCCGGAGAAAGTGATTATGACAAAGTAATTGAAACTGCTCAAAAGGCATTTCAGGAATTCAGGCTGATCCCGGCTCCCAAAAGAGGAGAGATGGTAAGACAGCTGGGCTTAAAATTAAGAGAATATAAAGACGACCTGGGTAAACTTGTTTCTTATGAAATGGGTAAATCATTACAGGAAGGTCTTGGAGAAGTTCAGGAAATGATTGATATCTGCGATTTCGCAGTAGGTCTTTCAAGACAGCTTCAGGGATACACCATGCACTCTGAAAGACCGGGACACAGAATGTATGAGCAATACCATCCGCTTGGAGTAGTGGGAATTATCACTGCATTCAACTTTCCGGTAGCCGTATGGTCCTGGAATACAGCATTGGCATGGATCTGCGGTAACGTTACCATCTGGAAGCCATCTGAGAAAACGCCACTTTGTGCTATTGCATGCCAGAATATCATGATGGAAGTTCTGAAGGAAAATAATCTTTCTGAAGGAATTTCAAGTGTATTGGTATCAGACCACGAAATCGGACAGAAATTAGTAGACGATAAAAGAGTTGCTCTTGTTTCTTTCACAGGATCCACTAGAGTAGGAAGAATGGTTTCTTCTAAAGTAGCTGAAAGATTCGGGAAGTCTATCCTTGAATTAGGTGGAAACAATGCGATCATCATTACAAAAGAAGCTGATATTGATATGTCAATTATCGGAGCTGTTTTCGGAGCTGTAGGAACTGCGGGCCAGAGATGTACTTCGACAAGAAGACTGATTATCCACGAAAGTGTATATGATGAAGTGAAAACAAGATTGGCAAAAGCTTATGGCCAGTTGAAAATCGGAAATCCGTTGGATGAGAAAAACCATGTAGGACCACTTATTGATACGGATGCTGTAAACCAATACGAAGAAGCCATCAAAAAATGTAAGAAAGAAGGAGGAAAATTCGTTGTGGAAGGCGGGGTTTTATCCGGGAAAGATTACGAATCCGGATGCTATGTGAAACCTTGTGTGGCTGAAGTGAAAAACTCTTATGAGATTGTTCAGCACGAAACTTTTGCTCCGATCTTATATCTGATCAAATACAAAACACTGGAAGAAGCTATTGCCATTCAGAATGATGTTCCACAAGGATTATCTTCTGCGATCATGACCCAGAATTTAAGAGAGGCAGAATTATTCCTTTCTCATGCTGGTTCAGACTGTGGTATTGCCAACGTCAATATCGGAACATCCGGTGCTGAAATCGGTGGAGCTTTCGGTGGTGAAAAAGAAACCGGAGGAGGAAGAGAGTCAGGATCTGATGCCTGGAAGTATTATATGAGAAGACAAACCAACACTATAAATTACACCGCACAACTTCCTTTAGCACAGGGAATTAAATTTGATTTATAAAAGCTTTACTTAAAGCACTCAAAAAACATAAAACTTAATAACCTGAATGATTAAACGCTTCATTTTTGGATCATTTAATTATTCATTTATTAAATCACACTACAAATTTATTATGGAACACACATTAGATATAAAAGCAAATAAAGTAAAAGAAACAGTAGGAAAACATGTGTTGGCAGACGGTTTCGATTTTGTGATGGATATTGAAAAGTCACACGGATCATGGCTTTATGATAAACTGACAGACAGAGAATACCTGGATATGTTCTCTATGTTTGCATCAGCATCCATTGGTTACAATCATCCTTACCTTTTGGAAAGATCAGAATGGTTAGGTAGAATGGCTGTTAATAAACCTACTCTTGCGGATGTTTACTCAGAAGAGTACGCTCACTTCCTTGAAGTATTCGAGAGAGTAGTTATTCCTGAAGAATTACAATATGCTTTCTTTATCGAAGGCGGAACTCTGGGTGTTGAAAATGCAATGAAAGCATGTTTTGACTGGAAGACCCGCAAAAACTTTGCAAAAGGATTAGACACTGAAGCAGGAATCTGTATTCATTTCAAACAGGCTTTCCACGGAAGAAGTGGTTATACTTTAAGTTTAACAAACACTGCTGATCCAAGAAAATACCAATATTTCCCGATGTTCAACTGGCCGAGAATTTTAAATCCCAAATTAAAGTTCCCGATTACAGAAGAAAACCTTGAAGAAACTATCAAAAACGAAAACCTTGCTTTACTTCAGATTGAAGAGGCTATTCTGATGAACCCTGATAAAGTGGCGTGTATAATCATCGAACCTATTCAGGCTGAAGGAGGTGACAATCATTTCAGAGACGAATTCCTGATGGGATTAAGAAGAATCTGTGATGATAACGAAATCTTACTTATTTTTGATGAAGTTCAGACAGGGATTGCCATTACAGGGAAAATGTGGGCTTTCCAGCATTTCACAGCGAAACCGGACATTATTTCTTTCGGGAAAAAAGCTCAGGTTTGTGGTGTGCTGGCTAATAAGGAAAAATTTGATCAGGTTCCAAACAATGTTTTCAGGGAAAGTTCAAGAATCAACTCAACATTCGGAGGAAACTTTATTGATATGCTTCGTTTTCAGCTGGTAATGGAAGTGATCGAAAAAGAAAACCTTGTAGAAAATGCAAGAGTAGTTGGAGATTTCTTACTGGAAAGTCTAAAAGCTCTGGCTGAAAAATATCCTGAGAAACTTTCAAATGCCAGAGGGAGAGGCCTGATGTGTGCTATTGATCTTCCTACTGCAGAACAGAGAAATCATATGATGAATGAGCTTTTCAATGACGGATTAATTATTCTTCCTTGTGGAAATCAGTCTCTTCGTTTCAGACCTCATTTGAATGTTACGAAAGAAGAAATCCAGCTTGCTTTAGATAAAATCGAGAGCAATATTAATAAAATTTAAATCCCGGAATTTGTAATTTTAAAAAAAACGTTGTACATTTAGATACTCAAACATTTAGAATATGGAAAGAAGTACGAGAGTATCAGTTTATGAAAGTGATAACCCTTCAGAAATTCAGTTGGTTAAATCTAAATTGGATGACGCACAGATTACAAACACGGTTGAAAATAGCTATCTTACATTTACTACAACGCCAACGGCAACTTCGCTGAAGGTGATGGTAGATCTGGAAGATGAATCCAAAGCATTTGAAATTATTGATGCTTACCTTCAACAAAGTGAAAATCAATAAACAATTTCATAATTTTAAATTTTACTACTTCGAACCGAAAATTAATTAAAATTAATTTTCGGTTTTTTAATTGCAACCCATCAAAAAAATAAATATTTCAAAGATTGAACGAAAAGCAGCAATTCTGATTTTGAATTTTTAAATCATTCAATCTTTTAATCAAATTTTATAACATGAATCCAGAGATTAAACTAAGACAAGCGGAAATTGAAGACAGAAACATTATTTGGGAAATCATTCAGCAATCCATCGAAAGAAGAAGACAGGATGGAAGTACCCAATGGCAGAACGGGTACCCTAATCTCGGGACAGTGGAAAGTGATATTGCCAAAGGATTCGGGCATGTTTTGACCGTAGACGGAGAGATTGCAGTATACGCAGCCCTGATTTTGAATGATGAACCGGCTTACAGTACCATTGAAGGAGCATGGCTAAGCGATGGTGAATTTGTAGTGGTTCACAGAGTGGCCGTAGATGAAAAATTTGCCGGACAGGGAATGGTAAAGAAGCTTTTTGATCAGATTGAAGAGTTTACCAAATCCCATGGAATTCAGAGTATTAAAGTAGATACAAACCATGATAATATTGCTATGCTGAAAATTCTTGAAGGCAGAGGTTATTCCTATTGCGGAGAAGTTCTTTTAAGAGACGGGATGAGGAAAGCTTTTGAGAAGATTATAATTTAGGCAAAAAGTTAAATCAACTTTCATTGAATTTTTAAAACGCCCAGTATTTATAAACTCTATCGGGTTTGTTCGTTTGGTTCTGAACTAATTTCTACTTTTGTTCAAATTTTTATATTATGCACCAAAGTATAGAAATTGATGAAAAAATTTTTCAGGATGCCGTAAAATTTTATGGTACTGTGTTCAGCTTACCTCCTTTAGCATCAAAAATTTATTCCTACCTTCTTTTTGACTATGAGAAAGTAGGAATTACTTTTGACGAGTTCGTTGAAGTGCTCTCCGCGAGCAAAAGTTCTGTTTCCACCAGTATTTCATTACTGCTCAATGCCCAGCTTATCGTAGACCATAACAAAATGGATGAGCGGAAACGGTATTTTTTCATCAATGATGAATACAAAAAGATACGATTCGAGAAAATTGTCCAGAAAATGCAGGACGAACTAAGACTATTAGATGATTTAAACAATTTTAAAAAAAGTAAAGACGATGGATACAACGAAAGAATAGAAGTTTACAAAGCACTCTTAAATAAAAACATAGAAAATATTCAGGAATCTCTTAATAAACTATAAAATGAATAATAAGCTAGTTATACTTTCCATTGCAGCGCTTTCACTGACAGCCTGCAAAAAAGAAGCTCCGAAACAGGATGGTGCCAAGCCATATCCTGTTATCTCAGTGGAGTCAAAAAATATAGTGGGTTATCAGACGTTTCCGGCTACCATCCAGGGTAGAGTAAACAATGATGTACGTGCAAAAATACAGGGATATATTACCCAGGTATTGGTAGATGAAGGACAATATGTTACAAAGGGACAGCCATTGTTTCGTCTGGAAACCAATATCCTGACCGAAAATGCAGCTGCTTCCAAAGCAGGAATCGGTGCTGCAGCATCAAGTGTTGCCGCCGCGCAGGCTTCTGTAAATGCAGCTCAGGTTGAAGTCAACAAACTTAAACCTCTGGTTCAGAAAAATATCATCAGTAACGTACAGTTACAGACTGCTCAGGCTCAGCTGGCTCAGGCTCAGGCACAGCTTCAGCAGGCCAATGCTGCTAAAAGACAGGCAGAAGCCAACTATAAAGGAGTAGAAGCCAACATCGAATATTCTATTATCCGTGCTCCTATTTCAGGGGTAATCGGAAGACTGCCATTGAAAGTAGGAAGTTTGGTAGGGCCGTCTGACCAGACTCCTCTGACAACGATTTCTGATACCTCTGAGATCTACGCTTACTTTGCGATGAATGAAAAGGAATATTTTGATTTCCTTGAAAAATCTCCGGGCGCATCGATGCCTGAGAAAATTAAAAACTTACCAATGGTTGAGCTTCAGCTGGCCAATGGAAGTCTTTATCCTGAAAAAGGGAGAATTGAAGCCATTACCGGCCAGATTGATCCTACAACCGGGACAATCCAGTTCAGAGTTGCTTTCTCGAATGCCCAGAAGTTATTAAGTAATGGGAACAGTGGAACGATCAGGTTCCCTCAGCATTATGACAATGTACTTGTAGTACCTGAAAGTGCTACTTATGAGCAGCAGGGTATTGTTTACGTTTACAAAGTAGAAAAAGGAGATACTGCCAGAAACGTTGTTGTGAATGTTATCGACAGAATCGACAATATGGCTCTTATCAAATCCGGAGTTAATAAAGGTGAAAGAGTTATTGCAGCTGGTATCGGAGGTCTGAAACCGGGAACAGCCGTGAAACCGCAGCCAATTAAAATGGATAGTCTTGTTCAATCAATAAAACCGAAATTCTAATGATAAAAAACTTTATTAACAGACCGGTTTTATCCACCGTAATCTCAATCCTGATTGTGATTCTCGGTGTGCTGGGACTGATCTCGTTACCGGTTACACAGTATCCGGACATTGCACCGCCTACGGTGAGTGTTTCCGCAAACTATACGGGAGCCAATGCCGAGACGGTAATGAAAAGTGTAGTAGTACCTTTGGAAGAACAGATCAATGGGGTGGAAGGTATGGATTATATCACTTCCAGTGCCGGAAACGACGGTTCTGCCCAGATCCAGGTTTTCTTCAAACAGGGAATAGACCCGGATATTGCAGCGGTAAACGTACAGAACCGTGTAGCGAGAGCTACGCCGCTTTTACCTGCCGAAGTAACGCGTTCAGGGGTAGTAACCCAGAAGCAGCAGACCAGTGCCCTGATGTATATGTCCTTCTATTCTGAAAATAAAGACCTGGATGACGTATACCTTCAGAACTTTTTGAATATCAATATTATTCCTAACCTGAAAAGGGTGAATGGTGTTGGAGATGCGAACGTTTTCGGGGGTAAAAACTACTCGATGAGAATCTGGCTTGATCCTGCAAAAATGGCTGCCTACAGTGTAACGCCTACCGACGTTACCAATGCCATTAATGAGCAGAGTAGAGAAGCAGCAGCAGGTTCTATCGGCCAGAACAGCGGTAGTTCTTTTGAATATATCATCAAATACGTAGGAAAATTCAACGATAAGGAACAGTACGATAATATCATCATCAAATCTCTCGCAAACGGACAGAACCTGATGCTGAAAGACGTTGCCAAAGTGGAACTTGCAGGACAGTCTTACACAGGAATCGGGGAGAACGGAAACAATCCTTCCATCAGTATGGGGATCTTCCAGACTCCGGGATCCAACGCACAGGAGATTATTAAAAATATCAAAGCCTATCTGAAATCTGCTGAGGGAACTTTCCCGCAGGGAATCAAGTATACTTTCAACTTCGATACCAACGAATTCCTGGAAGCTTCTATTGAAAAGGTAGTTCATACCCTTATCGAAGCCTTCATTCTGGTATTTATCGTAGTATATATTTTCCTTCAGGACTTCAGGTCTACGCTGATCCCGGCTATCGCGGTTCCGGTATCTATTGTAGGAGCATTCTTCTTCCTGAATCTCTTCGGATATTCATTGAACCTCTTGACTTTATTTGCATTGGTACTGGCTATTGGTATTGTAGTGGATGATGCCATCGTCGTCGTTGAGGCCGTTCACGCCAAGATGGAACATGGTATTTCCGATGCTAAAAAAGCAACAGTAGAGGCAATGGATGAGATTACAGGAGCTATTATCTCTATTACTTTGGTAATGGCAGCAGTATTTATCCCGGTAACGTTCATTACGGGGCCTACAGGGGTATTCTACCAGCAGTTTGGTATTACGCTGATTATAGCCATCATCATTTCTGCGATTAATGCATTAACCCTGAGCCCGGTTTTATGTTCATTATTCTTAAAACCTCACGAAGCGCATCATGCAGAATATAAAAATCTGAACCTTTTACAGAAGTTTTTTTATAAGTTTAATATTGCTTTTAAAACAACTACTGAGCGTTACGGAAGAGGATTTGTATTCCTGTTGAGACATAAATGGGTAACCCTGATTATTTTCGCTGTTACCGGAGGTATTCTGTTCTGGGCAAGCAGCAGCATGAAGAAAGGGTTTGTACCTACAGAAGACAGAGGGATTATCTTTACCGATGTTCAGCTTCCTCCGGGAGCTTCTATGGAAAGAACTTACAACGCATTGAAAACTCTTCAGGCTAAAGCATTGAAAGTGCCTGGTGTTCAGAATGTAACGATTTCAACAGGTAGAGGGTTCTTGTCCGGAAACGGAAGTAACAACGGTCTTGCCTTTGTGAAACTGAAACCATTCGAAGAAAGAAAAAAAGACGGACAGACTTCTGAAGATATCACCAAAAAATTATTTGGAATTGTGGGATCTGTTCCAGATGCAAAAGTAGTATTCTTCCAACCGCCAAGTGTACCGGGATTTGGTAACAGTGCAGGTTTTGAAATGGTATTGCTTGATAAATCAGGTGGAGAATATGCTGATCTGGATGCTAAAACCAATGAATTCATCGGTAAGCTGATGCAGAGACCGGAAATTCAGTTTGCACAGACTTCATTCAATACCAAATATCCTCAGTATCAGATGGAAATTAATGTTCCCCTGAGCAAACAGCTTGGCGTTTCTGTCAATGAAATTCTGGCTACAATGCAGGGGTATATCGGAGGTATTTATACTGCAGACTTTACCAAGTATGGAAAGCAGTTCAGAGTGATGGTTCAGGCTCTTCCTGAAAACAGAAAGAATATTGAAAATCTGAATCAGCTTTATGTGAGAACAGGATCAGGGATCATGACGCCGATCTCACAGTTTGTAACATTGACAAAAGCATATGGACCACAATCCGTAAGCCGTTACAACCTATTTACTTCAGTGAAGGTGACAGGAGCAAACTCTGACGGATACAGTTCCGGGGATGCCATTGCAGCGGTGCAGCAGGTGGCAGATGAAACCCTGAATCAAAACTATGCCGTAGAATTTACCGGGTTAACGAGAGAAGAATTAAATTCAGGATCTCAGACACTTCTGATTTTCGGACTGAGTTTGATCTTCGTTTACTTTATCCTTTCTGCACAGTATGAAAGTTATATCCTTCCGCTGATTGTTATTATTTCTCTTCCTCTTGGGGTAATGGGAGCTTATTTCGGCCAGAAGATCATGGGACTTGAAAATAATATTTACTTCCAGATTGCCCTGATCATGCTCGTGGGACTACTGGCGAAAAACGCAATCCTTATTGTTGAATTCGCTGTCCAGAGAAGGCATCATGGAGAAACGATTGTGATGTCAGCCATCAATGCGGCGAAAGCCAGGGTGAGACCTATTCTGATGACCTCATTCGCCTTTATTTTCGGTTTATTGCCGTTGGTACTGGCAAGTGGAATCGGAGCAGTAGGTAACAGATCTATCGCTACGGGTGCGGCAATCGGACTATTGATAGGAACTGTTTTGGGATTATTTGTAATTCCTGTTCTGTATGTGATTTTTGAAACACTGCAGGAAAAAATCAAACCTATCAAAAAAGAAGATATCAATTTAGCAGAATAAAATTAAGATTTAAGAAATTAGAAGTTAGCAATTGGAGATAAGTCTAAAAACTAACTTCTAACTTCTAAACTCTAACTTCTAATTAAAAATAATGAAGAGTTTATTAAACATCATAAAAGGAATCACTTTTTCAGTTTTCATACTCGGAGCCATCTCATCCTGTATGGCGAGAAAAGAGTATGAAAGACCGAAAAATGTTGTAGACGAAAAACTTTTTCGTACAGACATGCTTCCTTCGGACAGCACGAATATTGCAGATATTTCATGGAAAGAAATATTCACTGATCCGATATTGCAGGGGCATATTTCCAAGGCACTGGAAAACAATCTTGATATCAGAATTGCTTTGGAAAGTATTAATTCTGCCGAAGCGTATCTTAAACAGAGTAAAGCAGCGTATCAGCCGACACTTTCTATCGGACCCAACTATACATTTCAGACTCAGTCTATCAATACCCAGTTTGGGCAGATCATTGGCGAAAGACGTTATGTAAACCAGTTTGACATTACGGCAAGTATCGGATGGGAAGCTGATATCTGGGGCAAATTGAAAGCACAGGAAAAAGCCCAGCTGGCGACTTATTTAGGAACTGTGGCAGCTCATAAAGCCGTTAAAAGCAGTCTGGTGTCTTCCATAGCTTCTGCGTATTATCAGTTGCTGACTTTTGATGCCCAGAAAAGAATTATCACGGAAACAATTGCTGTAAGGGAGAAAAATCTTGAAGCCACAAAAGCTTTAAAAGCTTCCGGATCTCTTACTGAAGTAGCAGTTCAGCAAAGCGAAGCGCTTGTTTTCAATGCCAAATCATTACTGATTGATATTGATACACAGATCCAGCTGCTCGAAAATACAATGAGTCTTTTGATGGGAGAGCCTTCTCATTCTATTGAAAGATCTACATTGGAAGGGCAAAAACTCCCGATCGATTTAAAACTGGGTTACCCGACTCAGCTTCTGGCCAACCGCCCGGATGTAATGAGAGCAGAGTTTAACTTAATGAATGCTTTCCAACTGACGAATGCTGCCAAAGCTCAGTTTTATCCTACTTTAAAACTGACAGGAAGCGGCGGATTGCAGTCTGTGGATATTGACCATTTATTCAGTGTAAATTCATTATTTGCAAATATAGTGGCAGGACTCGCTCAGCCGATTTTAAATAAAAGACAGATTCAGACCAACTATGACGTAAGTCTTGCCAATCAGGAAACAGCTTATCTTAATTTCAGAAAAACAGTTTTGACTGCCGGAAAAGAAGTTTCTGATGCTATCAGAGTTTTCTCTGTTCAGGATTCATTCATTGAATTGAAACAAAAAGAGCTGGATGCCTACAAAAAATCAGTAGACTATTCCCAGGAGCTGGTGAACTATGGGATGGCCAACTATCTTGAAGTATTGAATGCAAGTGTGAATTCATTGAATGCAGAACTTAACATTTCCAATGCAAGATACAGTAAAATGAAAGCAGCCGTAGAGCTTTATCAGGCTTTGGGCGGAGGCTGGAAATAATTGTTTCAGCAATGTAATATCATAAAAACGTATGTCAGGAATGGCATACGTTTTTTATTTCAAACTTAAAGAGTTTGCAAAAAATAGCTAGAGTGTCGCCAATATTTCCATCACTTTTTTCTCTTTTTCAGATATCGTTTTTAAAATATCCGAAGCCTGTTGAATATATTTTATTTCCTTTGTCTGGCTCACTTTTTCAAACAGCTGAGATACATTTGTCCAGAGTCTGGCAATTTCAGTGAAGGCTTCATAGCCTGTGTTCAGCGGATCAAGTTGAATCAGTTCATTACTTTCTTTCAAAAAATCACGGTATAAATTCCTGAACAGCGCACCTCCGGTTCCTGCTTTTTCCATTAGTAAAGCCGCTTGCTTAAATTCTCCTTCAATATCTTTACTTGTATTGAACCATTTGATAATTTCAGCACTTGTTTTTAAAATCCCTTTGTAAGAAATATTGGTAATGGGTGGATTTAGGTATTCGGCCGCATTATTTCTGATTGCGGCGGATATGGCTTTTTTCAGATCAAAATTTATATCGGTTTTTCTGAGGGTATAATACAGATTTTTGGAAGCCATCGGGCCTTTTTCAGCCCTTGCTCTTGCCAGGCTTTTTAAAGATGTCTGTACCTGGCTGCCCTGTTGTCTGGTATCAATCAGGAAAGCATTTTCATCATCATAACCATAAATGGCAGCATAATGTCCTGCAAAATGGAAAGGATTTGAGAAATATTCCAGGTGATAACAATCCATTTTCAATCCTACTGCCTGTCCGTCATTGAGAAGTTCTTTAACCTGATCCCAGGCTTTTTGCTGTGAAGAAGTTTCCTTTACGGTTAATTCAAGATTCAGATTTCTGGCTAAATTTTGAGTGAGCAGGTCAGGTTTTATCCGTCCTCCGATGAAAGGGAAGTCCATTGTTTTCATGTTCCAATAGATAAAGCCCAGCCCTTCACCCAATCCGAAAAGCATTGGTTCGGAAAGGTCGATTCCGATTTGTTGTAATAATGTTCCCGTAGCGGTCGTTTCACAATGCTGACCGTTAAAAGGCTTTATGTTTTCTATTTTCATTGTTAAAGTGAAGTTTTGAATGGTATTAATTTTTTGAGAAAATTACATAAATATCATCATGTAGAAATTCCGGCTTTGAAAATTTAGTGTTAAAATTTTTTAAAGAGTAGAATTGACTTGTATTTATGTATTCAACTACGTAGTTTTGTACTTTAAAAAGTAAGCACTATGAAATTAGAAATACAACCCATAGGAAATTCTTATTCAGAGGAAGCCATTGATTTGATTTTGACGATCCAGCAGAAAGAGTTTAATATTCCGATTACGATAGAAGATCAGCCTGACCTTTTGCAGATAGAAAGTTTTTACACAGCAGCCGGAGGTAACTTTTGGGGTGCTTTTGCAGATGGTGAACTGGTAGGTTCTATAGCATTGGTTAAATTTGACGAAAGGGCAGGAGCCATCAGGAAAATGTTTGTTAAAAAGGAATTCAGAGGAAAAGAACTGAATATTGCCCAGAAATTACTGGAAGTTTTAATTTCTTTCTGCCATGAAAACAGAATTGATGATCTATATTTGGGAACCATAACGGTACTGAAAGCAGCCCAGCGTTTCTATGAAAGGAATCAGTTTGTAAAGATTGAAAAAAGCAATCTTCCTGCGAAATTTCCTTTAATGAGTGCCGATGATGTTTTTTACCACTTAAATCTTAACTGAATATGAATGTAATCAACGAAGCAGGAATTCTTGCCATATCCACAAGGCTGCACCGCCTCAGTGAACAATTGAGGAAAGACGGAGCATTGATTTATAAAGCATTTGGAATTGATTTTGAGCTGAAATGGTTTCCGGTTATTTTTACCATTTATAAAAAAGAAATAGCAAGTGTAGTAGAAATAGCCAACGAGATCGGTTATACCCATCCATCCACCATAACACTGCTCAAAGAAATTGAAAAGCAGGAGCTGATCCAATGGGAAAAAGATAAACAGGACGAGCGCAAAAGGCTTTTTAAACTCACTTTAAAAGGGCAGGAGCTCATTGAAAAAATGAAACCCGTTTGGGAACTGATGTCCCAGATTTTAGGTGATATTGCAGATAATAAAAACAATCTGCTGACTGCCATTGATGAAGCAGAAGAGAAAATTGCCAGTCAGTCTTTTTACCAGAGAGCGATGCAGATGAAGAATGGGAAAAAATAATTATTCTATGATGTCAAGCGGATCTCTGGCAGGTGTGATACCTATTAAATATTCTTTATCTTTTGCAGTTAACTCAGCTATACCGAGTGCAATATCTTCCCATGCTTTTCCGTCTTGACGTGTAAGGGCAAATTCAATGGATTGAATTTTAGGCTTTTTATCAAGACCCAATATTCTTAAATCTATTCTTTGTCCTTCTTTTATTTTACCTTCTGCAATTTGTCCTAATAAGAAAAAATTTCTTCCTGTAACTTGAAATGTATTATTGAGTTGAAATTGAGCAACCGTTAAATGATGCCAGTTATATCCACAATATCTGCATTGCTTTGCACGTGGAGTACGGGCTAGTTTGTGGCATTTAGGACAATTGTTGAAAAAAACTTTTTCAGGAGTTTCTTTCATGATCCGGGTTACAACATTTTGTTCAAAAACTTCATATCCATGCTCTAATAGTTGTATGACTTCAGGATCAGAATTTATCCAGCCTCGCTCAATCATTATATTTCTCATACGTGTATTTTCAGAGCTCTTCAAAGTGTACATATGATGATTCAGTGCTAAAGCTTCATCCTTGGTCATTAATTTGCTAAAATATCTGATAATATAATCTATAGTTTCTCTGTCCATATCCAAGTGAAAAAAATAGAATGTTTTTTAATGATTTATTTTGCCTAATTTATCATTTATTTCTTGAAGATAAGCTTGTATTGATCTTATTAGGAAATTAAAATTTTAATACTGACAAACTATTGTCACTAAAGTATTTTAATTTTACATCATCAATAAAATAAAAAGCTATGGTAAAAATTGCAGAGAAACAAACTTTTCATGTCAAAACAAGGGAGGACTGGCGGCAATGGCTGGAAGAGAATCATCATACAGAACAATCGGTATGGCTGATCTGCAATACCAGAAAATCCAATTTACCCAATGTTTCAGGGAGCGAACTGGTAGATGAAGCGCTTTGTTTCGGCTGGATTGACAGTACAAGAAAGACTATTGATGAAGGCTCGTTTATGCAGTTATTCAGCAGACGCAAGCCGAAGAGTACCTGGTCTAAAATCAATAAAGAGAAGGTTCAGAAGCTGATAGAAAATAATCTGATGATGAAAGCAGGATTTGAAACCATCAGAATTGCCAAAGAAAATGGCTCCTGGACTATTTTAGACAGTGTGGAAGACCTGATAATTCCGGAAGATCTGAATGACGCATTTAAAATTCATGAAGGCTCTGAAGCCTATTTTCAAAGTTTGAGCAAGTCCATAAAAAAAATGATGCTGCAATGGATTGTGTTGGCCAAAAGACCGGAAACCAGAAAAAAACGTATAGATGAAATCGCGGGACAGGCCGCTCAGAAGAGGAAGCCTAAAAACTTTTAATTTTTTATTGATGATTAATAGATATAAAAACAGGCTGTTCCAAAAAGGAGCAGCCTGTTTAATAGTTTCATTATTGAAATGATATTGTATTAGAATCTCAAAGTCGCTGCAACGGACCAGGTTCTTCCGAAACCAAGGAATCCTGTATTACCGTCTGCAACACCCTGATATACTCTGCCAGCTTCCTGATATGTTTTTCCGGCATCAGGGCCATTGGCAATTTTATCGCCCGCGAAGATATTGGAGCTTAATTCAGAAATATAATATTTGTTGAATAAGTTGTAAACGTTTGCTCTCAATGTCAAAGATTTTTTCGCATCAAGCGTGAATTTGTAAGAAGCTCCTACATCAAATAGGTGATAGCTTGGCAATTTTACAATTCCTTTTTCTCTTGCCGCTTCAGTAAGGAAGTTGATCGGGTTGAACTGAGCATACAGCTTGTCATAATATTCCCAGTTGGCATCGATACTGAAAGCTTTGGTAATATTGTAATCTGCTCCGATGCTTGCTGTTGTCTGTGCCGCATCTCCAACCTTCAGGTCTTTGATATTAATCATTCCGGTTGCTCCTGCTATTTCCTGATTGTTCTGAACATCAAGAATATTGAAGTTAGCGTTTCCTTTATATTTCCAGTTCCCCAATGATACCATTCCTCTCAGTCTAAGATTAGCGAAAGGTCTTGCTTTGGCTTCCAATTCGATTCCCTGGTGTAGTTGCCCAACGTTCAATGCATTATAGAAATAAGCATTTCCAAGGGTTAACTGAGAGAATTTGGAAACATCTGCAGCCGTAGCATTGAATGTTCTTGAAATAAATCGGTCATCCCACTGTGTTCTGTACGCATTGATGTTCACGTCCACATAACGGGATTTGAAACCGTAACCTAATTCCACAGAGAAGATTCTTTCATTCTTGGCATCATTGTAAATATTCTGGTTTGAAGGGAATAAAGCATTGAATAGAGGCTGTCTTGAAATGACTCCAGTATTGAAAAATACATTGTGGTGATCGTCAATATTATAGTTGGCACCTCCTTTTACAATATAACCTGTTTTGTGATACCATTTTGTTTCCTGATTCCCTGGAGTGTACAGCATATAATCTCTTCTCTTGTAATATTGCTCGGAAACAGATCCTTGAACGGATGCACTTAGCTTTTCAGAGCTGTACTCAACCATTCCGTAGATCCCTGCCCATTTTACAAGACCTTCGTTGTGTATGGATACTTTCTGAGCATCTTTAAGCTTGGTAAGCGGCTCCGGTTTTACGGTTTGATTAATATAATATCCTTTTGGAGCATTGGCTGTAGTAGGAACAAATAATGCATCTGAACCAAGCATATCGGTTACAATGTCATACAATGCCCCTTTGTACGTTTTAAGATCGATACCTCCGTTGAAAGTCCAGTTGTTCTTTTTGTAATTAAGGTCTGCAATTACACCATACCAGTCATGAGCATTGATACTCTGCTTTCTCACGATACCAGTGGTTCCGTTCAGAGTAGAGACGTATTGGCCGTTATAATCACCGGAAGATCCTGCAGGTGCCGTAAAGGTAGATTTCTGGAAAGTATTTCCGTTATAATCTGTTACCATACCGCCTCTGTTGTAGCGATAAATCATATCCCAGTTGATCGTACCATCTCCGCCAGCACCATAATTCATGAAATTCATGGTTTGTCCGGCTGCGTTTTTGATAGAACCGTTAAGTCCGGTACCGCCGCCGCCGCGTCCCCATGAGCCGTAAACCACTGTAGATAATTTCAGGTTGTCATTCATGGTCCAGTCCCAGTTCAAAGAGGCGATAGGCTTATGATAGAAATTAGGAGCTAAATTGAATTGAGAACCATTCAACATTCCTGTTTGAGGGTTATATCTTCTTCCGTAAGTTCCAAATTGTTGTAAAGTGGCAACATTGGCTCCGGTTGCAGAAGACCTTCTCGTATCGTGTACCTGTGGTGCTCCGGTTGCAATTAAATTGAATGCATGTTTGTCATTAGGTTTAAATCCTGTTGAGAAAAACCATGAGTAACCTTCTCCTTTTGTTCCGTTGATGTATCCGTCACCTTGCCAGCGGGAAAGCAATACGGTTGTTCCCCACTTGTTTTTTAACCCTGAAGAGTACATGGCGGAAATTCTGGAGTAGTTATCGTTTCCGACTTCTCCTTTGATCATTGCTTTTTGCTCAGAATCGGTAGCTTTGGTTACAATATTGATCGTTCCTCCAACAGAAGGTACTACAAATTTGGAAGCACCCAATCCTCTCTGAATCTGAATATTGCTGGCAATATCAGCCAAACCGGTCCAGTTGGACCAATACACGGTACCTCCCTGCATGTCATTCACCGGCTGTCCGTTGATGATCACAGCAATGTTAGCTCCGTCAAAACCTCTCATGTTGATTCTGCTGTCTCCGAATCCTCCACCTACTTTCGTTACGTAAACGGATGGAGTAGACTTCATAATTTCAGGGAATTCTCTGTTTCCCAGTTTCTCCTGAATTTCTGCAGCCTTAATGTTGGAAACCGCAACAGGTGTTTTTCTCTCTTTGGCTGTTTGGGAAAGGTTTCTACCAACCAACATAACCTCATCAATAGATTTGGATTTCTCTAAAGAATCCTTCGTACTCTGCCCATAATAGATGGCGGCCGTAGGTAATACAAGCGCTATAATTAGTCGCTTTTTAAAAGTAATGCTCATGAAATAAACTAGCGTGTTTGATTTTTAAGGCTGCAAAGATGGATAATTATTTTTTAATTAAGTATTAAATCTTAGCGAAGTGATTTTATTCAGTTTTTTAAATATGCTTTATTTCTCGCTTTTTTGAATATGTTAATTATTCCACATCTTTCGTTTACAATTTGTTATAAAAGAGATTGATCAAAAAAAGGGCTTGTTTTTAACGGGTAAAAATAATTATGTGCTTCTCCATATTTTTAAATAAAACTAAATATTCTTGGAAAATATACTATAATAATAGCTATGTATTAAAAGTCAGAGATGACTTGAATCATAATTTTTATACTGTTGTTTTGATAACTTGTATTACCATTTTATTCAAAATCGTATTATTTATGAAAAAAAAATTTTTTGAAAGGTTTTCAGACCGTGTTGTCTGTATAACCGGAAGTCCGGGTGCTTTTATGGGTGCCACTTTACTGGTGGTTGTGTGGGCTGTTTGCGGACCTGTTTTCAATTATTCAGAAACCTGGCAACTTGTTATCAATACCGGTACCACTATTATTACTTTCCTGATGGTATTTCTGATTCAAAAAACTCAGAATAAAGACTCTAAGGCTATTCAGATAAAACTCAACGAATTGATAGCATCCTATGAAAAGGCCAGCAACAGACTGGTGGATATTGAAGATCTGACGGAAGAAGAACTGGACAAGCTTCACAAATATTATGAGAAACTTGGACAACTATCCCAAGAAAAAGAACATTCACAGGATCCCGTGCAAGAATAGTCTTAATACTATTATAATATATATAGCATGATTTTAAAATCTTCTCAAATTGCCCACGCTGATTCACTGTCAGTGAAATCCCTGGTGCATTTCGTCATAGAACTCGAGAAACTGTTTAAACGTATCGGAGAGTATCTTCTTTCCGGACAGGAAACCGTTTCAACGGCTGAAAGTGTTACAGCCGGATTTTTACAGTTTTCATTTTCCCAGATGAAGGATGCCTCCCAATTTTTTAAAGGCGGCATGACAGCGTATACTTTAGAAGAAAAGGTAAACCTTCTTGATGTAGATGCTCTGGAAGCAAGACAATATAACTCTGTATCTCCTCATATTGCTGAGACAATGGCGTTGCAGGCAGGTAAACTCTACAAAACCGACTGGTCTATTGGAGTTACAGGATATGCCACTCCGGTGGAAGAATCAGAAGGGAAGCTCTTCGCTTACTTTGCCATTGCCCACAAAGGAAAAGTGGTTCTTTCAGAGAAATTAGATCTGCATTCCAGAACCAAGCCTGTTAATGCCCAGCTCTATTACAGTGAATTCATTCTGGGATGCTTTAAGCTGGAACTGGATAAGAACCGGAAAAACAAAGAATAAACCGATTTCAATAATAAACTATAATCACACTTATGAAAGATTTACAACTGAAAAATAAATCTGTCCTTATTACAGGAGCAGACAGCGGAATTGGTAAAGCCATCGCTCTTTTATTTGCTAAAGAAGGAGCTGATATTGCCTTCATACACTATCATGATGCCAAAGATGCCATGAAAACAGTGGATGAAATTAAAAAAACAGGAAGAAAAGTTCTTTCGTTTGAAGGAGATATTAATGACAGCAAATTTTGTGAATCTGTTGTTAATGAAGTTGTATCCAAATTAGGAGGAATAGATATCCTGATCAATAATGCCGGAACCCAGGTTCCCTGTGAAAGTATAGAAAATCTTAAAGAGGAGGATATCCGCAAGACTTTCGATTCCAACATTATTGGAATGATCCTTCTGACAAAGATCGTATTCCCTTATTTAAAACAAGGAGATTCTATTATCAATACTACTTCAGCTACTGCCTATCTGGGACATGAAGAATTACTGGATTATTCAGCAACCAAAGGCGCTATCGTTTCGTTCACCCGTTCATTGGCACTGCAGGCTAAACCTAAAGGAATACGGGTGAATGCTGTTGCACCCGGACCGGTGGCCACGCCGCTTACGGAAAAAACATTCGGAGAAGAAGATGAAGATCAGAATAAACCGCCGCTAGAACGTAATGCTTCTACCGAAGAAGTGGCAGCAAGTTTTCTATTTCTTGCCACAGATGCTTCATCACAGATAACGGGACAGGTTCTTCATCCTAATGGAGGTTTAATTGTTAACGGTTAATCTTAACGGATATGAATGGAGTTATTATTCAGTTTTTCCATTGGTATCATCCCGGAAACCTATGGAATGAGTTTGCTGAAAAAGCAGAATATTTAAAAGATTTGGGGTTTACTGCCGTCTGGTTTCCTCCTGCCAATAAATGCAGTCTCAATAGGGAAGGCCGTGGTTATGATGTCTATGATCTTTATGATTTGGGAGAATTTGATCAGAAAGGAAGTATACCAACCCGATATGGGACGAAAGCTGAATATTTACTCGCCATAGAGAAAGCGCATGGAGCGGGAATGTCTGTATATGCAGATATTGTTTTAAATCATAGGATGGGAGGAGATGAAGAAGAAAAGATTATGGTACATCAGCTGAATGAAGAAAACCGTAATGAAAGAATCTCTGAAAATATGGAGGTTTCAGCCTATACGAAATTTACTTTTCCGGGAAGAAAGGGAGTGTATTCGGACTTTATATGGGACTACCGCTGTTTCAGCGGCATTGACTATGTGATCAGAGAAGGTGAGGAGATGAAGGGGGTTTTTAAAATCCATAATGAATATGGTGAGGAGTGGACAGATACAGTAAGTCATCAGTTCGGTAATTATGATTATCTGATGGGAGCTGACATAGAGTACCGTAATCCTTATGTTGTGGAGGAAATGAAAAACTGGATCAGATGGTATATGGAAACAACGAAAGTAGACGGAATCAGATTGGATGCCTTAAAACATATCTCCTCCGACTTTTTGAAAGACTGGATCTACTATATTAAAACAGAAGTAAATCCTGAATGTTTTGTTTTAGGCGAATTCTGGAAAGACGAGGCAGAAAAAATTGAGTATTTTTCCGATAAAATGTCTGATCTTATCTCTTGTTTTGATGCTCCGCTGCATTATAATTTCTTTAAAGCATCACAGGATGGTAAAGATTATGATATGAGCCGGATTTTAAAAGGAAGTTTCCTGGAAAAGAAACCGGTATTCTCTGTTTCTTTTGTTGAAAATCACGATACACAGCAGCTGCAGGCTCTTGAATCTGCGGTGAAAGACTGGTTCAAGCCCTTGGCTTATGCTATTATTCTTCTTACCGATGAAGCTTATCCCTGCATATTTTATCCCGACCTTTTTGGTGCAGACTATATCGATATAAAAGATGAACAGGAAGTGCATATCATCATGCCGAAGGTTGAAGAACTTCCTGGTCTGCTTGAAGCGAGAAAGCTTTTTGCATATGGTGAGCAGATCGATTATTTTGATCATCCCAACTGCGTGGCTTTTGTACGGAAAGGAGATGAAAAGCATCCGGGATGCATTGTAATTTTGTCTAACAGTGAAGAGGGTTATAAAGAAATAGAACTGGGAAAAGAACATGCGGATTCAGTTTATACCGATTTTTTAAAGAACCGTCATGAAGAAATTTATACAGATAAAAACGGGAAAGCGGTGTTTACTGTAAATTCTGGTTCGGTAAGTATATGGGTAAAAAAACAAACACCGTAATGATTGGCAAATTTTCAGGCCTTTTATTCTCTGCGAACAGCTATTCTAATTTTAACTTACCATATAAGCTCCTGTAATTTTAGATACCACATCTCTGTATTTTGGACAAAAATGGTCTTATAGTTGCAGATTTACCACCAATCAATCACTAAATTATTATAATATGGAAACTAAAACGGCAACCAAAAAAACACCAGCCAAAAAAGCAACAACAGCAAAAGCAAAAACTCCGGCTAAAAAAAATGCAGCCAAAAGTTTGGAAGATCTTTTTGAAGATGCGCTGAAAGATATTTACTGGGCTGAAAAAGCACTGCTGAAAGCGCTGCCGGCAATGATGAAAAATGCAACCAGTGAAAAGCTTAAACAAGGCATTGATAAGCACATTACGGAAACAGAAGGCCATGTGGAAAGATTGGAAGAATGTTTTAAAGCATTAGGAAAAAAAGCCCAGGCAAAAAAATGTGATGCTATGCAGGGATTGCTGGTTGAAGGAAAGAGCATTATGGAAGAGACAGAACCGGGAGCAGTAAGAGATGCGGGCATTATTGCAGCAGCGCAAAAAGTTGAACATTATGAAATTGCTACTTATGGAACACTGGCAGCATTCGCAAAAGTATTGAAGGAAGAAGAGTGTCTTAAAAACTTTTTAAGCACATTGGAAGAAGAAAAAAAATGTGATGAACTGCTTACAAAAGTTGCTGATACCAATCTTAACAGCAAAGCCATGTAAATACAATCTTTAAAAAGGAGACCTGAAAAAATCAGGTCTCCTTTTTTTATTGAAATCCGGAAAGGTTTAAAATGCAGCATTTTTATTCTGGTTGATTTTGTATCAGTTTTAGTATATTTGTGGATATTATTTGTATCAATTTGGTTTTTAATAATGAACTGTAATTGAATACCCAAACTGTTATACTGTAAAAGAAAACTGTATTCTGCCATTTATAAAGTTTAAAAATGCCCCAACTTAGCCTGTTCGACTCAGCAGATCTGTACGAATTTCCAAAAGACCTTCTGGAATACAGAGAACATTTCCTGAATCAGGAAGAAGCTGACCGCCTTAAAATTCATCTGCTTGAAACAGCTCCGTGGAAACAACGTACCCAGAAAATGTATGATAAAATGGTGCTGACACCACGCTTAACCGCCTGGTATGGAGATGAGAAAAATGCCTATCCTGCAGACAATGAACTCGATGCCCATCATTGGACACCCGAACTGTTTTCTTTAAAACAAAGAATAGAAGAAACATTTGGGTATCAGTTCAATTCCGTACTGTTGAACCTTTACAGAGATCATAACGATTCTGTTGCCTGGCATCGGGATAAGGAAAGCAGATATGGGAAACGTCCGGTGATTGCATCAGTAAGTCTGGGGCAGACCAGAAATTTTGATTTCAGGAAAAAAGACCATCATCAGAGTAAATACAGCCTGCCTCTTCCTCACGGATCATTATTGATTATGAAAGGAGACCTTCAGGAAAACTGGGAACATCGTATTGCCAAGTCTCTAACCTCTATGAAGGAGCGTATTAATCTTACATTTAGGTTGGTTAGTAAGTCGTAAAATATTTATTCATAATGTTTTATGAGTAGGCTATAAATGTTTTAATCTTTTTTTTGGCAGATAAATTGTTGCATTTATAAACAAAGTCATTGTTTGACTTCATTAATATCACCACTTAAAATTTATTATTATGAAAAATCTTGTAGTAACAATTTTTGCATTGGCTGCTTTAACGGCCTGCAAAAAAAACGAGCCGACAACCACGAGTCAATCTGAGGAAAGTACCACAATGTCTGCCCCTGCAGAATCAGGAATGACGGTAAGCGACTCCACCAAAATGTCAGACACCAAAGATCAGAAAAGTGCTCTCAGCGATCAGGACAAAAAGTTTGCAGATAATGCAGCCATAGGAGGACTGATGGAGGTAATGATGGGAAAACTGGCCGCGACAAACGCTGAAAACTCATTGGTAAAATCTTTGGGATCAATGATGCTAACCGATCATTCCAAAGCGAATGACGAGCTTAAGAATTGGGCATCAGGAATAGGGTATACCTTACCCACAAGTTTGGATGCCGAAAAGCAGAAGATGTATGATGACCTGAAAGCTAAGAAAGGTAAAGACTTTGACAAAAAATATACAGATCTAATGGTCAGTGATCATAAAGAAGATGTGGAAGCCTTCAAAAAAGAGGCATCTGAAGGAACAGAAGCTTCATTAAAATCTTTCGCAGCGAAAACCCTTCCGACACTTGAACATCATTTGCAGGAATCGGAAAAAGCTAAAAATGCAGTCAAATAATATTCAGTTTATATGACCTGCATCATAAATATGAACATAAAGTATTTAATAATTTTGATGTGATTAAATATTATTTTGTTCTTGATTATAGTAAGGCTCCTCTTTTGAAGAGGAGTTTTTTGATTATTCTTTCTTTTTATATTCTTCAATTTTCTTAAACTGTCTGTAAGAATCTTTCAGGATACGAAGCTGTTCAGATACAACCTCACTACTTTTTGGACTGAGATCACCAGTATCCAGAGCATTTTGATAAGCTTCAATAGCTGCTTTTTCGCCAAACACCACATTTTCTAATGTAGATTCAATCAGATTTCCCATGGTAAAAGAATTTTTAATGTCAATCCATGTTCTGTGAACAGCTCCTGCCATGGACGTTGAGTCCTCCGGAGTACCTTGCTTTTCTGTGATGAGGTTGATCAGTTCATTTTTCATGATTTTCGACTGCGAAATCATATGTTCATATTCATCTTTTACATCCGGATACATTTCCCAGACTTTTCCCTCAACTTTTTCAAAGCCTTCCTTCCTGTCGTTGGTAATGTGTAGTAAGTCATTAAGTACCGATATTTCCTGCTGATGATTCATAATATAATTTTTAAAGTGAGCTATAAAATTAAAACTTACCTGACGGACTCTTTATAATCCTGATCATATCTCAAAAATAATAGGCTAAAGTCCTTTCTTTTTTCAACAAAAAGCTGCACCTTTGCCCAACAATGGGGTGCTACAGATAACGGTGGCTGAGATGATACCCAGGAATATACTTCCACACCTGATCCGGATAACGCCGGCGTAGGGATTGCTTATTGATCATCTCATCATTTGATTTCTAATAATTAATATGATGCAGGACATTTTAAAACAAATTACCTTACCGGAATGGTTCGGAGTCTTATTTTCAGTAATCCAGGTTTTACTGGCCCGTAAAAACAATGTCAACAACTATCTTTTCGGAATTGCAGGTATTCTGCTTACACTCTATGTAATGCTAAATTCGAAGTTGTATGCTGAATTTACCTTAAATCTTTATTATCTGATCATGAGTATTTACGGATGGCTGTACTGGAAATTCGGGAAACAAAGATCCGAAATGGAAATCTCTGTTACCTCAACTGCAGAAAAATGGATTACCGGAGGAATTGTTCTGGGAACTTTTATCTTATTCTGGTTCTTCCTGACTCATTTTACCGACTCGGATGTTCCGGTCTGGGATTCTCTGGTGAGCGCCTTTGCCTGGGCCGGAATGTGGCTGATGGCAAGAAGAAAAATTGAAAACTGGGTAATACTGAATGTCAGTAATCTTATTTCAATCCCGCTAATGATTCATAAAGAATTATATCTCTATGCTGTTTTAACGTCGTTTTTATTTTTAGTGGCCATTTCAGGATATATAGAATGGCAGAAAATCATTAAATCCAAAGCTAATGCTGAGTATTAAAGAGATCAGGCAAGAACTTCAGGGCGCCTCTGTAATTTCTGATAAAGTAATGCAGCATATTCATGAGGAAGGACTGCTTAAGATCTGGGTTCCCCAAAAATATGGCGGACTCGGCTACCGTTTTGAAGAGGGGCTTAAAGCCTTATTTGGCTGGGCTGAAACCGATGGAAGTTTCGGCTGGATGCTGACACTCTGTGCCGGTGCCAATTACTTTTCCAGAAATATAAAACCTGAAATTGCTCAATCATTCTTTACACATTCTGAAACCTGCTTTGGAGGAAGCGGAATGGTTGGCGGGACGGCAGAAAAACAGGATGACAGCACGTATCTGATCAACGGTTCATGGAATTTTGCAACAGGAGCACCTCATTTGACTCATTTTACATTGAATGCCAGGGTTATGGAAAATGGTAAGGTTATAACGGATAAAGACGGCAATGAGATCATCCATTCATTCATCGTTCCTAAAGAGGAGGTTCATATTATCCCCAATTGGAGCTCTATGGGAATGAAAGCCAGCGGAACCTATTCTTTTGCCATTAAAAATGTCGTTGTCAGTGAAGATTACAGCTTTGTTTATGATACTTTTTTCACGAATGATATTCTGGACAGCATTCCGTTCCGGGTTTTTGCGGACTTAACACTGTTGGTCAATTATCTTGGAATCGCTTCTCATTTTATTGAAGAGGCAGAATGTATTCGTCCTGAAATCAATTTCAAGCGTTTTGCTGAATCTGTTGAAAAACATTTGGAAAAGGTATTCAGCATAGCCGGAGAAATAGAACAAATACTCGGCGGTCACAAAGAGATTCCGGAGGATAAACAACACGTGATTCATCAGTATGGAGTAGAGCTGGTTCAAAAATTATCCCGTCAGATCCTTACTGTTTATACACAGCTGGGAATCCGGGCAACCGATACTGATTCTGCAGTGTACCAGATATTTTGCGATTATTTTACAGCGATTATGCATTCCAATTTCAGGCCTTCTGCAGATGATCTGGACTTTTCTTTCTGAGTTAAAGTTTCAGAAAATATTTCTTTTAATAAGTATTTTATGTGAATATTTTGTTAATAATGTTCTTTATTGTGGAAATTGTACAATAAATTTTAGTTATTTCACTATATTTGGACTAAACTAAAACCTGAAATAAGCCCAACATAACACCTGCTAAAATAAGAGCAACCAGATTACAAAAACATTATGAAAGACTTATTTTCACTCAACGGAAAGAGGAAGGATCATGTAATTATGTATTTTAAAAAAGAGAGGTATCCATTGGTAGAAAATGATAACTGGATTACGGTTACAATTAAAGAATGGTACCGGACAATGATCATATCCTGCTTAATATGCAATGACTTAGTCACTTTAATTATCGTAAGAACAAAACTCACTCCATTTTACGAAAAATATACAGTACTGTAAGTTGATTTCTGTTGATACTTTTGTAAAAATAGATGGCCGGAACAGTTGATGGTGATATTGATCCCGGAAAGGAGTTATATTCTTATCCGGCAAGCCATTCTTCCCGAAGAACCGCATAAATAACATCATCAACCCATTTGTTTTTCCAAAACAGACTTTTTACAAAATGACCTTCTTTTCGTAAACCGATTCTTTCCATTAATAGAATAGAAGCGGTGTTGTCCGGATCCACAGACGCTGTAATTCTGTGTTTATGTAAATCATCAAACAGGTGACTTATGATGCCTTTTAAAGCCTCAGAAGCATATCCTTTTCCCTGAAAAGACGTATTTAATGTAATTCCCAGTTCTACCTGTGCATTTTCATCTCCGGTAAAATGAACTCCGATATCTCCGATAACCGTTTTTGTTTCTTTATCCGTAATCAACAGCTGATACCAGCTTTCAGGCTGGTTGAATTCTTTAGTATTTCTTAGGATAAAATTTTCCACCTCTTCCAGCGTTTCAGGGATCCAGCTTTGAAATCTATTGGCTTCAGCATTGGAACGGTAGTCGAAAATGTCTTGTTGATCCTCAATCGTAATATCCCGTAGAACCAATCTTTCTGTGTAGAGCTGCATAAGGGTAATATAATTTCGGACAAAAATAGGGGTAATTGGTAGTTATTCAATGGGGAATTCAAGTTTTTATGAAGATTAAAGCTAATTTATTTCAATAAAAACGATAAAATATTTGCAAATACCATTTAAATACTTACTTTTGTACCGCTTTAAAAATAAAAATACGGGGGATTGGCGCAGTTGGCTAGCGCGTTTGACTGGCAGTCAAAAGGTCACGGGTTCGAATCCCGTATTCTCCACTAAAGAGCTGTAATATAATGTGTTACAGCTCTTTTTTTGTGGTTGATATTTTGTCCCCGCAATTCCAACAGAATATGCTAGATTTGAAATAAAAAATCAAACATGGAATTTTCTCCTTTTAATCCTGTGATTAAGCTTTGTCTGCAAGGAATGAATTTTGAAGACAAAGGAATGCCTGAAAAAGCAGGTGAATTATTTTTGCAAGCCTGGGAAGAAGCTACGGATGACCATGAAAAGTTTCTGGCAGCTTATTATCTGTCACGTAACCAGAAAACAACTGAGGATCAGTTGAAATGGCTTGAAACTTCTTTAGAATTTGCTTTAAAAATTAATGATGATACCGTTAAAAGTGCATTGCCCGCTCTTTATCAGAACATTGCTCAATGCTGGGAGAAGTCGGGAGATACAGAAATGTCAAAAAAGAATGCTGAACTGGCATTACAGTTAAAAAACCATCCGTCCGACAAAGGACCTTTTTATCACGGAACAAAAGCAGATTTAAAAATTGGAGATTTACTGAAAGCAGGCGGAAGTTCCAATTATCAGTCTGACCTGAAAATGAATCATATCTATTTTACCGCTTTGGTAAACGGAGCAGGACTCGCTGCTGCATTAGCAAAGGGAGAGGGTACAGAACGTGTGTATATTGTAGAACCAACAGGAAATTTTGAGAATGATCCCAATGTTACCGATAAGAAATTTCCCGGAAATCCCACCCGCTCTTATCGTTCCGAAATGCCTTTGAAAATTATCGGAGAAGTGACAGATTGGACCAGACCAGCTCCTGAAGATCTTCAGAGATTCCGCGAAAAGCTGGAAAACAATAACGGGGAGATTATCAATTAGTCTCCTCATTTATTTTTGATGATCGTTAATATATTCCAAGATTTTATCAATAAGCATAGAGTTTCCACCTCCGTTATTTCGGAGATCAATAGCCAATTTTTACTATTTCTTTTCTGATGCGGCAAATACTTTATCGGGCAACTTATTAAAATCATTCCTACTTCCAGACATACTTCTGAAATCCAGAAAAGCCGATTTGTGATCAACAATTTTGAACACATAAGGCTTTGCGATTACCGATATCAACCAGGCAAGGGATCTTTGAACTTCATTTACGGTCTGTAGAAATATTTAGCATGAAAAATACCTACTTTATAGGTAATGTCTTATATTTTAGCAATAAAGTGTTTTAAATAATTATCTTTACACTATTGGTAAAAATGATTGGTTTTGTGTAGAAATATTCTTACGGTTGGTTTTCTGTTTGCTTTTCTTTTGTTTTATTCTCAACAATACACAGTGCAGTTTTTCAATACAGATAACGGACTGCCTCAGAATAGTGTAAAAGATATTATAAAAGATAAATATGGTTTTATCTGGCTGACTACAGAAAACGGAATTGTAAGATATGACGGGCTTAATTTTTTTGTTCATAAAAAATTTCCACTCAATAGCCAGCGGTTTACCTATTTTTATGGTGATGCTGATAAGGACAGTATTTTTACGGCGGTAGATGATGGAAAAACGGTTTTAATCCATCAAAAAATTCCAAAAGTATTTAAAAACATAAAAAGATGTCCAACAATTATTGTTAGGGAGAATATCAATTATCATCTGTGTATTTCAAATTACAGTTACAGTCCGTCTCCGGGAGTCTATTTTTTTATGGACTTCAAAAAAGGAAGGTATTTTATCACACAGAATTCCTTTGTTTATGAAGATTTTCTTTCAAAATCACAGGTTAAACTGGACGTGAAGCCGCTTTTTAAAAATGATCCAAATGCCTTTACAATAGGAGATATTCTGTTTTATATTGATCGGAATGCTAAAAAGGTTAAAAAAATAGAAGAAGGGAAAATTACCGGTTCTTATGATCTGTCCATTGTAGCGGATGTCAGAAGCAAAATTTTCTGGAACAGAACCAATGGACAGGGATTTGTCCTGAATAATAATATCCTTTACAGATGCATCTACAATAACGGAACGCTTAAATTATCAAAACTGATCCGGCTGGATCATATAGACGAAAGTAATCTGATGTGCATTTATTATGATGAAAAATATAAAAAACTTTACCTTGGAAGCAGCACAGACGGACTCAAAATAGTGAGCTTAACAGATTTTACCTCTTCGAAAAAGAACATCCCAAAATCATCAGCTGTTTTTTATGCGATCCAGCCCTATAATGATTCGTGTGTAATTAATCCTGCAGGGGAAATCTACAACCGCTATGGATTGGTTAAAAGCAAAAACTTCGATAAAAGTATATCGTATTTTTTAAATTTTGACAGACAGGGCAATATTGTAACCCGGAGAGAACAAACTCTTTTTGTATACAGTAAAAAGTCTGATTTTACAGATTTTCAAAGTATTTCCACCGGAGAAGACACGGTGAATGATTTCTTCTTTGCCAATGGGAAATATTATGTGCTGGCAGTGAAACAAAAAAAAGGAAATACCGAGTTCACAGGCACACTAAGCATTTATGAAAACTGGCCTTTTAAGTCATTAAAGAAAAAATACCTGTTTGCCAACGAACCTACCAAAATGGTATTGACAGAAGCAGGAGATATTCTGGTTGGTACGATAAAAGGATTGTATAAAATATCCGTCAATCATAACAAAATCTATAGTTTAAACGGTAAAAATGAATTATCAGTTCGTGATATCGTACTTACTGCAGACGGAAATATATGGGTAACCACACTTGGAAAAGGTTTTTATCTTTTAAAAAACAACCGTCTTATAAAGCTGCCGGGTGATTCTGAAGGCAATCTTTTATCACCGCATACCCTGATGGAAGATCCTAATGGTTACTTCTGGATTCCAACCAATAATGGATTGTATAAAATAAGAGAAAGCATACTTTTAAAGTACCTGCAAAACAGGAATTTTAAATTGAACTATTACAGATATTCAAAAGAAGCTGGCTTTAGTACCAACGAGTTTAATGGAGGAAGTAATATCAATAGCAACAAATTGAAAAACGGAGATTTTGTTTTGCCTTCATTAAGCGGACTGGTATTTTTTAACCCGTTGAAAGTTAAAAGTTATTATCCCGCAGCGATGTATGTAGAAAGAGTCCTCGTTGATGATAAAGAAAGATTGTTTAAAGATACCCTGAAACTGAGTCAGGAGAACAGACAGGTTGAACTGTTTATCGATGTCCCTTACTATGCAAACCCTGATAATATTGTCATTGAAGCAAAACTGGATGACGATGGAACCAATAAATGGCTGTCTGTAGGAAAAGACCGGAAGTTTTTACTCAATAATCTTGGCCATGGCACCCATCATCTTATCGTCAGGATGCTCGTTTCTGATAAGCAGGAATACGTTTTCAAAAAAATTAAAATTATCATTCCTCCTTTTTTTTATCAGACATTATGGTTTAAACTATTGATTGTTTTTATCTTTCTTCTTTTACTGTATGTATCCGTAAGGTGGAGGACGAGCTTTCATAAAAAGAAAAACCGTGAGCTGGAAGAAATTATCCGTTTAAGAACCAAAACTCTTTCAGAAACTGTAGAAAATCTGGAAATCACTCAGATAAAGCTGGGAAAAGAAATTGAACAGCAGAAAAAGCTCATCGGAACAATTACCCATGATATTACCACACCATTGAAATTTATTGCTTTAACCAGCAAAGAAGCCTTGGACTATGATGAAAAGAATGCCTACCGTACTGAAAGAATTCTTAATTCTATTTACAAATCATCTAACCAGCTGTACAATTTTACAAAAACACTGAAAGAGTATGCTGATATTTATAATGAATACAGGAGTGATGAAACAGAGCTGTATTCTTTCTATGATCTGGTGCAGGAAAAGAAAATCCTTTTTGATGAGATTGCAGCCAATCACAATACGACAATTGTTAATAATGTAGATGAAAAATTAATGGTGAAAATCAGTAAAAATATTCTTGCTGTGATTATTCATAATCTAATGGATAATTCTGTAAAATATACAAGAAACGGAACGATTATAATCACCGGGGCAGATGAGCCGGAAACTGTAATTCTGGAAATTACAGATACAGGAATCGGGATGGACGACCATAAAATTGAATATTATACCAAACTTCAGGAGAATATTGAAAATGAAAAGCTGCTATTGCAGAAATATGGTATGGGACTTCATCTGATCCTGCAGCTGCTCCAGATGCTGGAAAGTAAAATTATAATCAGAAGAAACCAGAACAAAGGCACTTCTTTCCAATTAATTATAAAAAAATCGAAAAAATGATTAAAAAGATCCTTATAGCAGATGATCATGATATTGTATTAACAGGAACCGCTATCATTTTAGAAGCACGCATTCCTGATGTACTGATAGATACCGCTTCAGATTATCCTGAAGCCCTCGATAAAATTTCCAGACAGAAATTTGATCTGCTTATTCTGGATATTAATATGCCTGAAAGCAGAAACAAAAAAATGATCTCAGAAATCAAACAGCTTGATCCTGCTTTGAAAATACTTGTTTTTTCGGCGTATGAAGAGGAAATTGCCATACAATATATCAAAGAAGGAGCAGATGGATACATTAATAAACTCAGTAAAGTAGATACAATTTCTGAAGCAGTCATGAAGATGTTTTCAGAAGGAAATTATTATCCTAAAGGATTTGTCAATAAGCTATTGCAGCCGTCCGCACTGGATGCTGTAAAGAGTTTATCAGAAAGGGAATATGAAATTTTTATGCTCATGGTAAAAGGAAACGGAAACCTGGAAATTTCAAATGAGATGGATATTCAAATGTCTACAATCAGTACTTATAAAAAAAGAATCCATAAAAAACTGAAAACAAGTAATCTGGCTGATCTTATTAAACTGTATGAAGCTTACATGTCCTGATACTGATTTTTATGAATAAAACAATTTTTTGAGTGTAGAAAATTTTCTACAATTTGCTTAGTTTTTTTCTACGCTTGGTGATGTTTCTTGTAGAATTTATTCTGATACTTTTACATTATGTTAAACAAGTGGGTTTATTAATGTAAATAAAATAATGATAAATGTTTAAAATTTCTACAAAACTAATCTTTGCAATGATAGCCTTAAGTCCGGCTATTGCTTTTGCCCAGGCAGGAAATGTTGGGGTCAACACAGTGAATCCAGGTTCTACTATGGATATTAACGGATCATTGGCAGCTAATTATAAAGCGGTTACTACAGCCACTTATAATTTAGTATTATCAGACTTTCATGTTTCATACAATGGGAGTTCAGATGCTGTATTTGGTTTACCACCTTCTGTCAGTGGAGTTGGAAACTTCAAAGGGAGGATTTACAGAATTAAAAACAATACAAATTTTAAGATCACAGTGAATGCTGTAGCTCCGGAAACAATTAACGGAAATGCCAGTATTTCAGTACCAGCCAATCAGAGTGCGGAGCTGGTGAGTACGGGACTTACCGGAACGAATTCTACATGGGAACTTCTTTCAACGGGAACATCTTCAACAGGGGATTATATTATTGTGAAGCCAAACGCAGCCCAATCAGTATCTACAGGATCAGATGTGACATTTGGATCTGTGGTTGCCTCCAATAATATTACTTATAGCGCAGGTGTTTTCAATCTGAAAGCAGGTAAAACCTATGTTCTCCGTTGTCAGCTTCATGCTACTGATTTTTCGCTGGCAGGTGGATTCTTCGTGTATGAATGGGTAGATGCTTCCAATAATTCCGTTCTTCCTTCCAGTACAACAGGGGTTGTTGATGCCATAAATAATTATCCGGCAACATCTATTGGCGGCCAGCCGGAAGCCTATGCTATTTACAGGCCAACAGTTGATACCTCTGTAAAAGTAAGGCTGGGAGGAGCCGGAACAGCACAGCTGAACCCTACAATAGGTTTTATGACGGTAACCGAGCTTGCGGGAGGTAATGGAAATGGCGGTACAACAATCATTAATAACAATATCACAGCAAGTAACGGTCTTAGTTTATCCGGGACAGATGTAAAATTGGGAGGAACCCTTTCACAGGCAACCGATATTGCAACAGCAGGAAATAATTTAAGTATCAATGGTACAGGAAAAGTCCTGGTAGGCACCAATACAGTGCCGGCGGGAGCTGCCAGTGCAAAAGTTGTTATTGATAACGGAACAGCCAATGGAGCACTTCAGATTAAAGACGGCACCCAGCAGCTGGGGTACGTACTGACCAGTGATGCTAACGGACTGGCTACATGGTCTTCCACTGTTACTACAGCATTTGCTGATAACTGGACATCTTACACTGGAACACTGGTTAATCCTTTTACCGGAAACTCAGGAGGAGATAACCTGCCAACAGGAATTTCTGTGAATATTCCTGCTAAAGGATGGTATTTTTTCCGTTCAGGAATTACAATAACTTCTACCTGCAATGATTACTGGTTTTACATTCCCGGGATAGGGGAAGTATGGAAAACATATTGTGGAACTGCCAGTCCCGATCCTATTAATTTTGTGCCAAGAGATCAAACCAGAGTATTATATTTTGCAGCCCCCGGTGTTTACCCTATAGTTGCTCATAAGACTAATCTTGTAGTTCCATCTGGGTTTAATGTTGGGAACCCTACTTTTTATCTGGATTTTGTAAAGTTCCAAAATTAAATTCCGGATAGTTATCAGACCAGAAAAGATTCTAAAAACATACTATGAAAACAAAAGCTGCGAAGTTAATTCTTTGCAGCTTTTGTTTACTTTTATTTCAAGCGGTAACATGATTTCTGATAAACAGAAATCATGTTACTGTAAAATTCTCAATATGACTGTACTCATAAAACCAGAGACGAATATATCATACATTTGGGATAAGTTTTTCATCATCCAATAATAGTTTCTAGCCTCTTTTTAGAGGCTTTTTTTCAAAAAAGAGGGTTCGTTGTATCAAAAAAACAGCCACAATGAAAATATTGTGGCTGTCTTTTTGAAATCAAATATCGACTATTATAAAGATCTGGAGCGGGCAATATTAATAAGGTACAAAAGGTGTGCGTACATGCTTCGCTTTACAGACTCTATTTTTATGTCTCCGGTAGCCTGATTGATCGTTGTTACCAGATCGGTATTACATTGACCGGCAAAATTACCGCTTCCCAGATAGTTCACTGTATTGGTACTCGGATAAGAAATTCTGGGGTAGTCGGGTGCTGTCTGGTTGGCAACAGGTGTTGTATTGGCAAATCCTTTATTATCAACATATCGGGCTGTCCATGTGCCTAAAAACTGGCCGTTAGAGGTATTGATCCCTTGCCCCACAATAATCTGAGTATCTACAGGATTGGTAAATCCCGCACAAGAAGTGTAATGGTTTACTGACACAGTACAGGAAGATGCATTGTCACCAGGCTGAAAGCATTTCCCTTCGTAGACAGTGGATCTCTGTTCACTGGAAGATGTTGAAGTGTTCAATACAGCTTTTGGCGCAAAAATTTCCTCAGGAGAAATAAGAATTAAAACTCCTTGCGCATCCGCCGCAACAATCTTTTTTTCAGCATTTGAGAGTCCTCTCACCCTTACCAGGCCATTTACATCCAGTGTATGACTTGGAGTTGAAGTATTAATCCCAACCTGTGCTGTTGAGCTGCCACAAATAGCAAGTGCTGCCAAAAATAATGTTTTTGTTTTCATGTAATTTTTTGAAAAGGTTAAATTTTTCACTAAGGTAAGAAATATCTTTAAAACATACCGCAAATGATCTGCAATCTAGTATAAAGTAATTGTAAACGAATTTTGGACATATTACTATCCAACTTTAACCTTATATTTTTAATTAACTCAAAATTTGTACAGTCTCTGTTTGTTTGAAAAATATTTGTATTTTAGCCGAAATATGTTGTTTTTTAACAAACATATTGAACGCTGATTAAAATTCAGATAATTTGAATGAAAAAATTAGTAGATTTGCACGGAACAAAAAAAATAATAAATATTAAGCATTCTCACCCAGCTGTACTTTTGGAAGGAAGGCAGATGAGAATAACAGAATTTTAGGTTATAAAACTACTGAAACTATGAAGAAACTTTTTTTACTTTTATTTACGGCGTTTTTATTTATCGGTTGCAGCTCTGATGATGATACTATTTATGATTATGTAGGAACATGGTCTGGTTCTTATGAAGGAGGTGATAAAGGAGTTTGGAACTTCGTGGTAGATGAGAGTGGTAAAGTGGTGGGAACAATGCATTCCGATGTCAATAATGAAAACTATAACATTTCCGGGAATTTAAGTGAAACAGGAGATCTGAACGCAACCGTAGGACTTCCTTCGAAAGGAGAATTCAGAGGAACATTATCTACAGATAAAAAAGGAAACGGAAACTGGTCAAACTCACTTCCTACACCTTCCATATCAGGAACCTGGAAAGGAGAAAAGAAATAAGACAAGAAAGTCTGCAGGATATCCTGCAGACTTTTTTATTTATACAAATCCCATATGGGTAATCTCATCATGTTCATTTTTCAATGCTGCAAAACAGAGCAGAAAACCCTCATCAGAAAAATATTTTTTTAACGGTTTCTTTTGCTCTTGATTCCAACTCATAATCTCTTCATTACTTTCTACGCTATAATTTTCAGAATCTAATTTTAAAGTTAAAATCACCGCATGGTCTGATGTACAATAATCATTTTTATACAGAACATGATCTTTAATCCTTATACAATCAGAAACATTCTTAATAATGCCGAATTGAAATGCTACCAGCAATTTTCTTCCTTCTTCAGTCTTTAAACCGTTTTCAACTGTTCTTTTTCCCCTTTCAGAAATTGTATCCAAATCTTTGATGGCTGTCATCACCTTGGCAAACTTCTGGTAGAGCAGGGGATCTCCTGATTCTTTAATATAGGCATCCAGACTCTTCCGGATCACTTTTCCCATTTTGGAACAATGCCCGAATTCAGAACTGTTCTGTCTTACCTTCTCATATGACGGATTCTTTTTAAACGCAGCTTTATTAAACCCGCTTTTCTTCCGAACCACATTTTTGCCGTTCAGGTTATAAAATACCAGGTCGCCCACCGCTCCTGTAATCTTGATTACACTTTCATAGGTTGCCATATCTTTAAAATAGAAATCAAATATACCAATAAATAATGAAAACCAAAATTTTAACATATATTTATAATATAGTTGTAGTATAGTTATACTATAATTACAATATAAAATGTATATTTGTACTACGTTTTGTTAATTAATTATAAATCAGAAGAGTATGGGAACGGGATTATTTCAACAAAAAATGATAATAAAGCAGATTGCTGTTGTATTGGCAGCCTCTGTTTTGGTAGTTTCCTGCGGATCCTCAAAAAGTGCTTCCGCCAGTAAAAAATCAAATACAAAGAGCGTTGCAAAAGCTGAAAACCTCAGAAAACTGGATTCAAAATTTAACGGAAGTGTATCCAGATCAATCAATGATATTCTGAAAGATGCAGAAAAGTATATCGGAACACCCTATAAATTCGGAGGAAGTACTTCTTCAGGATTTGACTGCTCAGGATTTACCGTAAAAGTATTTGAAGAAAATGATTTTAATCTTCCGAGAAGATCTTCTGATCAGGCCGAGGCCGGAAAAAATATTGATATCAAAGACGTAAAACCCGGGGATCTCTTATTTTTTGCAACAGCGGGAGGAAGCAGGGTCTCTCACGTAGGGATTGTTCATGATATCGGTCCTGATGGAGAAGTGAAATTCATTCATGCTTCTACTTCAAAAGGGGTTATTATCTCATCTCTTAACGAAAAATACTGGAATAAGGCCTATCTTCATGCTCAAAGAGTGTTGTAAGGTTTTATTATGAATGATATTGGATGTCAGGACAAAATATTCACTAGGAACGGACTTTAGCTCAAACTTATAACTATTCTTTAACCACCCCGTCAAAAATTCTCTGAATTTTTGACACCCCTCCGGTGGAGGGGAATTTCCAGGTTTACAACTGCGCATTTCTGCAAATCAATAATATTCTTGTCATTGCAATAGCATTGCATCACAAAACTTAGCAAATTTGCCCAAAACAATTATCATATGGCAGATTTTATCAGATTTTTTATCCCTTTTTACTTCATTATTTTCTTTTTGGTCTCTTTTGTAGGAATTAGCTACAAAGTGGCTCAACAAATTGGTAAAAATCCTAATGTCCTTCCCAAAGATGATTCTGCATACGGATTGGTAGGATTTTATTTTAAGCTGATTTTATTGGCTTTGTTTATGTATACAATACTTCTTTTACTCTTTCCGAAAGAGATTTTCTCTGCTTTTAAAATCAATGCTTTGGAATATAATCTCATTCAATACACAGGGTTGGGTTTAATGATGATGGCCTTGATTTGGGTTGTTATTGCCCAGTTGCAAATGAAAAACTCGTGGCGTATCGGGATTGACAGCACAACAAAAACAGAACTTGTCACTGACGGATTATTCAGGTTTTCAAGAAATCCTGTATTTCTGGGTATGACCATCAGTCTTATCGGATTTTTTCTTGTTTTTCCTACTGTCATTACTTTTTCTTTTCTTCTGACGGGAAATATTTTAATGCAGATTCAAATCAGGCTTGAAGAAGAGTTCCTGCTAAAGGAACACGGAGAAATTTACCTGACCTATAAAAAGAGAGTGAAGCGTATGCTGGGCTATTAATTAAACTAATGTTAAAAACAGTTTTGCTGAACTTTTTTGTATCTTTGGCCGGTATAATTTTAAATAAGAAACATGTCGTTACAACAAACTATTGAAAATATCTGGGACAACAGAGATTTATTGCAGAATGAAGACAGCCAGAAGGCAATTAGAGAGGTTATTTCTTTGGTTGATAAGGGTGAACTTCGTACAGCAGAGCCTACTGAAAATGGATGGCAGGTAAATGAATGGGTGAAAAAAGCAGTAGTAATGTATTTTCCGATCCAGAAAATGGAAACTATTGAAGTAGGTCCGTTTGAATTTCATGACAAGATGCCTTTAAAGAGAAATTATGCTGAAAAAGGAGTGAGAGTTGTACCGCATGCGGTTGCCAGAGAAGGAGCTTATATTGCTCCCGGAGTAATTATGATGCCTTCTTATGTAAACATTGGTGCTTATGTAGATTCCGGAACAATGGTAGATACATGGGCGACAGTAGGAAGCTGTGCACAGATCGGTAAAAATGTTCACCTGAGTGGAGGTGTTGGGATCGGTGGAGTATTGGAGCCGTTACAGGCAGCTCCGGTAATCATTGAAGATGACTGCTTTATCGGTTCAAGATGTATCGTTGTGGAAGGAGTTCACGTAGAAAAAGAAGCTGTATTGGGTGCTAATGTAGTATTGACCGCTTCTACAAAAATTATCGACGTTACAGGAGATACACCTGTTGAAATCAAAGGAAGAGTTCCTGCACGTTCAGTAGTTATTCCAGGAAGCTATACAAAACAGTATCCGGCTGGAGAATATCAGGTTCCATGTGCTTTGATTATCGGTCAGAGAAAGGAATCTACAGATAAGAAAACATCTCTGAATGACGCATTGAGAGAGAATAATGTAGCTGTTTAAGATTAATATTTTAAGCTAATACCACAATCTTGAAAGAAAAATTTCTTAAAATACTATTAAACCCTAAATATATATTTGGGGTTTATCTTATTATATCCGTTGTAACAGCAATTTCCAAATACCTGAGAGGAGATTATGCGATCAATAACTATCTGATTTTTAAAAATGTATTCTTTAATACCATTCATCAGAAAAACTTATTTATCCATTATCCTGATCTTTATTTTGATCTGAACCATTATGGTGTATTTTTCAGTGCATTGATCGCACCATTCGCCATGATGCCGGATTGGCTGGGAATATCACTCTGGAATATTGCCAATACCTTCATCTTTATCTACGGAATTTATAAACTGCCGTTTTCAGACAGCAAGAAAGCGATTTTCGGGCTGCTTTGTCTTCAGGAATACATTACAGCAGCATTAAGCCTGCAGTTCAATGTGGCACTGACAGGTCTTTTGTTGTTATCCGCAGTATATATTTACGAAAGAAAAGAAGTAAAATCTGTAACCGCAATTTTAATAGGAATATTTGTGAAAATCTATGGAATTGTAGGATTAACGCAGTTTTTCTTTATTAAAAACAAAACTAAATTTATTCTTTCAGGAGTTGCTATTGCCCTATTATTTTTCGTGCTTCCTATGGCGTATTCAAGTCCGCAGTTTGTCATTCAGTGCTACTCGGACTGGTTTCAGTCTATTGTAGAGAAGAATAATGAAAATCAGGTTCTTGGAAATATGCAGGACATCTCTTTAATGGGCTTTGTAAGAAGAATTTTGGGAGATGCATCTATTTCAAATCTTGTATTTTTAGCAGGCGGACTACCGCTTTTTGCTTTGCCTTACATCAGAATTAAACAGTATAAACACTACGCATTCCAACTGATGATTCTGGCTTCAACATTACTGTTTTTGGTATTGTTCAGTTCCAGTTCAGAATCTCCAACCTATATTATTGCGGTGGTAGGAGTGCTGATCTGGTTTTTCCTTCAGAAAGAAAGAACACCATTGATTATTGGATTGTTGGTTTTTGTCATTATCTTTACCTGTTTCTCAACTTCGGATCTTTTCCCGAAATTTGTAAAAGAGAATTATATCATCAAATATTCATTAAAAGCCGTACCTTGTATTGTAATCTGGTTGAGAGTGACTTATGAGCTTCTGACTAAAGATTTTGAGAAAAATTACAGCCTGAATTAATGCATATGAAGAAAATTTCAATTGTAATTCCCGCTTATAACGAAGAAGGAAACGTTGCCATGATCCATCAGAAAATTAAAGAAGTTTTTGATGGTTTAAACAATTATGACTTTGAAATCATATTTGTGAATGATGGCAGCAGAGACAATACTCAACAAAAATTAGAAGAACTTTCCAGTCAGTATGATGAAGTGAAATTCATCGAATTTTCCCGTAATTTCGGACACCAGCCGGCTGTAAAGGCAGGTATGGACAATGCCCACGGAAATGCAGTCATTTCTATGGATGGAGATCTTCAGCATCCGCCGGCGCTTATTCCGGAAATGATTCAGAAATGGGAAGAAGGCTATGATGTTGTTTTTACTTTTAGAACTTATCCTAAAGAGATTTCTTTTTTTAAAAGAAAAACATCAGACTTATTTTACAAGCTTTTATCAAGCCTTTCAGATGTTAACTTAACAAAAGGCGGCGGCTCAGATTTCAGACTATTGGATGCCAGTGCAGTTGAAGTGATGAGAAATTTTAATGAAGACGATCTGTTCCTTAGAGGATTAACGAGCTGGATGGGGTTCAAACAAACAGGAATCGATTTTACTGCAGCAGAAAGACTATCAGGGAAAAGCAGTTACAATCTTAAAAAGATGTTTACTTTTGCCTTTACGGGAATCACTGCTTTCAGTGTAAAACCCCTTTATCTGGCAGCATATCTGGGCTTTTTATTCTCAGCGCTTTCAGTAATCGGATATGGAGCCTACGTAATTCATTCATTTATTGCCAAAACAGAGATTTCCGGTTGGGCATCTTTGATTATGACCATTGTTTTCTTTGGAGGACTTCAGTTGATCATCCTTGGTATCATGGGAATTTATTTAGGTAAAATATTTAAACAGGTGAAAGACAGACCTAATTATATTATTAAAAACAAAAATTTTTAAAATGGTTTTATTGAGTTTTGACATTGAAGAATTTGATATGCCATTAGAATATAAGGGTGAAATTCCCTTTGAAAAGCAGATTTCAATTTCACAGACAGGATTGGAGAGAATCCTCAATATCCTTAAAAAACATAATGCCAACGCTACCTTTTTTTCCACGGTAGTTTTTGCAGAAAACAGCAAACATCTTATTGAAAGGTTGCTACATGAAGGTCATGAGCTGGCCTCTCACACGTGGTTTCATTCAGAATTTGAAGACAAACACCTGAAAGAATCAAGAGAAAGGCTGGAAGGGTTATTTTCCACAAAGGTGACCGGATTAAGAATGCCGAGAATGATGCCGGTAGATGAAAAAGCAGTGGAAGAAGCAGGATACGCATACAATTCCTCCATCAACCCTACATTTTTGCCGGGAAGATATAATAATTTAAAAGTATCAAGAACGTATTTCAAAGAAGGAAATGTAACGCAGATTCCGGCTTCGGTTTCTCCTAACTTCAGAATTCCTTTGTTTTGGCTAAGCTTTCACAATTTCCCTTTGTTTTTCTACAAAAAACTGGCTTCGGACACCTTGAAAAAGGATAATTATCTGAATATTTATTTCCATCCATGGGAATTTGCAGAAATAAAAGATGAAGCTTTTAAACTTCCCGGATTTACGGTAAAAAACTCAGGAAAAGAGATGGTGGAAAGGTTTGACTCGTTTGTAGGCTGGCTGAAAGAAAAAGGCCATACATTCGGCACATTTCAGGAATTTCAAAAACAGATCCAACGATGAAGATTGCCTTTGATGCCAAACGGTTTTTCCACAATACATCCGGCCTGGGAAACTATTCGAGAGATCTTGTAAGAATTCTTTCCGAATATGAACCGGACAACGAATATCTGTTGCTCAACAAAAACAAATCGGAGAGAGGAAAAGAGATTTTTAATCGTCCGAATGTTCATTTTATTGAAACCTCAAAAGGAAACTTTTCACGTCAGCTGAAAATGGGTAAAGATGCCCAAAAGCAGGACGCAGATATTTTCCATGGATTATCTGGTGAACTTCCTTTAAAATGGGATTCAAAACCTATTAAAAAGGTCGTTACCATTCATGATCTGATCTTTGTAAGATATCCGCAGTATTATTCCTTTTTTGACAGGAAAATCCATTTCTGGAAATTCAAAAAAGCCGCTGATACGGCTGACAAAATCATTGCGATTTCAGAACAGACCAAAAGAGATATTATTCAGTATTTAAAAGTTCCTGAATCTAAAATTGAAGTCATTTATCAGGGCTGTCATCATGCTTTTAAAGAACAGCAGTCTCCGGAATTGATGAAAGCTGTCAAAGTGAAATTTAAGCTTCCCGAAAGGTTTGTACTGAATGTTGGAACCATCGAAGACCGCAAAAATCTTCTGAATGTTGTAAAAGCGATCAGCGGAACAGAAATTCCATTGGTTGTGGTGGGAAGAAAGACAAAATACTATCAGAAAATAGAACGTTTTCTGAAAAAGAATAAAATGGAAAAGCAGGTGCTCTTCCTCGAAGGAGTTTCTATGGATGAACTGGCTTGCCTTTATAAACTGGCCGATATTTTTATCTATCCAAGCTTCTTTGAAGGCTTCGGAATTCCTGTCATTGAGGCACTTTTCTCCAAAACGGTTGTTGTTACCAGCAATACCAGCTGTCTGCCGGAAGCGGGAGGAAAAGACTCTGTGTACATCAATCCGGACAATGATCTCGATATTCGCGCCAAACTTAAATTTCTCTGGGAAAATGAATCCGAGAGAAAACGCCGTGAAGAAAAGGGTTTCGAGTTTGTTCAAAAGTTTAATGACGAACCCATTGCAAAGGAGCTGATAAATTTTTATCAAAAAATTCTCTGAAAAAACTTTGCATTTTAAAAATAAATCCTACATTTGCATCATAATTCAAACAATGAAACCAATATTTTTAGCATTACATCATTATCATCATCATCTCTGCTAGACGGAATTGATTGATATAGTATGTGCTAAAATCAAAAATAATTAAAACCGTCTGAGTAAATAGGCGGTTTTTTTGTTTCCTGAATTCTCCTCAGAAATTTCAACAGATCAGTTTTTATTTGCTCGGACCCAAAAAAGGCAAAATGAGTAAATTAAAAATTGCAATTCAAAAAAGCGGCCGGCTGTACGAAGAATCTCTTCAGCTTCTCAAAGACTGTGGAATCTTTGTCAACAACGGTAAAGACCAGCTCAAAGTTTCAGTCGATAACTTTCCGATGGAAATCATGTATCTCCGGAACTCAGACATCCCGCAATACCTGGAAGACGGAGTGGTGGATGTAGCCATTCTTGGCGAAAATCTTCTGGTTGAAAAAGGTAAAAACATCAAAACTATCCAGAAGCTTGGTTTTTCAAAATGCCGTGTTTCACTGGCTGTTCCCAAAGAAATAGAAACGGACGACATCTCTTATTTTCAGGGTAAAAAAATTGCTACCTCTTATCCTAACACCCTCAAAAACTTTTTAGAAAACCAGGGAATTGTATCAGACATTCACGTGATTTCAGGTTCTGTAGAAATAGCCCCTAATATCGGTCTGGCGGACGGAATATGTGATATTGTAAGTTCCGGAAGTACTCTATTCAAAAACGGATTAAGAGAAACGGTTACTTTACTGAAATCGGAAGCTGTGCTGGCTCAAACGCCCCGGTTATCAACTGAAAAAGAAGCCATTCTTGAAAAATTTGTATTCAGAATCAAAGCCGTTTTAAAAGCAAAAAATTCAAAATACATTCTGATGAATGTTCCCAACGAAAAAATACAGAAAGTTGCCGGCGTTCTTCCCGTATTGAAAAGTCCTACGGTGATTCCGCTTGCAGAAGAAGGCTGGAGCAGTATTCATTCTGTGATTGATGAAGAACGTTTCTGGGATGTCATTGACGAACTCAAAGAAAATGGAGCACAGGACATTCTAATTATTCCAATTGATAAAATGGTTATTTAAAAAAATCATAATGATAGATGTTGGTTAACGCAAAGGCGCAATAAAAATGAAGTTGATGCTATTTTAAGACGCAAAGATTTTATCTCCGATAAAATTGAATACCATTTTAAGTCACAAAATTATACTCACGCACTTGCTGAAAATCTTAGATTTTCTTGCGCCTTAAAAAAGTAAAGATTTAAAAAACTTGCGCCTTTGCGTTCATAAAAAAATTGAATTATTAAGGTACCAGGCAGCTGAATAAAATAGCTTCAGCTATGATCTTAATGAAACTTAACAACTTAAAAGAATCTTAATGGTTCAAAAAAAAATAAAAAAGTACAATGAAAATATACAGATATCCCACAAAAGACACCTGGAAAAACCTGGTAAAGCGCCCTGTCTTGGAACAGAAAGAAATTTCAGGTCTGATCACAGAAATATTTGCAGAAGTTGAAAAAAATGGTGATAAAGCTTTAATAGAATTCAACAAAAAATTTGATAAAGCAGAAACCTCAGTCCTAAAAGTTTCTGAAATTGAGATCAAGGAGGCAGAAAATCAGATTCAAGATGAATTAAAGCAAGCCATTCAACAGGCGAAGGAGAATATTTCAACATTTCACGCCTCTCAAAAGCAGGAAATTCAAAAAATTGAAACCACAAAAGGTGTGGTTTGCTGGCGTGAAAATCGTGCTGTAGAGAGAGTCGGGATTTATATTCCGGGAGGAACAGCACCTTTATTTTCTACAGTGTTGATGTTGGCGGTTCCTGCAAATCTGGCCGGATGTAAAGAAATAGTTCTTTGTACACCGCCAGATAAAGATGGCCATATCAATCCTGCAATCCTGTATGCAGCAAAGCTTTGCGGTGTTTCGGAAATCTTTAAAACGGGGGGAGCACAGGCTGTTGCAGCGATGACGTTTGGAACAGAAAGTATTCCTGCGGTGAATAAAATTTTCGGTCCTGGAAACCAGTTTGTCGTAGCGGCCAAAGAATATGCACAACGGTATGGAGTAGCTATTGATATGCCTGCCGGACCAAGTGAAGTTCTTGTGATTGCAGATGAACAGGCTGTTCCTGAATTTTGTGCGGCAGATCTTCTTTCGCAGGCAGAGCACGGAAGTGACAGTCAGGTGGTTTTCATTACGACAGATCTTAAAGTGCTGGAAGAGACGGTAGAAGCTGTTGAGCAGCAAATCAAAGAATTACCAAGAAATGAATTTGCGGCCCAGGCCTTGGAAAACAGTTCTTTCATTTTGATCAATACCCTGAAAGAAGCTCTTGAGTTCAGCAATCTTTATGCTCCTGAACACCTTATTCTGGCCATCAATGATTTTGAAAAATATATTCCGATGATTGAGAATGCAGGTTCGGTTTTCCTTGGAAACTATTCCTGTGAGAGTGCAGGAGATTATGCTAGCGGAACGAATCACACGCTTCCTACCAATGCCTATGCCAAGAATTACAGTGGCGTATCGCTGGATAGTTTTGTGAAGAAAATAACATTCCAGCAACTTTCAAAAGAAGGGCTTCAGAATTTAGGAAAAACAATAGAACTCATGGCGGAAGCAGAAGGGCTGTTTGCTCACAAAAATGCAGTATCAATAAGATTAAAATGATAAATGTTGAAAAACGAGAAACCATAAAACCATTTGAAAAATAAAGGTTCTAGACTTAATGGTTTAAAAGTAGTTTTAAATAAACAATACAATGAAAAATAACAGTATCAAAACACTCGTAAGAGAAAATATATTACAATTACAACCCTACATCAGTTTCAGGGACCATAATGAATTTAATGCTCCTGTCATGCTGGATGCGAATGAAAGTCCGTTCGGGGAATGCAACCGCTACCCGGATTCTACTCAGAAAAAGCTTAAAACCAAGCTTGCAGAGCTTAAAAACCTTTCACCTTCACAGATCGCCATAGGAAACGGAAGTGATGAGCTGATAGATCTTATCATTAAAATTTTTTGCGAGCCTAAAAAAGATGCCATTCTGATGATGAATCCGTCCTTTGCGATGTACGGTTTCTATGCAGCAATCAATGAAAATAAAATTCTGAAACTGGATCTGGATGAAAACTTTGAAATCGTTAAAAATGATTTTTTAAAAACAGCAGAAGATCCTTCACTGAAGATTTTCTTTTTATGCTCGCCCAATAATCCTACGGGAAACAGTGTGGATGATATTGAATTTTATATTCAGAATTTCAATGGCATTGTAGTGGTAGATGAAGCATATATTGAATTTTCAGGAAAAAAATCAAGTCTGGAGCTGTTGGATCGATATTCCAATCTGATTGTATTGCAGACGTTTTCCAAAGCTTGGGGAATTGCCGGAGCAAGAGTAGGAATGGCTTATGCATCTGAAGAGATTATCCGCTTTATCAATACTGTAAAAGCGCCTTATAATGTGAATGTTCTGAGCCAGGAGTTGATTTTAAAAACGCTGGAGGATAAAAACAGACTTCAGGGAAACGTAAACCGTATTCTGGAAGAGAGAACATGGCTAAAACAGCAATTTGAAGGAATTCAATGTATTTCCAAAGTTTTTTCAACCGATGCCAATTTCTTTCTGATCAGAATAGATAATGTGGATCGTGTATACAGAAAAATGCTTGAAGAAGAGATTTTAACCAGCAGAAGAGATCCTGTGATTCCCGGATGTATCAGGATTAATGTGGGAAACCGTGCCGAAAATGAAAAATTAATTAACCTTTTAAAAGGAATATAATCTAGCTTGCCAAAAATATAACCATTAAGAAAGATAAGATCATAAGAAAAGTTAAGATTCATCGGGATGAATAAAATTCAAGCTAAATTAATAGCTTCAGCTATGTTCTTACTGCTTCTTAACCACTTAAAAAAGCTTAATGGTTAAAAATAATTTATAAAAAAAATATGAAAAAAGTACTCTTTATAGACCGCGACGGAACGTTAATTATTGAACCGCCTGCAGATTTTCAGGTAGATTCTCTGGAAAAGCTTGAGTTTTATCCGGGAGTTTTTCAAAACCTTGCAAAAATTGTCAATGAATTAGATTATGAATTGGTAATGGTAACCAATCAGGATGGGTTAGGAACTGAAAGTTTTCCTGAAGAAGATTTTATAAAACCACACGAAAAAATGTTGCTGGCATTTAAAAATGAAGGGATCATTTTTAGTGATATTTTGATTGACAGAAGCTTTGAATCCGAAAATCTTCCCACCAGAAAACCAGGAGTTGGAATGCTTGGAAAATATATTTATGGGAATTACGACCTTGAAAATTCCTATGTAATTGGTGATCGAAGTACGGATATTCAACTTGCTAAAAATCTTGGATCTAAAGCTATTTATCTTAACAAAAACTTCAATGAGGAGGCGGAGCTGTCTGCAACGCGATGGTCAGAAATCTATCAGTTCTTAAAATCCGGAATGAGAAAGGCTAAAGCTTCCAGAAAAACCAATGAGACTGATATTGAAATTGAGGTCAATCTTGATGGAAACGGAAAATCAGATATTTCAACCGGGCTTAAATTTTTTGATCACATGCTGGACCAGATTGCCAGACACGGAAATATGGATCTTACGATTAAAGTGAACGGTGATCTTGCCGTAGATGAACACCACACGATAGAAGATACTGGAATTGTGCTGGGAGAAGCTATTTTAAAAGCCTTAGGAAAGAAAAAAGGTATTGAGCGATATGGTTTCCTGCTTCCGATGGATGACTGTCTTTCTCAGGTGGCTATCGATTTCGGAGGAAGATCATGGCTGGTTTGGGATGCAGAATTTAAAAGAGAAAAAATAGGAGATGTACCTACGGAAATGTTTTTTCACTTTTTTAAATCATTTACAGATGCTTCAAAATCGAATCTGAACATCAAAGCAGAAGGGGATAACGAACACCACAAAATTGAATCCATCTTTAAAGCCTTTGCAAAGGCTGTTAAAATGGCAGTGAATCAATCAGATACTAATTACAGTCTGCCTTCTACAAAAGGAAGTTTATAAATATGATCGCCATAATAAAATACAACGGAGGAAACGTAAATTCCGTTCAGAATGCCCTCAACAGACTGAATGTTGATTCCGTGGTCACCGATGATCCCGAACAGATTTTAAAAGCTGATAAAGTGATCTTTCCGGGTGTAGGAGAAGCTTCATCAACCATGAAACTGCTGAAGGAAAAAGAGCTTGATCTGTTGATTCCTGGTCTTACACAGCCGGTTTTAGGAATATGCCTGGGTATGCAGCTGATGTGCGGGGAAAATGAAGAAGGAGATACCGAAGGAATGGGGATTTTTGATATCAATGTCAGAAAGTTTCCGGCAAAGGATATTGTTCCCCATATGGGCTGGAATACCGTTTCCGGGCAGACTTCGCCACTGTTTTCAGGAATTGAAAAGAGTAGTGATGTGTATTTCGTTCACAGCTATTATTGTGAACTGTCAGACTATACGACATCGGTTTGTGATTATATCCTGCCTTTCAGTGCTTCTTTGCAGAAAGATAATTTCTATGCAGTACAGTTTCACCCGGAAAAATCGGGAATAGTGGGAAATCAGATCGTTAAGAACTTTATAAATTTATAATCATGAAAATAATTCCGGCTATTGATATTATCGACGGGAAATGTGTCCGTTTGTCAAAAGGAGATTACAATACAAAGAAAATATACAATGAAGATCCTGTAGAAGTGGCAAAAGAGTTTGAAAGCTTTGGGATTCAATACCTTCATTTGGTGGATCTTGATGGGGCGAAATCAAAGCATATTGTCAACCAGAAAGTTCTGGAAAATATTGCCCGTTCTACTTCGCTGCATATCGATTTTGGAGGAGGGCTAAAAACCCAGGAAGATATTGAAACCGCTTTTAATTCCGGGGCAAAGCAGATCACTTTAGGAAGTATTGCCGTTCAGGATCCTGAATTTTGTTTTGGAATGATTGAAAAATATGGAGCGGAAAAAATCATTTTAGGTGCAGATTGTGAAAACAGAAAGATTAAAACATCCGGATGGCTGGAAGAAAGTGCTCATGATATCATTGATTTTATCCTTCAGTATCAGGAAAAAGGAATACAGACCGCCATTTGTACTGATATTGCAAAAGATGGTATGCTGGAAGGTCCCTCAACAGGGCTTTATATTGAGATCTTATATAAAACATCTGTTCAGCTGGTAGCAAGCGGCGGTATTTCAGGCATTGCTGATGTCTATAAGATGAAGGATATCGGCTGTGCAGGGACGATCATCGGAAAAGCAATTTATGAGGGAAAAATAAGTTTACAACAACTTCAAAATTTTATTGAAAATGCTTAAGAAAAGAATTATCCCATGTCTGGATATTAAGGATGGAGCTACGGTAAAAGGTGTTAACTTTGAAGATCTTAAAAGCGCCGGAGATCCTGTGGAACTTGCCAAAAAGTATGAACGGGAAGGTGCCGATGAGCTTGTTTTTCTGGATATTACCGCCACAATTGAGGATAGAAAAACATTTGTAGAACTGGTAAAAGAGATCGCAAAAGAATTGAGTATCCCTTTTACAGTAGGAGGCGGGATATCGTCTGTGGAGGATGTGAGAAAGCTTTTGGAAGCAGGTGCAGACAAGATCAGCATCAATTCTTCAGCCGTAAAAAATCCAGGTCTTATTTCTGATCTGGCCCAAGAATTCGGGAGCCAGTGTGTAGTGGTTGCTATTGATACAAAGCAAGTAGGTGATAAAGATCTGGTGCATATCAAAGGAGGAAGAGAAGCCACTGAACTTTCTACGCTACAATGGGCAAAACAAGCAGAATCTCTTGGAGCAGGTGAAATTCTACTGACTTCTATGGATGGTGACGGCACAAAAAACGGCTTTGATATTAGGATTACAAAGCTGGTTTCAGAAAATATAAGCATTCCGGTGATTGCTTCCGGAGGCGCTGGTAACATTGATGATTTTGTTAAAGTATTTAATGAAACAAAAGCTACAGGAGGATTGGCAGCCAGTATTTTTCATTTTAATGAAATAGGGATTCAGGATTTAAAACAACAGTTAAAAACTCAAAAAATTGAAGTACGATGAAAATAGATTTTAATAAAGATAATGGCCTTGTGCCTGTGGTTATTCAGGACAACAGAACATTGCAGGTTTTGATGCTGGGCTACATGAACGAGGAAGCTTTTGAAAAAACACAGGCAGAAGGAATTGTTACTTTTTTCAGCCGTTCCAAAAACAGACTCTGGACAAAAGGTGAGGAATCGGGTAATTTTTTAACGGTAAAAAGTATTGACATCGACTGTGATCAGGATACCATTTTAATTAAAGCCGTTCCGAAAAATGTGGTTTGCCATACAGGAAGTTTTAGTTGTTTCGGGGAAAAGAATACTAAAGGATTTCTGTATGAACTGGAAGAAAAAATCTCTCAGAGAATAGATACGAAGGCTGAAGACTCATATACTTACTCATTATATCAGAGAGGAATCAATAAAATGGCTCAAAAATTAGGCGAGGAGGCCGTAGAATTGGTTATAGAAGCAAAAGACAATAATGATGATCTCTTTAAAAACGAAGCTGCAGATCTGCTGTATCACTTTTTAATTTTATTGAAAGCCAAAGGATTTTCAATGGGGGAAATTGAAGAGATTCTTAAAATCAGGAATAAATAAACAACTTTTTTCAACTGTAACAAAAGTAAATATCAAGCCACTAATCCTTCGGAAACGAATATCTATGAAATTAAAATTAACCTTACTTGCAGTTTTGTTTGTTCAATCTGCTTTTGCCCAGAAAAACTGTAACGAACTTTATTCTCAGAAATTTACTAAGCAGCAGCTGGAGCAGGATGTAGACTTTATTAAGACAAAAATAACCAATGCACACGTCAATCCCTATACAGAAATTTCAAAATCAGAATTTGAAAAAAAATACACAGATATCCGTAATTCTCTGAAAGATGGCATGACGCAGAAGGATTTTTATTACCTCGCAAAGCCTTTGATTGTCACATTGAACGACGAACATAGTTCAATGTCTGACTTTTGCGTTACTGACAGCATTAGAAAAAGTATGAAAGTTTTACCGTTGAAATTCAAATATGAAAATGGCAAAATGCTTCTTACGGAAAACTATTCAGACAGTAAACTTACTATTGGTGACGAAGTGATTTCGCTGAATACTATACCAATTCATGAAGTCCTGGAGACCTGTGCCCAAACTATTCCGGGCGCTAAAGAAGAACGAATACCCATAGCTGTTGATCGGTTTTGGATAATGATTAATAAGTACTGTTACTTTATCACAGATGACTATAACCTGAAGTTTAAAAGCGGTCTGCAAACAGTGGTTAAAAGTATTTCTCTGGAACAGCTGAAAGCCAATGCTTCAAAGTCTCAGCCTAAGAAAAAAGAAGATTTTAAACCTCTTGATTATAAAAAAATAAAGGATTATGCTTATTTAACAGTCAATACTTTTGATGACAGAAATACATTCACTCTGGAAGAATGGAAAACAAAATTGGACAGTATTTTCAGTCAGATCAAAAAAGACAATGCTAAAAATTTAGTCATTGATGTTCACAACAATTCCGGAGGAAATTCTGCCGTTGGAAATTTACTTATTAACTATTTTTCAGATAAAACGTATTATACTTATCAGGGAAAATTTAAAAAAAGTAAAGAGTACGCTGATTATTTAAAAGCAAACAATAAAGAATCTGCAGAATATAGCAAAATAAAAGATGGTGATTACTATCCGATCCGTTCTCGTTCTGTAACAGCGGATGAAAATCCGTTGCGATTCCATGGGAAGACTTATATCATTGTTGGAAAAAATACATTTTCCAGTGCTATGATGTTCAGCGTCATGGTTTTGGATAACAAATTGGCAGAAGTAGTAGGTGAAGCACCTGAAAGAGGACATCCCAATCATTTTGGTGAACTGATTAGCTTTCAGACTCCCAACACCAAACTTGATTTCCTTTTTGGGGTCAAGGAATGGATCAGGCCGGCAGGAAATATATTACCTAACAAGCTTATCCCTATAAAAGTTATTGATTTAAATAACAAAACAAGAGAACAGATTGTTGAAGAGCTTTAAAATTCTATGTGTTGTATTTAATGCATAAAAACAAAACAGCAGGAATAGAATAACCCTGCTGTTTTTTATTATCAATGAATTGATTTCTTATCTTTCAATCATAATATTCTTAACAAGGGTTTCTTCACCCACTTTCAAAACTCCAACATAGACTCCGTTCTGAAGGGATGAAACATTAACCTTTCTTTCGTTATTGACTTTCAAAAGGGACCTTCCCAAAGAATTGCTGATTTCAAAACTGAAATCCACTCCCTTAGAATCCGGTAAATCAATATTAATCACATTGCTGGCTGGATTAGGGTAGATCTTTACAGCTTCCAGTGAATTTTTTGAAGCGGGTTTGCTCATGGTAGTGGATGCTGCTGCAAAATGCTGCAAAGCACCAACGGTTGCTTTTCCGATCTTGTATACATAAACAGGATCCATGTTGGTGAAAGTATCCTTAGAGCTGTGAGGGTAAGTGCTTCTTATCCTTTCAAAAAATCCGGTAATCACTTCACCTTTCTGTTCGAAAGGAATATAATCCGTATCAGCTGCCGGATCTACGGCAGTCAGAAGAGGTGAGTAGAGTGCAGTACAATTTCTCAGTTGTTGTGTGACAGCTGCAGAAGCTGCATTATTACTGGATACTCCTCCCTGATCTTCATCACAATATACGGTGGTATTATTATTTCCTTTCACGCCGCCTACCTGATCCAGATTGAAAACCAGTTTGATATCCAATTTGCGGGCACCTCCCTGATATACTACATTATTCACATAATGGCTGCTTCCTTTTAGCCCTTGTTCTTCCCCGGAAAAATGAATGAACTTTATAGAATATTCAGTAGGGACATTTCTTAGAATCCTTGCGGCTTCCAGTATAATTGAAGTCCCGCTGCCGTTATCATTCACTCCCGGGCCATAGATGGTATCGAAATGCCCGCAGATAATAACATATTTGTTAGGATAAAGCGTTCCTGTTTTGGTAATTATTAAATTTTTAGAGCTGGTACTTCCAAAGGTAAAAGGACTTTCTTCTATCTGACTGGCCGTATAACCGTAAGAAAGATACTTGTTTTTGATCCAGTTCAGGGTATTGGCATTGGCTACTGAACCTGTAGTTTTTACCCCTAAATTACTAAACTCCTGAAGATTGGTGGTGATATTGGTTTGGGTAACCATATCTGCTCTGTCTTTGTAAGCCTGAATAAAAGTTTGAGCCGCAATACTCTGCATCATCAATGCTGAGCATAAAAGTGTTGTGAATTTTTTCATATATAATATTATTTTGGTGACACGAATGTAGTAAATAAATCACAACAAAGTGTTTAATGTGTTAAAATAAAATAATATTTATTATGAATATCATATTAATTATTACAATTGCCTTATGAATAGTATAATGCAGTTCTGGCAAAAAAAAGACCTTTGAATAGCTTCAAAAGTCTTTTTATTCGTATTGTATACTGGCTTATCTTTCAATCATCACTTTTCTGACAACCTTTTGATCTCCAATTTTTAAAATTCCGATATAAGCTCCGTTTTCCAGGCCTGAAGCATTAATACTTGTTTCATTGTTTCTCCTGAAAATAGATCGTCCCTGAAAATCCGTGATTTCAAAAGTGAAATTTTTAATTCCGGAGTCCGGAAGTTCAATATTGATAACATCTTTGGCTGGATTTGGATAGATTTTTACACTTTCCAACGTATTTTTTACTGCTGTTTCATGCGTTCCCAATGTGCTGGTAGCAACAGCGAAATGCTGCAATGCTCCTACGGATGCTTTTCCTATCTTGTAAATATAAACAGGATCGGTGTTGGCAAAAGTATCATTCACTGTATGCGGATAGGTACTTCTTATTCTTTCAAAAAAGCCTGTGATCACTTCACCTTTTTGTTCAAAAGGAATATAATCCGTATCAGCAGCCGGATCTACGGCAGTCAGAAGAGGAGAGTAGAGCGCTGTACAGTTTCTCAGTTCCTGAGTTACAGCAGCCGAAGCGGCATTATTGGAAGAAAGTCCGCCCTGATCTTCATCACAGTAAACGGTATTGTTGTTATTTCCCATAACACCACCTACCTGGTCGAGATTAAAAACAAGTTTAATATCCAGAACACGGGTGCCGCTCTGATACGCTACATTGTTTACATAATGTTTGCTTCCCAGAAGTCCTTGCTCTTCCCCGAGAAGTGAATGAATTTTATAGAATATTCAGTCGGAACATCTTTCAGAATTCTTGCTGCTTCAAGAATAATAGACGTTCCGCTTCCGTTATCATTGATTCCTAAGCCGGTAATACTGTCGAAATGTCCGCAGATGATTACGTATTTATTGGGGTATACCGTTCCTGTTTTGGTAATAACAAGGTTTTTAGAATTATAACTTCCTGCAGTGAAAGGATCTTCTGCTATCTGGCTTGCTGTATATCCGTAAGAAAGGTACTTGTTTTTGAGCCATGTCAATGCATTGGCATTAGCTGGTGAACCCGTGGTTTTCACCCCTAGATTAGCAAATTCCTGAAGGTAAGTGGTAATATTGGTTTGATTTACCATATCAGCTCTGTCCTGATAAGCCTGAATAAAACTTTGGGCTCCAATAATTTGAAAAGCAGCAGAAGCCAATAAAAAAGTAGTGATTTTCTTCATTTGATGAAAGTAATGCTGAATATTCCTGAATGCAACAGATGCGGAATATCCGTCAGACATTATTGATTAATGATAATTTTTTTTGTGGTATTTCCTTTATCGGTTTTAATGGTAAAAGTATAAACCCCGTTTGTTAACCCTGATGTATTTATTTTTTCCTGATTTTCAAGGTTTAAAACAGTATTTCCTGCCATGTCGTTAACTTCAACTTTAAAGTGTTTTACTTTTTCCTGAAATTCCACAGTCACAAGATCTTTAGCCGGATTTGGATAGATCCTGATGGCTTCACCTGATTTTTGCGAAGATGTTTCGTTGGTACTTAACAGGTTACTGGATGTAGAGGCAACAGCAAAATGCTGCAAAGCTCCCACGGCTGCTTTTCCTACGTTGAAAACATATACAGGATCCAGATTGGCAAAAGTATCACTTACGGTATGCTCATTATTACTTTGGATGGTTTCATAAAACCCGGTAATGGTATATCCTTTTGCTTCAAAAGGCATATAATCGGAGCTGTAAGCATACGAAAGATTGGTCTGAAGAGGTGAGTAAAGGGTAGTGCAGTTCATCAGTTCCTGCGTTACAGCTGTAGAAGCTGCATTATTGGAAGACACCCCACCGGTATCCCGTTCGCAGGTAATGGTATTGTTGTTATTTCCAAGAAGACCACCTACCTGGTCAATATTTAAAACCAGTTTTATATCCAGAACCTGACTGCCATTCTGGTAAGCTACGTTATTGACATAATGGTTGCTGCCTACAAGACCTTGTTCTTCCCCGGAAAAATGAATAAATTTGATAGAATATTCCGTGGGAACATTTTTTAATATTCTCGCGGCTTCCAGAATAATGGAGGTACCGCTGCCATTGTCACTTACCCCGGGACCTACAATCGTATCGTAATGTCCACAGATAATAACATATTTGTTGGGGTATACTGTTCCTGTCTTGGTAATAATTAAATTTTTTGAAGTGCTGCTTCCGTAGGTAAAACTATCTTCAGACATATTGTTGACAGTATATCCGTAGGAAAGATATTTGTTTTTAAGCCAGTTCAAAGCATTGTTATTAGCTGTTGTACCTGTTTTTTTAATCCCAAATCCCGCAAATTCCTGAAGGTTTGTACTAATATTGGTTTGGGTAACCATATCTGCTCTGTCCTTATAAGCCTGAATAAAACTTTGTGCACTTATATTCTGCAGTGCAATGGATGTGAGCAAAAAAGCTGCAACTTTTTTCATTTTTTGATACTTTCTTTAGAGATTGCTAATATAGCAATAAATCATCATTTATTGTTAATTATTAACTAGAATAGCGCTTATTTGTTTGATTTATCAATAATAATTTATCTTTTTATTAAATTTATTATTGTGATAGATTAAAATTCACTAAATAAATAAAATTTAGGTAAATTTTTCTTTATTATTGAATATGTTTAATGATAAATTCATCTTTTGTGAATTCTAACTCATAAAGTTTACTGTTGATATGGCAATTAGAATGGAATTTACCATATAAGAAATTGAAAAGTATATAACAAAAAAATCCCGGGAAAACCCGGGACTTATATTGATAACAAAATCTATTCTACATTATTTTACTTGATCTACAACAGCTTTGAAAGCTTCAGGGTGATTCATTGCTAAATCTGCTAAAACTTTTCTGTTAAGTTCGATGTTGTTCTTTTTAAGAGCTCCCATAAATTGAGAGTAAGACATTCCGTGCTCTCTGGTTCCCGCGTTGATACGAGTGATCCAAAGTGCTCTGAAATTTCTCTTTTTCTCTTTTCTACCACGGTAAGCATATTGCATTGCTTTTTCTACCGCGTTTTTAGCTACAGTCCAAACGTTCTTTCTTCTTCCGAAATAACCTTTAGCGTGCTTAAAAATTTTCTTTCTGCGAGCTCTTGAAGCTACGGCATTTACTGATCTTGGCATAATTTAAATTGTTTTTTTGAAAAGGGCGGCAGTGTTATTGCTCTTATTTGCACCGTTTCAGGGTTAAAATTGTGAATTTGTTTGAATTCTTATAAACCGAATATAGATTTATAAAAACTACTTAATTGCTAATTGACGTTGAACGCTTTTCTCATCCACTTTAGCTACGTAAGAAGTAGACGTAAGATTTCTCTTCTGCTTAGTTTCTTTCTTAGTTAAGATGTGGCTTTTGTAAGCGTTTTTTCTTTTGATCTTACCTGTTCCGGTAAGAGCAAAACGTTTCTTAGCACCTGATTTCGTTTTTAATTTTGGCATTGTTTTGCTTTTTTATTGTTTTTGTTATCAATATCTGTTTTGGCTACTCCTAAAGACATTAGGAATAATAGTGTGCAAAATTACGAAAAAAAAGTGATACACGAAAGGAATTTTTAATGTATATCAACAGGAAGGTCTTTTGGGTTGAATTATAAAGGCAAACCCCATATCAATACGGATTTGCCTTCAATGCTATACGTTCATAAAGACGTAATGATGTTCTTATTCTTATTATGATTTAAAAAACTCCAGAAGATCTCTGTTGATGGTTTCAGCCTCTGTAGTTGGCATTCCGTGCGGGAATCCGGGATAGGAAATCAGTTTCCCGTTTTTAAGAAGGGTAGCAGCTACCTTGCCTGTTGTTTCAAAAGGTACAATCTGATCATCTTCGCCATGCATTACCAATACCGGAACTTCTACGCTTTTAAGATCCTCGGTGAAATCTGTCTCAGAGAATGCTTTCACACAATCATAATGTGCTTTGATAGAACCATTCATACCTTGTCTCCACCAGTTTCTCTGGATTCCTTCTGAAACTTTGGCTCCTTCTCTGTTGTACCCATAAAAAGGGAAGGTAATATCGATGAAGAATTGCTGTCTGTGTTTTGCGGTATTGTTTCGGATATCATCAAAAACGGAAATAGGAACTCCATTCGGGTTATTCTCATTCTGAACCATAATAGGAGTTACCGCACTTACCAGGACAGCTTTTGCCACTCTTCCGTTACCATGCTTTGCTACATATCGGATTACTTCACCACCGCCTGTAGAATGTCCTACATGAATCACATCTTTTAAGTCCAGAGCTTTAACAATTTCTGCCACATCAGAAGCATAAGTATCCATATCATGTCCGTAAGGAGTCTGTTCGGATCTTCCGTGGCCTCTTCTGTCATGAGCAATTACTCTGTAGCCCTGTTCTAAAAAGAAGAACATTTGTGCATCCCAGTCATCACTCGATAATGGCCATCCGTGGTGAAAGAAAACCGGCTGTCCTTTCCCCCAATCTTTGTAATAAATTTCTGTTCCGTCTTTTAATGTAAATGTGCTCATTGTTTCTTTTTTTAATATTAATAAATAGTGTGCTTGATTTTTATAATCACAAATGTAGATAGAAAATCTTCAGAATACCTTGATCTAAGATAATAATTGATTAAAAATTTGTTAACAATAGTAATGTATTGTCAACACTCTTCAAAGAGCAAATGAATTGAAAATCCTTTTGTTATAAAGAAAAACACTCAAAAAAGTAAGGCAACATACAATATACCTGATAATAGGGATTGCAGTATTTGACTGTTCTCTCTAATATTGACGATGAATATGAAACATACAATTCAGGCAGGTTTGATCATTTCTATGTTCAGTCGAACCTGCTGAACTTATTGTTAACCTGTAAATTTAGACCCTTATGCTTTCATCTGCAGACTTACACCTGGAAAGAGCTTTATTTTTTGCTGTCTTAATTATATTTTTTGGAGCAGGATTCCTGTGCACGCTGATTACTTTCATTATCAATTTTATACAAAAGAAAGATAAAAAAGCCGTGTATTACCTTCTTATATTTCTTATTTCTGGCCTTATCGGAGTAGTTTTAACTGCATTTTATTGTTACATGATTCTGTTTGAACAGGCCGAAACCTACAGGCCATAAAGAAGATGCGATGCATTATATTATGAAACAGACTAAATTAAAAACCACTGATATCAGGGATGTTTTTATACTGTCTCTATTTTTATCTTTGGCCTAAAATATAGTAAAGATAAAAAGGCTAAATATCTTTTTGATAAACAATAATTTATAACTTTTATAGCTTTCTTTTTCACACCCGATTCAACGATAAATTCTTATTTCGAATAAACACTTAAAAAACTATGGGTAAAAACACTAGCCAGATACAATGGAGTGAGGAAGAAGCTGTAAAAGTAATATTGCTGCGTATATTTGTAATTTGCAGCTACTCGGGAGGTAACCTTAGGTAACAGGGAATGCTGTAATGCTTTCCGATATGTTAAAATTGAATGAATGGCACACCGGATTTATTTATACAATTACGATCAAAAAACAAATCAGACATTCGATACCTATCTGGGCGAGTGGAATTATGAAATTCCATTATTGCTGTATCCTCTGCTGGCAGAAGATATCAAAGTGGAAGGTGTTGAATTTTTCTCCGATAAAAACCAGGGAATTGTTCAGCTGCGTTATTTTTTCAATCTGCTGGCAGATACTTATCAGCTGCATTACAAGAAAGCTTATTACGAACCCGTTAATAAAATGTTCGAGTTTCTGGAAGCTTTACCTTACGACACTTTTGTATTGAATGCAACAGATGTTTTCAATATGAACGAAGAAGAACATACGGTACAGGCAAAGGAATGGCTGGTAGAAATTCAGCAGAAAAGCAAGCTGTATAAAAAGGCTGTTAAAGCCCGCAATCTTTCGCTGCTGGATGCCTTGTTCTCACAGACAGGGTATTCCTCATTTCTTGAAATTTTAGAAACCGGCTGGATTAATTACGGATTAGGATATTTTGAAGAGCTTGCCTATAAAAAAGCGGCATCTTCTGTATTTGAAGAGAACGGGAAATTCGGCCTTAAAGATGCAAAAGGTGCTGTTTTAGCTCCTGCGGTTTATGACGATATTTTTGAAGCAGATGATTACTACAATATATCGGTAATTCAAAAAGGGGCTTTGTTCGGTTACCTGCAAAGTGACGGAAAAGAATGGGTTTCTCCGGTATATGAAGATGCTTTTGACGTATTCGATTTTGGGCAGGAACCTTTAGGCGAAGTAAAGGTGAATGGCAAATCAGGGATTTTAAAAATCTATTCAAACACCTGGATGATTCCTGCGGAATATGATGCCATTGAAAGAACAGCCTATGGATTCTTTGGGGTAGAAAAAGACGGCAAATTCGGAGTTTACAGCGATGAAAACGGACTGGTTATCCCTGTTGAAAGCGAAAACCCTTATGAATATGATTATTTCCCTGAATTATTTTTCACCAGACAAAAAGGTACCGGCAAACGAAAATATTATACGAAAGAAGGAAACTATCTCGGAGACTTTTTAGAAGGCAGCATCTCAAAAGCAAGTACCTGTTTCTGGGTCAAGCCGAACAAATTTGACAAGAAAGGCAGATTGATTGACGAGAAAGGCCGCCTCATTATAGACGAAGCAGATCAGATGATCTTAATTGATAATTATGAAACTCTTGCTGTTCGCAAAGACAAAAGCTGGAAGATCTATCATGCTTTAAAACACCAGTTTCTGCTGGAAAATGAATCTGTTAGTAAAGTAAAAGCAGAATCCAATAGATATAGAAATAATGTCTTTATCCTGGAAACCAACGTAGGATCAGGACTTTTTGATGCAGGTAATGGCAATTGGTTAATCATTCCCCAGCCGGAAATTAAGCAGATTCACTATCTGGAAAATGGATTTTTATCGGTTCAAAAAAATGAAGGGTATCAATTTTTCGATTTTGAGAATGGTCTGTCAGCCCAATTGTATGATTATATTTCCAATCCTTTGAATTACAGAACAGAAGAAGGTTTATTGTTTCTGTATCAGGGTGAAAATATGTTGAGGATGCATGAAGACAGAAGCATTCACCGGGTAGAGGCTTCCGAATATGGTGCCGTTTATCTGGACCGGTATTCATTCCGGGGAAAAGATCTGGAATACTTTACTTCCTTTTATAACCGTTGGAAAAGCCAGACGGGTAAGAACGCCGAACAATTTATGGAGGTTGGAACGATTAAAAAAATGGCTTTTGACGAAAAGAAAAACCAGAATTACCACGAAGCACTTCGTCTTTTTGAGTTATCTGCCCAAAAGGGTGACATGGATAGCCTGGTAGAAATAGGGCTACTGCTTACGGATCCTGAAATAGAATCATTATTTGATCCGCAAAGAGGCATTGCATATTACGAAAAAGCAGCACAACGAAACCATCCTGTAGCCTGGAACAATATCGGTGCTTTATACCACAACGGAATAGGGTATTCTTTTAATATCAAAAAAGCAATTGAGGCCTATGAAAAGAGTGCTGAGCTTAGTGACGAAATGGCTCTTGTCAACCTGGGTGATCTCTATTATTTTGGACAACACGTGAAGCAGGATTACAATAAAGCTTTGGATTTTTATCAGAAAGCTGAGAAAAAATACGCCTACAATTACGATAAAATCTCAGAAATCTATTACCAGTTAAGAGACTATAAAAACCTTTTGGTGTACTTAAAAAAAGACTATGATCAATCTTATTCCGGGATTTATTACGGCATTATCTACGAACACGGTATGGGAGTAAAAACGGATCTGAAGAAAGCCATTAAGTATTATGAGCAGGCCAATATTTACAGTGCCTACGAATATGCAACTCAACGTTTGATGTATTATTATGGTGAAGATCCGGCCTTTAAAAATGAAAAGAAATACCTGAAGTGGAGTGCTTTTGCTGAAAAGCATGGTTTCGAAACAGATTAGCAGGGATTTACCTATATTTACGTTCCTTAATGGAATGCAATTTAATAAAGATAAGGGTTTGATGCACAGGTTATTACTTATATTTACTTTACTTATTTGTCCGTTTTTTGTTCAGGCACAGGATGTTTTAAGCAAATTAGAAAGAGAATACAGCCATGCCTCAAACAATACGGCAGAACAGCTCAACCTGGCTCCCAAGTACGCTACAGCATTATTTTTTCATAATCTTAAGCCCAAATCTTACCAGATTTTAGATACTAATATTTCCCTTGCTGCAAGACAGGCGGATGGAAAGTATGCCACAATTTTGTACGCGGTGCAGGCCATGAATTACCGGCTGGATAATAAAACCGCGGAGTCTTCAAAAAGCCTCGATATGGCAAAGGCCTACAGCTTAAAAACGAATAGTAATGAAGCAAAAGGTTATGTACAATACGCAAAAGGCTGGACTCTGGTACGTAATAATAAAACGACCGATGCTGTCGCTGCTTACCTGAAAGCGATCGAATATTATGAAAACTCACCAACCACTTCCACACTATATGGAAGATTGGGTAATGCAGCCAAGGAATTATCTGCCATTTATTCTGACCTGAATGAATATCAGCTGGAAGAAAAATACAGCAAACAATTTCTATTGTTAGCTTCCAAACAAAATGATCCCAATCTTATCTTTGATGCTTACATGCGGATGGGCTACGTATATGAACAAAAATATACACAGGAGCCATCCAATACAATGTTTCGAAATAAAACAGAACAGTATTATTTACAGGCTATTGCTACTTTTAATAAAAATAAAGATGCGATGCTTAGCAGAAACAGCCTCTCATATGCTGCCATCAATTTAGCTAATTTATATACTGGGTTTGACAGTAATAAAGCTATGCAATATGCGCAGTTAGCCAATAAAGTGAGCCTGGAGATTGGTGATGCTATTCACATTGCTTCTTCCTTTGGAATTCTGGCAGAATTGGCATTGCAGGATAAAAATTATGATTTAGCCAAATCTTATTTTCTGAAAGCCTCCGTGGAAATTGGGAAAAGCCCGGTAAGAAATCATATGATAGAACTGTCTATCCTTGAATCTCTATCCAGAATTAGTGAAGAGCAGGCCAATTATAAAGAAGCACTGACTTATTATAAAAGCTATGTTGATCAATACAAGAGCATTTACGATCAGGAAAAACTGGATATCACCAAAAGATTAGAATCCCAGTTTGATAAAGAACGGCAGGAGCAGAAATACATCAAGCTACAGCTCGAAAGCGACAAGAAAGCTCAGGAAATCAAGCTTATTAATATTTTGCGTGCACAGCGTGAACAGGTTTATAACAACTTAAAACTGGTGGAAGAAAACCAGCGTGAAAGACTGAAATTTTCAGAACTTGAATCCGAGAAAAAAGAACAGCAGCTTCGTTTGGCAAAACTGGAAACCCAACAGAAGAATAACGATATTAATACCTTTAAAAAACTCCTGGCGTTCAAGGAAAAGATCAATACGTACTACATTTTTTTTATTATCTTTTTCATTATTTTGATCCTCTTGTTGCTGTATGCCTATAAACAGCGTGCCAGGTCTATTAAACGAAGAGACGAACTGCATGCTTTAGCCATGGAACAGGAAAAACAAAACTCGAAAATATCTACCCTTACTGCATTGCTTGAAGGGCAGGAGCAGGAGCGTGGCCGTCTCGCCCGTGATCTCCATGACGGATTGGGAGGTTTGCTGTCCGGAACTAAGCATCAACTTTCTTATTTAAATCCTCATCAATCCGAAAATATTGAAGAAGGAATTTCAAAATCAATTGAACAGATCGATGGTGCTGTAGAAGAACTGAGAAGGGTGGCACATAATCTAATGCCTGATTTATTAACAAAATACGGTCTGGAAGTGGCTATTCAGGAGTTTGCTTCCCGAATTTCCAATTATGCTCTGGAAATCCATACAGAGTTTATCAATTACAGCAATTCCATATCGAAGGAAAAGCAATTGATCATTTACAGGATTATTCAGGAACTGGTCAACAATGCGATAAAGCATGCCGAGACTTCTGAAATTATCATTCAGGTAAGCGAAGAAGAAAACCTAATAAATCTTACAGTAGAGGATAACGGTAAAGGTTTCGATCATACCAATTTAGACGTTAGAAAAACGGCAGGTTTTCACAATATAGAATTGAGAGTCCAGTTTTTAAAAGGAACCATGAATATCACCTCCGAATTAAATATTGGCACCAGTATAGAACTTCAAATCCCTATTCATTAAACATGATAAAAGTAGCCATAACCGACGATCATCCGCTTCTATTGGAAGGACTGAAAAATATTTTAGGCAACAGCGAAACAATAGATGTCGTAGATTGTTTCAAAAGTGTCTCCGAAATGAATGCAGGCCTTGCAAAACAGGCGGTTGACATTCTGCTGCTCGACATTAATCTGGAAGATACCAACAGCATTGAACTCATCAAACCTTTAAAGAAAAAGTACAGCAGCCTTCAGATTATTATCCTTAGTGTTCATAACGAACTGCCCGTCATCAACAGTACTCTTGCTGAAGGGGCTTTGGGATATATTCAAAAAAATGCTTCAGTTTCCGAAATTATCGAAGGAATTAATGCTGTATATAGCGGTAACAGGTTTTTATGCTCTCAAACCAAAGCTGTTCTGGAGAAAAAATCAACACACGGATTAAGTCAGGTTCCGAAACTGACACGAAGAGAAAAAGAAATTCTGGGTGAAGCAGCAAAAGGGCTTACTACCAATCAAATGGCGGAAAAGCTTTTTATAAGTCCGCACACGGTAGAAAGCCACCGCAAAAATCTTATCGAAAAATTTCAGACCTCCAACCTGAGTTCAGCTATAAAATTAGCTATAGAATACGGCTTGATTATCGAATAAAATAATCATCCCGAAAAAAGGCTGCTCACATCATGTAAGCAGCCTTTTTCTTATATAATCAAATAATTTGGGTGTGTACAGTTAATCTTTAAATTTCAACGCAGCCTGGAACAGATTCTTTTTGTCTACTAAATCATATTCGTCATTGTAAACCGGCTGATACATCAGGATGAAAACGCTGCCGTCAAAATCTTTTAAACTGATGGGCTGATCTACCATGATATCATAAAATCTTGTAATTGTACGGGTTGCAGTCCATTGCTTTGCATTGCCTTTAGGGTTTTTATCAAATCTGTGATCTTTTGCATCTGTATAATACCAGTATGAAGGTGCAGAATCCATCAGAAACATTTCTTTATCCTTGTTATAGAGCTCCTCGGCCATACCTGTATTCTGAAACCATGGAACCTCAGTATTCAAAACGCCCAAAGCTCCCGCATAGATGTCTTTATTTGTTGTGGCACCCACTAAAAATCCTTCCAGATTGGAAGACGTGATTTCAAATAAAAAAGGAGATTTTTTCAGTTCATAAACATCATTCACGGGTTCAATTACTTTTCCATCCTGTTTAATAACGACTTTTAACGACTGTGCAAAAGTCATAAAACTTAATAAACAAAAAAGAAGGGTCAAACTTAATTTTTTCATTGTATCTCTTTAAATAATTGCAGCAAAGATATTAGACTTTATTTCCCTGTACACTCGCTGATTTCAGGGGTTTTTATCTCATCAAATTAAAACAGATCAGCCTTTAACTGGATTTTTATATAAGCCGTTTTCTGTTTTTTACCATTTCCAGAAGCTGAATTAAGAGGGTAGACTTCTGCGTAGAAAGTGTCATTATCGGTCCAGAAAGCCTTTTTATCATCTGCTATTTTAAAGTTGGTGAAATTCACATATAAAAGGTTGTCCTGTTTCTTAGTTTGAGGAAAGTATCTGGAAATAACAAAATTACTCCCCACATCATGATTGGATGAGACGAAGGTAACCCAGCCTTTGGAAGGAAGAATTTGCGGATAACCTTCGGTACTCAGTTCAAACATAACTGCATTTTTTAAACTGTAAAAAGAATAGTAGGAATCTGCAATTTCATCAGAATTTTCTTTGAATACTTCCAGGTTTAAATAGGTTGACCTTCCTACATATTCATTGGCAAGCGGTCCGGTCTCGGTAGAGACACTTTCATGTTGCGTAATTACATCTTCTCTGCCGTTTTCTTTATATACCCAGTTCTCTGCCTGCAGTTGTATATTGGGATTTTTTGTCAAATGTTCACCGATTTGTTTTTTTGAACTGGCTTTAAATTCATGTTCTGAAATCTCCACGATGGTTCCGAATTTCTTAAAAGATTTATTCTTAAAATCACTAGATTCTCTAAAAGTGCTGCTTCTGATCTCATAAAGGTCAACCCCATTTAACGTAAGTTCGTATGCCGGTGTGAATTCCGACTTCAGGACAAACGCTTCAATACTGTTCGAAATGTTATTATTAATGCTGTAATGAATAGAATAGAAGTCCTCAAACTCTTCAAATCCATAATAATTATCGAGTTTATTGTATGGTATTTTCAAATGGGCAGCATCTGTACTCGGAGCGGTAAAAAACTGTACAGAATCCAGTTTGGTAAATAATTGAAACGGTACCTCCTGAACATTGTCAACTCCTTGTATTTTTTTGAAATCGGCAAATGTTACCGTTTTCTGCTTTACTTCAGTTTTTACATTATGTGTTTCTGATGTTTTATCCTTCTGGTTACATCCTGCAAGAATTACCAGGGATGATATAAAGAATTGATTGACGACTTTCATTTTTATATTTTTGCGCAAATGTATCAGTATTCAGACCAATAGTCAATAAAACCACCTGATATAGGGAATAAATGGCCGAAAACAGGGATATTTTGAACGATGGATTTTGGAGAATTTTACAAAATGATAACCCCAATATTGTAATTTACTTTATAAGAATGAAAAACTTAATAATCAGCCTTTCAATGGTGACTGCTTTATTAGCGTCCTGTTCACCTTCTGCAGACAAAAAAGCAGAAACCAATACTTCTCCGGAAACTCAAATAGAAGTGGCAGCATCTCAACCGGAACCCGTGAAGAATGATCCGGAAATAGTAGAAATACCCGATGATTTTTCAACCCTGGTTCCTATTGACGTATTGAATAGTAAAAGCACTAATGTGCATGATAAATATGGGATAGAATTCTCAGGAAACTGTTATTCATGCGATCTGGCCAGCCTGTCCATCACAAAGAAGCAGATCAGATGGGCTAATGTCTGTGATGAAAAAGACACTTTTGAAATTGATGATTTTTCATACACTACTGAAGGAAACAAAACGATTTTTAAAACACCGGAAAGAACCTATATTTTAACTCAAATAGATAAAGCACCTGTCTATGAACTCGTTATAGAAGGTAAAAAGCTGGAGTTAAAAAACAAGAGAGTTTCGAAATATTTTACCACCAAAAAAGTTTTGCCCCTTTTCACAGAGCATGATTGCGGGGATTTTGAAGGATAAACAGCAGAGTAGCCTCCGGCACAATCTTTTTTAAAACATTAGCATAAAAAAAACCTCAAAGTAATTTGAGGTTTCTTTATATAAAATAATGACTTAATTATTTTGCTGGTTTTTTAGGACTCATCATCATAATCATCCTTTTTCCTTCAAGTTTAGGAAGCTGGTCTACTTTACCCACATGCTCAAGTTCCTGAGCAAGTTTTAAAAGCAAAATTTCTCCCTGGTCCTTAAAGATAATCGAACGTCCTTTAAAAAATACGTAGGTTTTTAATTTAGAACCTTCTTCAAGGAATTTTTCAGCATGCTTCTTTTTGAATTCGTAATCGTGGTCATCAGTCTGAGGTCCGAAACGGATCTCTTTTACCACCACTTTTACCTGCTTGGCTTTAAGTTCCTTCTGTTTTTTCTTTTGCTCGTATAAGAATTTCTTGTATTCCAATACTCTTGCAATAAATGGTTCTGCCTTGTCAGAAATTACTACTAAATCCAATTCTTGTTCCGCCGCAATTTGTCTTGCTTTGTCAATTGGATAAATTCCTGGCTCTACGTTATCGCCCACTAAACGAAGCTCTCTCACACGAATTTTATCGTTGATCAAGTGAGCGTCCTCTTGTACCGGACGTCTCTGTGGGCCCCTGTTGTTAAATCTTTGTGCTATTGTATTATAATTTTATTGGTTAATTACTTAATTTAATTGATTTAAATATTTAAAATTGAAAGATTTTATTAATTTTTTAATCCTTCAATCTTTTTATTTAAAATTTAGATTGCTGCCTCTTTTTTGAAGTAAGCAACGAAATCCTCCAGCTTCATCGCTCCAAGATCTCCTTCACCACGTCTTCTTACAGAAATCGTGCCTTCTTTCTCTTCATTTTCTCCTACAACAAGCATGAAAGGGATTTTCTTCAATTCAGCATCACGGATCTTTTTACCTGTCTTCTCGTTTCTTTCATCAATCTGACCGCTAATATCGTGATTTTCCAAAAATTGTGAAACTTTTTTTGAATAATCTACATATTTTTCACTGATTGGTAGAATAATAAACTGATCCGGGCTTAGCCATAACGGGAAATCACCTGCAGTGTTTTCCAGCAGAATAGCGATAAAACGCTCCATAGAACCGAAAGGTGCTCTGTGGATCATCACCGGTCTGTGTTTTTCATTATCATTTCCGATATAGTGAAGATCAAATCTTTCCGGTAAGTTATAATCTACCTGAATTGTTCCTAACTGCCATTTTCTTCCTAAAGCATCTTTCACCATGAAGTCAAGCTTAGGACCATAGAATGCCGCTTCGCCGTATTCTACTACTGTTTTTAAACCTTTCTTTTGAGCTGCATTGATGATCGCACTTTCTGCTTTCTCCCAGTTTTCATCAGAACCGATATACTTTTGCTTGTTTTCAGGATCTCTTAATGAAACCTGAGTCACAAAATCTTCAAAACCTAAAGATTTGAATACATACAACGTAAGATCAATTACTTTTTCAAATTCTTCAGAAAGCTGATCCGGAGTACAGAAAAGGTGAGCATCATCCTGAGTAAATCCACGAACTCTTGTCAATCCGTGAAGCTCTCCACTTTGCTCATATCTGTATACCGTACCAAATTCTGCATATCTTTTTGGCAAGTCTCTGTAGCTCCATTGTGAAGTTTTGTAAATTTCACAGTGGTGAGGACAATTCATTGGCTTCAACAGGAATTCTTCTCCTTCGTTCGGCGTTTTAATCGGCTGGAAGCTGTCTTCTCCATATTTGTCCCAGTGTCCTGAAGTTACATATAATTCTTTTGCCCCGATGTGTGGAGACATTACGAATTCATAACCTCCTTTTTTCTGAGCATCAGAAAGGAAATTCTCCAGTTTTCTTCTTAAAGCAGTACCTTTTGGCAGCCAAAGTGGTAAACCTGCACCTACTTTTTCAGAGAATGCGAAGATTCCAAGTTCTTTACCTAATTTTCTGTGGTCTCTTCTTTTGGCTTCTTCCAATCTTTCAAGATATTCTGTAAGATCTTTCTGCTTAGGGAAAGAAATACCATATACTCTTGTTAATTGCGGGTTCTTTTCATTACCTCTCCAGTAAGCTCCTGCTGCATTTAATATTTTAACCGCTTTTACGATTCCTGTATTCGGAATATGACCACCACGACATAAATCTGTGAAGTTATCGTGTGTTACAAAAGTGATTTCTCCATCATTAAGATTAGAGATCAATTCCACTTTGTAAGGGTTATCTGCATACGTCTTCAAGGCTTCTTCTTTAGAAACCGGATATAAAGAGAAGGTAGAGCCTTTCTTCGCATTTTCCAGGATCTTTTTCTCAATCTTCTCAAAATCTTTTTCAGATAGACTTTCATCCCCGAAATCTACATCATAGTAGAATCCACTTTCGATAGCAGGACCGATGGTCAACTTAGCATCAGGATAAAACTCAAGGATTGCCTGCGCCAGAAGGTGGGCAGAAGAGTGCCAGAAAGCCTTCTTTCCAAGATCATCATTCCAGGTCAAAAGCTGTACCGTAGAATCCGTGGTTATAGGTGTGGTCGTTTCTACTTGTTTGTCATTAACAATTGCGGAAATGGTGTTTCTAGCCAATCCCTCGCTTATAGATTTTGCCACATCAAGGGGAGTCACTGCTCCCTCGAATTCTTTGACACTATTGTCTGGAAGTGTAATTTTTATCATTGTTTACTAAGAAATTTTAAGATGCAAAAATACGGAATTTTTAGATAAAATACTATATTAGCATATATTTAGAATGAGAATTAATATTAAAAATGTAAAAGATGCAGATGGTTTTAGTCTCACTGAATTCCATATTTCGTTTTTCATAGAAAAATACCTTTGATTTTTTATTCATGATAATACCAATATTAAGATACTTAGTCTATTTATAAGTCTTTAAAAACAAGTTAATTATAATTAATATGAATGCTATAAATGTTGACCTTCACTGCGATTTATTATGCTATTTACTGGAGCCGGGCTCATTAACTGATGACAAAGAGCTTGGCTGTTCACTTCCTTATTTAAAAGAAGGAAATGTAAAGCTTCAGGTGATGGCTATATACTCTGCGACAGGGCAAGATAGTACTGCTTACGGAGCAAAACAGAGCGAAATATTTTCAGATCTCCTTCAAAACGAAAATTTTTTCTTATTGGATGGTGAAAACTATAAAAATTCCGAAAACACCGATAAAGTAGGAGTTATTGCTTCTATTGAAAACGCATCCTGCTTTTGTGGCGAAGACGATACTTTGGAAACTGGTTTTAAAAATCTGGAAACTCTCATTGAAAAGGCACAACGAATTCTTTACCTTGGAATAACCCATCATACGGAAAACCGCTTTGGAGGAGGAAATAATTCCGATGTAGGGTTGAAAGATGACGGAAAAGTTCTGCTGGATTATATTTCTGAAAAAAATATCGCTATTGATCTGGCTCACACAAGTGATCAGCTTGCCTACGGAATTCTTAATTATATTGATCAGAGAAACTACAAAATTCCTGTTATCGCAAGCCATTCCAACTACAGACAGGTACATGATAAAAAGAGAAATCTTCCCGATGAACTGGCAAAAGAAGTTATTAAAAGGAAAGGGTTAATCGGACTCAATTTTATCCGCAATTGTGTCGATGATACAAATCCGGAAATGTTATATGAACATATTCAGTATGGCCTTGATTTGGGCGGAGAAGATGCAGTTGCGTATGGTGCCGATTTTTTCTTCTGTAAAAACCATCCTGATAAATCCCGTCATCCATTTTTCTTTAAAGGATATGATGATGCATCTGCATTTAATGCTATCAATAAAGAAATTGAGAAGCGTTTTTCACATGAACTGATGGAAAAAATCAGTCATAGAAATGCATTGAATTTTATAAAGAAGATGTATAAATAAAATCATCATCCGATTACATCACAGCATAATGAACAGGTCGCTCCTCCGGAGCTTTATTTTTACGGACTTCATCATTTTCTACTAACAGAAGATCCCGACAGGATCATAAGCAGCCCCAATAGGAGCTAACTGTTAAAATATTTGGTTTTAAATCAGAGCTCCGGAGGAGCGACCTGTTAATACCTAAATCTATAAAAGATTATATTAAAAAATGTTTTTTTGATGTTTTATTTTACATGAAATAAAATATTGTAAATTATTGAAAAATATATTTTTATATATTCTTATTTAATGCTTTCTTTTATACTTCACTTTCTGCTTGATAATCTCAATTACGTCCACATTCTGAACTTTAGATTTAATCCATCCATGAATATCGATATAGAATAATGATCGGCGGTAATATTCATTGCCGGCATACTCTTCCAGTTTTTTATCAAAATTTTCAAATGCTTTCTGTCGCTGATCCGGCACCTGATTATTAAGATTCTTGAAAAACTGAATGCTTTCAAAATGGAATTCTTCCGGCTTTTTCATTTTCTTCGCAAACTTTAAAGTTGACGCAGTAAACTCATCATAATCCTCATCATTCCCTGATTCATATTTAGCCATTAAGATCAGAATCCGGGTATGGAACAACAGATCTTCCTGAACATTTCCTTTGGATTCTATAACTCTCATAGAATATTCAATCGATTTTTCAAACATTTTACTGCCAAAGAACATAGCTGCCATTTTAAGGTAGAGAATCATAAAATGGTGTTCATCGATCCTTTCTCTGAGCTTTTCCATTTTTAATTCTACCTCAGGAATAAGCTTGGTTCCTGTAAAAAATTCACCTTTTACAAAGTGAATATTCATCAGCGTATTGTAGTGGGTAAGGAAAATAAGGGACTGCAGGTTCTCATTCTGAACAAAATTCTCGGCATGTACCATTGTATTGAAGTTCTGGAAATGTTCCTCCAGAATATCAATATTTCCATATAAAAAGAGGATTTTCAGCAGATACGTATTCCCTTTGATATACCAAACCGGGTGGCTGTAGATCATTTCAGGCTTCTTATGAAAAAGATCTACCCACTGATAAGCATATTTCAAGGTATATTTATAGTCCTGTAAAAGCTGGTTTTTCCAGACATGGGCTTTGTAATACCATAATTTCTCCGTAAAATTCAGTTTTTCAGGGTTAATACTTTTAATCTCTGCGTTAAAAATATCCATAACTTCCTGCCGGTCTGCATCATTTTTTACATAACCATGGGTCAGCATTTCACTGTATAATTTCAAAGAAAGATTAGACAGTTTTGTGGTATAACGGTTCTGTTTGCTGATCTCCTGAGATTGTTTGATAAGCTCTTCGGCACGACCTTCGATACTTCGTGTAATAAACTGTGATTCAATTACTTTTTCAAGATCGATGATCTCCGAAGCAATACTTTTTTCATCCAGTTCCAGTGCTGTCTGTTTGGTTTTATCCAATATTTTTAAAGCCTGCTTGTAAAGTCCTTTCTGATACAGAATATTGGCGAAATCTAACTGTTCGCGAAGCTGGATTCTATAATTCTGATGACTCGGGTTCATACGGAGACTCACCAAAATCTGCTTGTAAAGATGAGCCTTAAGATTAGAAAGCTGTTGTTTTGTAGATATTTTTTTCTCAATAATAATACTTTCGTCATATTCTTTCATCTTGTCCATCTCAGAAAATAACAATAAGAATTTGGCATCTACGTTAATTCCGAGGCGGTTTACGTAGAGCTTAAACTGTCTTTTTTCAGAGGTCGTCAATGACTTTACCAATACAAACAAAAAATCTTTCTGCAATTCTGCCATTGTAAATTTTGGGGGATTAAATTATTGATTAACAAATAAATACAATTGTTTTCTAAGCTGTTGAATATTGTAATTTTCAGAAAAAGTGAAAAAGAAAAAATATCGCAAGCTGTAGTTTTGAGCCAAAATTAAGTAAAAAACTTCACTTATGAATTCCGAAAAAATCGAAATTTTTGATACGACACTGAGAGATGGGGAGCAGGTTCCGGGATGCAAACTGAATACGGAACAAAAACTGGTTATTGCTGAAAGGCTTGATGAATTAGGGATTGATATTATCGAGGCAGGATTCCCGATTTCCAGCCCCGGCGATTTTGAATCGGTTTCAGAAATTTCAAAACTGGTGAAAAATGCGAAGGTATGCGGACTCACAAGAGCGAACAAAAAAGATATTGATGTAGCAGCAGAAGCGCTGAAGTTGGCAAAGAAACCGAGAATCCACACAGGAATCGGAACTTCGGATTCTCATATTAAATACAAATTCAACTCAACAAGAGAAGATATTATTGAAAGAGCAGCAGAAGCAGTAAAATATGCGAAAACATATGTTGAAGACGTTGAATTTTATGCTGAAGATGCCGGAAGAACTGATAATGAGTATCTGGCAAGAGTATGTGAAGCAGTGATCAAAGCAGGAGCAACTGTTCTGAATATTCCTGACACCACAGGATATTGCCTGCCGGAAGAGTATGGTCAGAAAATAAAATATCTGAAAGAAAATGTAAAGGGAATTGAAAAAGCAGTGCTTTCATGTCATTGCCATAACGATCTGGGGCTGGCTACTGCCAATTCTATTGCCGGAGCAATTAATGGAGCCCGCCAGATTGAATGTACGATCAACGGATTGGGAGAAAGAGCAGGAAATACAGCACTGGAAGAAGTTGTCATGATTTTAAAACAGCATAAAAATCTGAATCTGCATACCGATGTGAATTCCAGAATGCTGAATGAAATGAGTGCCATGGTTTCTGATCTGATGGGAATGTCTGTACAGCCCAACAAAGCTATTGTAGGAGCTAATGCTTTTGCTCACAGCTCAGGAATTCATCAGGACGGAGTGATTAAAAACAGGGAAACGTACGAAATCATAGATCCTGCAGAAGTAGGTGTGAATGCCTCTTCAATCATTCTTACTGCCAGAAGCGGACGTTCAGCATTGGCTTACCGTTTCAAACATATCGGTTATGAGGTTACCAAAAATGAACTTGATTATCTGTATCAGGAGTTTTTGAAAATCGCTGATCTTAAAAAAGAAATAGACAACGATGATCTGAGTGTTATGATGGATTCTTTCGCCAGAAAAATAGGATAGGTTTGATTTAAAATCAAGATAAAGTAAAAAATGAACAACAGTAAAAAGACACTTTTTGATAAAGTATGGGACGCCCATGTGGTAGAAACCATTCCTGACGGACCTCAGATCATTTATATAGACAAACATCTTATTCATGAGGTAACCAGCCCTCAGGCCTTCGCAGAACTTGAATCCAGAAATCTGGAAATCTTCAGACCGGAACAGATTGTTGCGACTGCGGATCACAATGTACCTACATTGCATCAGGATCAGCCTATTAAAGATGATCTTTCAAGAAATCAGGTAGAACAGCTTACAGAAAACTGTAAAAAAAATAATATTGAACTTTTCGGATTGGGACACCCATATCAGGGAATTGTTCATATCATCGCTCCGGAATTAGGGATTACCCAGCCGGGAATGAGTATTGTGTGTGGTGACAGCCATACCTCTACCCATGGGGCATTTGGATCAATTGCCTTTGGGATTGGGACCAGCCAGGTAGCTCAGGTATTTGCCAGCCAGTGTTTATTGCTGAACAAGCCGAAATCTATGAGAATTACCGTGAATGGCAAATTAAACGAAAATGTTCAGCCTAAAGATGTTATTCTTTATATCATTTCAAAAATAGGAACAGACGGAGGGACAGGATATTTTTGTGAATATGCTGGTAGTGTATTCGAGGAAATGTCAATGGAAGGAAGAATGACCGTCTGCAACATGAGTATTGAAATGGGTGCGAGAGGCGGAATGATTGCTCCGGATGAAACCACTTTTGAATACGTACAGGGAAGAAAATTCGCTCCGGAAGGAGAAGACTGGAATGAAAAAGTAGCCTATTGGAAAACCTTGAAAACAGATGAAGGCGCTGTTTTTGATCAGGAACTCAGCTTTGATGCTGCAGATATTTATCCTATGATCACCTACGGTACTAATCCGGGAATGGGGATTTCAATCCGTGAAGTTATTCCGGCACCGCAAAATGAATCCGAAGAAAAAGCTTTACAATATATGGGACTGGAAGCCGGGCAGGCAGTTAACAGTATCAAGGTTAATTATGTGTTCATAGGTAGCTGTACCAATGCAAGAATAGAAGATTTCCGTTCTGCAGCCCAGTACATTAAAGGGAAAAGCAAATCTGAGGCTGTAAAAGCACTGATTGTTCCCGGATCTCAGCAGGTGGTTAAACAGATTTATGAGGAAGGTTTGGATAAAATATTCAGTGATGCCGGATTTCAGATTCGTCAGCCGGGGTGTTCGGCATGTCTGGCAATGAATGACGATAAAATCCCTGAAGGAGAATATTGTGTTTCCACTTCCAACAGAAACTTTGAAGGCAGACAGGGACAAGGCTCAAGGACAATTCTTGCCAGCCCGCTTACTGCAGCAAAAGCAGCCATAGAGGGTAAAATTTCAGCTTTTGAAAGTTTAAACTAAAAAGAATTTAACCACAAAGACACAAAAGATGATAACACTTAACTAAGAAGAAGGTTTCATTTGCTTGTAGAAAAAGAACACTTAAGCTTTTTGAAAATCTTTGATTTTCATTCTTATGTGAACTTCAGTTAAGTAATTGAAAAGTAAAAAAGAAAACTTTTGTGCCTTTTGTGGTTCCAAGTCTAAACAATATAGAATAAATGCAAAAATTAGTTGTTTTAAAATCCCGCGCAGTTCCATTGCCGGCAGAAAATATAGATACAGACCAGATTATTCCGGCAAGATTCCTTAAAAGTATAGACCGAAAAGGGTTCGGAGAGAATCTGTTCAGAGACTGGAGATTCAATATTCATACAGGAGAACCGAATCCGGACTTTGTTTTAAACAATCCCAAATTCGGTGGTGAGATTCTTGTTGCAGGAAATAATTTCGGTTGTGGAAGCAGTCGTGAGCATGCTGCCTGGTCTTTAACGGATTATGGATTTAAGGTCATTGTTTCAAGTTATTTCGCGGATATCTTTAAAGGAAACGCTTTGAATAACGGCCTTCTTCCTGTAAAAGTTTCCGAAGAATTTTTAAAAGAAATTTTAGAGGGTATCAATGAAAATCCTGATAATGAAATCGCTATTGATGTAGAACTACAGTCCATCAGCTTTAAAGATACCACAGAAACCTTTGAATTAGATTCTTATAAAAAAATATGCCTGCTGAACGGCTATGACGATATTGATTTTTTAATCAGCAGAAAGCAGACGATCACAGAATTTGAATTAAAAACACAAAAAGCAAATGAGCGACAATTATTTTAAAATCGCGGTTCTTCCCGGAGATGGGATTGGCCCGGAAATCATCGGTGAAAGCATTAAAATATTAGATGCTATTGCTGAAGCTTTTCAATGTAAATTCCATTTTGAATATGGATTAATCGGTGCAGAGGCTATTTTTAAGACAGGAAATCCTTTGCCCGAAGAAACGCTGAAAATCTGCAAAGAGTCTGATGCTGTGCTTTTCGGGGCTATTGGAGATCCGGTTTTTGATAATAATCCGGAAGCGAAAGTGAGACCTGAACAGGGATTATTGAAACTTCGCAAGGAGTTAGGGTTGTTTGCCAATATCCGTCCTTTAAAAACCTATGCCTCTCTGATTGATAAAAGCCCATTGAAAAGAGAAATTATTGAAGGCGCTGACATTCAGATTTTCAGAGAACTGGTAAGCGGAATTTATTTCGGTGAAAAATTTACAGATCCGGAAGGTGCTTACGCTTATGATGTCTGCAAATACAGCCGTGAAGATATTATTCCGATTGCGCATATGGCGTTTCAGGAAGCACAAAAAAGAAAGAAAAAGCTTACGCTGATTGATAAAGCCAACGTTTTGGATACGTCAAGATTGTGGAGAAAGACGTGCCAGGAAATTGCACCGGAATATCCGGATGTAGAGCTTGATTATATGTTTGTAGACAACGCAGCCATGCAGCTGATCCTTAATCCTAAGCATTTTGATGTCATTGTAACGGAAAATATGTTTGGTGATATTATCTCCGATGAAGCAAGTGTGATCGGAGGTTCTATCGGATTATTACCATCTGCTTCAGTAGGAGAGAAGAATGCTTTGTTTGAGCCTATTCACGGATCTTATCCGCAGGCGAAAGGAAAAGGAATTGCCAATCCTGTTGCTTCTATTTTAAGTGTGGCGATGATGCTGGATCATCTTGGTTTAAAGACCGCAGCCGAAAAATTAAGACAGTCGGTAGAACATGCTATTGAGAATAAGTATGTCACAATCGATCTTAATAGCAAACAGTATTACTCCACAAGTGAAGTGGGAAGTTTTATTGCAGATCATATCAGATATTCTGAAAAGTCTTATTACAATTTTGAAAATATTAAGATCGGAAAATCTACCATTGTATAGAAACAAAAGTTCAGTTAGATAGTTAGAAAGAAAAGTTCCGCCTCATATGAGACGGAACTTTTCGTTTTTCATTATTAAATAAAGCCTTAAAAGCTCTTTTATTTTTTTGTGTTATCCGTTTTTCCTGATTTGTTTTCGGAAGACTTCTGAACATCTTCTTTATCAATATCAGGCGGATTGGTCTTTTTTGATGCGGCAGGAATATTCTGGAAATCCTGATTTTGCTTTTGGGTTTCTGCGGTATTGGCAGATTCTTTCCTGGTGGTTTTTCCTTTTGTATCCATGAGTTTGAATTTTAAATGTAAACAATATGGATAATATCATTCAAAGGGTTTGCCAAACAGAAATATTTTAACTTAAAGCCCCAGAATACCAATTTTCCCCGTTTTATCTTCTATTTCATAATTCAAAGCCTTGGCCAGCACAAAAATATTATTCAGGTTTTCCATGAGCTGTTTGCGGCCTTCACTTCTGAGTTGATTCTGATCAATTGATTTCTCTGCGGTTTCCTTAGCTTTTTGAGTAACATTTTTAATGTCCTTCTCCGAAATCCTGTTAAAGAAAGAATCATCCAAAGACTGAATTTCAACGCTTGGTGTAATTCTGATTTCAGCATCAGGAAGTTCTGTAATCACCAGCTTTTTGTTGATGGAATCTACTTCAATCTTCATTTTGTTGAGATCATAAGAAACCTGTGCATTAGTCTTTGTGTAGGTAATAATACTGTTGCTGGAAACTTCTTTTCCAAAAACCTCATAACCCATTTTGGTCTTCTGCATGCTGGATGTATTCTGTTCCATCACGACCATCTTATTCATCTTGGAAATTTGATTGGTCAGGATATAATAATCTGACTTTTCAGTTTTATTTCCGAGATTCAGGCAGGATTTCAGGCCAAAAAAGAGCAGTACCATTGCGCCAGCACCCGCAGCAAAAGATAATATTGTTCTATAATTTCTCAAAATCTATTTAAAAATTTCTTTGATAACAGATGAATCGTTCTTTTTCAGAATTTGAACCAAATCCCTTTCAATATATCCTGTCGTAGGCATTTCGATAATTCTGCCCACTTCTTTTCCATATCTTTTCAGAATAATGGTAGGAACTTTCTGAAGATTGTACAGACTTTCATCCCCGGTAGGAGATTCTTTCTTACGGTTAACAGCAATAATATTCAATTTACTTTCCGGATAACTTACGGCTTCCAATATTTTCATCAGTCTTGGAAAATCTCTGTGGCTGTCTTCACACCAGGTTCCCATGAAAACGATAATATCATAGGTTCCGATTCTCTCTTTTTTTAATTCACTGACTGCTTTTTGATCAAGAACATACTCATCATGTTCTTTCACATACCAATCTGCATAAGGAGCTTTTAAAAACTGCTCTTTCAACTGGTTTCCCAAAAGCATTTTGCCGTCATTCTGGGTTTCAACTTCACGGTTTACCACTACTTTTTGTGCAGTAAGCTGCTGTGAAGCCAAAAACAAGGTTGAAAAGGCAACAATATTGGTAATAAATTTTTTCATATTTTATTTTTCGATAATTGATTTTAAATCAGCAGGAGAGTAGTATTTGTTTTTTAATACTTTATGATCTGCCTTTCTGTAAACATTAAATTTTTCTCCGGACTTTTCATAAAAAGATTCTACTTCCTTCGCTTTGTAAAATTCTACAGTTTCCTCTGCCTGTTCTTCATTATCACATGCTTTCGACATATTGGAGCGTTGAACTTCGTTGAATAGCTCTACAAATTTGTTGCCAAGTCCGAATTCCAGTACCGCACCACTCAAAACATACTGAAGATCACACAATGCATCTGCAATTTCTACAATATTATTGTCAGCAATCGCTTGTTTCAGTTCGTTTAATTCTTCCTGTAAAAGTTCTACTCTCAGGTTGCATCTTTCAGGAGAAGGAATTTGTGGGGTATCTAAAATAGGGGCTTTGAAAGTAGTATGGAATTCTGCTACTTGGTTCAGACTATCAATTTTATCCATGAATTTTTTTATTTCCCACAAAGATAGAAAAGGATTTGCAAAATGTGAAATGTACAGCAGGAAATGTAAAAATAAAGTGCCTGGGAAAATGTTTTTGAATATACAACCCTATCTTAAAACAAAAAAAACTGTAAAAATCTGTATTATACAGTGGGAAAATTTTATCCATGAAAATTAAAAAACCACAACTGTAAAAATTGTGGTTTTATTTTGAAGTGATTCAATTATACTCAATTATTTAGACTCTTCATAATTCCAGACTCCGGAGATGGTAAGTATCATTAATCCCGGTTGCTTTTCTCCATAGCTGAATAGACAGATGAACCTGGAATGACAGGAAGAACAGTCGGTTCCAAAATATAAAGTTGGCAGATCGTTGACTGTCAATTCTCCGAAATGAAACATTCTTTGAGAGGTTCCGTTGACCATTCCATGGCTTAGCAATTCATTTTTAGATACTACTTTATCCTCATGATACAACTGCAGAACAGGAAACCCTGATTCATAAGGTGCTATTGCAATTCTATTTTTGTTTCCGCAATGAGAGCAGGTGAAAGTGGTTGTTGCTGATGGGAGAGCTTCATCATTGATAAAGACGCTTTTTTCAACAGAAGCTTTCCCGGTAATGTTTATTTTTTCTGATAATGAATACATCTGAGCAGATTTATGGCTGAATAACTGTGCCTGCTAAGTTAGGATATTTTCCGCTTGGGCTTCTCTTAATGGTAATTTTAATATAGCCTTCTTCTGCCAGCTTATTCCATGTTTTCTGGTAACCTGTATTGATATCAATAGGAATTTTCCACATCGTTTGTTTACCTTTTCCTGCCTGGCTGAACCACGGAATAATGTCTGCTGTCTGGGTTTTAAACTGCATGGAGTTGTTCAGTACATCAATTTCATAATAAAAATCGTATTTGTCTTCAGGCTGGTTTAGAGCCCTTTGTGTAAAAGTATAAACATATCCGTTGATGATAGGGCTTGTAAAGCTTCCTCCTAATGTAGGAACCCCGGCTCCGTTATAACTGCCGACAGCGCCGCTGTATCTGTCGAACTTCTGCCCAACCTTAAAAGGAACATCATCAACAATATTATAACCTCCGTTGGCAGGCGGCCATCCGCCATTTAAATTATTAGCCTTAAAAAGAGATTCCAGTTCACTCCATTTTCCTCTTTTGTATAAGTCATAAACTTGATTTCTTATGGCCTGGCTTACCGAATTATTAGAGTCATAGGTTACTGCCAGTTCATCTGCATTTTTGTAGAAGACGGTGGTCACATCCGGATTGATGTCTATTACGTCGTCATCGTCAGAGCTGCAGGCAACCGAGAACGAAGCAATAGCTAAAAAAAAGATGTACTTAAATAAATGTTTCATATAAAAAATTTTAAATTATTTTAAAATTACAGAGGTATTTGAAGGGTACCTTTTTGAAACATCGCTTTCCTGATAAAGATCTTAAGTAAATACTGACGTAAGTATTGCTGATGTTTTCCGTTCTATAGCAGAAATTAAGGATTGGAATCTGGATTAATAATGTGATTTCTGACCGTAAATTACCAATTCATGCCAAAATAAACTCAAAAGAAGCAAAGACATCAGATGTCAAAAACGATCTGGAGCTCCCTTAAATACAATCTGGGTAAACGGTACAATGAAATATTGTTATGCGATAAATTTAAATTAAAAAACTCAAATGCTAGTAGTTTTATCTAAAATAAATTATTATTATGAAATTAATTTTAATGATAAATAGATTTAAGATTGTATTTTGTATTTCAATAAACGAAAAAGCTGCCCGAATGAGCAGCTTATTGTTTCAAATCTATTTTTTCTATTTTTTAATGAATTGTTTTGTGAATCCCGGAATTTGGATGACGTAAGTTCCATTGGTTAGTTTATTGACATTAACCGTTCCGCTTTCAAGGTTTCCTCCACTTACAAGCCTGCCGGACATGTCGTAAATTTTATATTCTTCATTACTGGTGTTTGTAAGGGTAAGAATATTTTCTACAGGATTGGGATACAGTTTGATTTCGGTAGAGGCTGGAGCAGCAGCGTCATTGGAATCTCTTACTGAAATATTAGCATTATTGATATCAAAGAAAATATGATGGCTTCCTTTGATCATTATTCTTCCGGAGTTGGTTAAAGTATCAGGAATTGTAATACTCTCCGAACCATCATTAAGAGTTCCGGCCAAAAGTGCCGTCCATGTGCTGCCGTTATCTGTTGACCAGAGGATATCTACATTGGCGGTATTCACACCATTTGCTGTAGTGCCTGCTACATCCCATGTAACCGTTTGTGAGCTTCCTTTTACATAAGAAACAGCTGTGTTTTGTGAGGTTATCATAAATGGTCCGGCTGCCGGATCAACAGTGAGTTTTGTATCATCGGAATTGTTGGCTCCGCCTCCGGCTTTATTATCGCGAACAGTAAGTCTGAAATTTAAAGTTCTGGCTACAGAAGGAAGTGCCTCAACATCTATTTCTGTTCCTGCGGTTTTGAGAGAACCTGCCAAAATAGAAGACATTGTCGGAAAATATCTTACCGGAGAACCTGAAGGTGTCCATGATCTGAATATTGGCCCCCGAGTTTTTGATTCCTGCGCTGCAGCATTAGCTCCTGTTTCAGAAGAAGTTCCTTTATCCATCTGTTCCCAGATATAGGTAAGCTGGTCTCCATCAGCATCAGTTCCTGATCCGGTAAGCATAAAAGGAGTGCTTTTAGGAATAATATAATCAGGACCTGCATTGGCTGTAGGAATTGAGTTACCGGTATTGGTATTCACAGAACAAGTTTTTGCTTTGATATTATTGGTGATCTGTTCAATACTTATGGCATGAAAAAACGGATCAGAATTATTTTGAACATCATAACTGGTGACGCCGGCATAGCCCATAATGGTAGATCCTGAGCCTGGTTCTACAGATTTTAAATCCGGTTCAACGCGATAAGAAGATGTATGATTTCCGCCGAACTGATGTCCCATTTCATGAGCTACAAAATCTATATCAAAAGTGTCTCCCGAAGGATTACCGTTGGCCGGAGAAGTGTATCCGCTTCCCTTATAGCTGCTTGGGTAGGTTATACCCTGACTTTGGTAAGTAGACATGTCATTGTCACAAATACATCCGATACATCCTGCATTGCCGCCACCACCGTCTCTGCCAAAAAGGTGTCCTATGTCAAAATTATTATTTCCGATGGAAGAGCTCAGATTGTTCATCAGCTCCAGATTCCAGTTTTTCATTTGTGAAGAGGAAGAATAAGGATCTGTAGCGGCATCGGTATAGATAAGATCATCATTATTGGAAATCAGGACCATTCTCGCTGCAAAATCATTTTCAAAAATACCATTCACGCGGGTCATGGTATTATTCATGGCTGCTAAAGCCTGAGCTTTTGCTCCTCCGAAATAAGAAGTATATTCTCCTGTGCAGGAAAGTGCAAGTCTGAACGTTCTTAATGTAGCATCATCCGCATTTTTATGGGTTACGACATTTAAATTACCTTTTTGAGCAGCATCAGAAACTGTACATTCGAGTTTGTTCAAATGGTCTTTTCTGTCAGACTTTTTATAAACAATATAAGTGGAAAGATCTCTTGTATAAGGCTGAATAAAAACAGCAGATTGATCTCTGTAGATTTCCATAGAAGATAGCCCTAAAGAAGAAATGCTGAAATAAACTTTTGAAGCAGGATCTTCGACACCTTCACCGAGATAGGATTTGATATCCGGATATTTAGAAGCGAGTTCCGGTTCGAAATTAGAATTTTCCGTTACTTTGAAATGCTCCATTTTTCCGGTTGAATTGGGGAAAGAGATAATGACTTCAGATTTCTCTGTTACTCTTTTCGGAGCCTTTGCCAATACATTTTTTAATCCGCTTATATTCAGATGAAAAAGCTTCGGATCTTCAAAAACTGACATGTCTTCAAGAACGGGAGAGGATATTTTACTGGAGCTTGAAGTCCATAAACGATCGGTCTGTGCAAAAGAAATACCCGACAATGCGAGCATTCCCGTCATCAATAATTGTTTTCTCACTTATATGTATTTTCAGCAAAAATAGTAAAAAAACTTACTGAAAATGTATTCTTTATATGAATTTTTTGTCGGATATACCGATACGAAAAGGTGATAAAGTGAGAAATGGATAAAATTTAAAAAAAGAAAAACCGTTCTGCACAGAACGGTTTTTCACATCGTTTAATTTTAAAAAGTCTATTCGTTACTAATTTTTAATAAATCTCTTAGAAGATTCTCCAATTTGAATCATATAAGCCCCTTTGATAAGGTTGTTTACATTCACAGAACCTCTTTGAAGTTTTCCTGAGTCAATTAGTTTTCCACCCATATCGAAGATCTTATAATCTTCTGAAGCTGTATTGGAAATATATAGGATATCTCTCACAGGGTTTGGATAAAGCTTCACATCTGTGATCAGATCATTTGTATTATGAAGATCTCCTTTTCCTGAAGAAACAATATTAAGAGTGTAATCTTCCACCTGTCCATAAGTGAATGCTTCACATGAAGAAGTAGGAATTGAGCTGTACTTCATCATTACTCTCATTCTTGTAGATCCAACAGTAGCAGTAGCAGGGATTGTAATAGATCCGGTTACAGGGCTGGTTGTAGAACCTGCTTTTGTCCATGCCAGTTCTCCGCTGTCTGTAAAGTCTCCGTCTCCGTTATAATCAATATAAACTGCGTAAGCTTCGCTATATTTTGTAGAAGTCCACACAGGAGTAATGGAAATTGTATAAGCACTTCCTCTTGTAACATTGGTAGAAACTGAAGTGAAGTTTTCGTATCCCGCAGTTCCTGTAGAGGTATTGTTGATAGATCCGAATGTCACATTTCCAATTCTTTCATCTGCTGTATTTGAGGCCGAAGAAGAACAATAAGTAACTGTTCCTCCGGAAAGAGTTGTAACACTTACGGTGTTGCTGGAAACAGAAGTATTTCCTGCCGCATCTTTTGCTTTCACTGAGAAAGAATAGGTAGTTGCCGGTGTAAGTCCTGTTACAGTATATGTAGTAGAAGCCGTAGAACCAATTAATGAAGCTCCCTGGTATACATCATATCCGGTAACACCAACATTATCTGTAGCTCCAGACCATGAAAGGTTAGTGGTTGTAGCTGTAGTTCCTGAAGCAGCAAGGGTAGGAGCTGTAGGAGCAACCGTGTCAGGAGTTCCGGAACCTGCATTTACAGAGATGTTAGCATTGTTAACATCAAAGAAAATGTGATTTGATCCTTTTACCATAATTCTTCCTGTCGTTGTATTGGAATTAGGGATAGTAACTGCCTGTGAGCCATCATTCGGAGTTCCTGCCAATAGAGTAGTCCAAGTATTTCCACTGTCTGTTGACCAAAGGATATCCACATTAGCAGCATTTACCCCGTTGGCTGTAGTTCCTGCCACATTCCATGTTACTGTCTGAGAACTTCCTCCGGCGTATGTTGTTGCAGAGTTCTGTGAAGTGATATTGAATGGTCCGGCAGTTCCGTTAACAGTGATAACAGCATCATCGGAATTATTTCCTGAACCTCCTGCTTTGTTATCACGAACTGTGAATCTGAAGTTTAATGTTCTGCCAACTGAAGAAAGTGCTTCTACAGTGATTTCAGAACCTGCGGTAGTGGTAGCACCTGCTAAAACCGAAGACATTCTTGGGAAATATCTTACCGGTGCAGCAGTAGGAGTCCATGATCTGAAGTTAGGTCCCGAAGCTTTTGTAGCACTTGCTGCAGAACTTGCTCCTGTCTGGGAAGACGAAGCGTTGTCCATTTGTTCCCAGATATAGGTTAGAGAATCTCCATCAGCATCTGTTCCTGTACCTGTAAGAACAAACGGAGTTCCTTTTGGAATGGTATAATCTAATCCTGCATTAGCTGTAGGAATTGCATTTCCGGTGTTGGTATTAACAGAGCAGGTTTTAGCTTTAATATTATTGGTGATCTGCTGGATGCTTATTGCATGGAAAAATGCGTCAGAATGCGGTTGAATATCCTGGCTGGTAATTCCTGCATAACCCATGATTGTTGATCCTGATCCAGGTTCCATATTGACACCTGTTCCTTCATTACTCATAGAGAAGGTGTGGTTTCCACCGAACTGGTGTCCCATTTCATGAGCTACGTAGTCAATATCAAAATTGTCTCCTGAAGGAATAGCATCTGCCGGAGAAGTATATCCGCTTCCTTTTGATCCGTTTGTACAGATACAGCCTATACAGCCTGCATTTCCTCCACCTCCGGAAGCTCCGAACAAGTGTCCGATATCATAATTGGCTTCACCAATTACAGAAGTCAGTGTACTTTGTAGCTGGGAATTCCAGTTGCTCATTCCTGAAGCTGCGGAATAAGGGTCTGTAGATGCATTGGTGTAGATGACAGCGTCATTGTTGGCGATAAGAACCATTCTGGCTGCGAAATCTTTTTCAAATACACCGTTTACACGGGTCATTGTAGTATTCATCGCCGCTAAAGCCTGAGCTTTTGTTCCTCCGAAATACGTGGTGTATTCACCTGTGCAGGACAGTGCCAGCCTGAATGTTCTCAGTTTGGCATCGTCAGCGTTAGGTCTTGCAGCAAGAGAAGAATTGGAAACTCCTTTCTGTGCGGCATCTACCACTGTACATTCAAACTTGTTGAGATCATCTTTTTTGTCAGATTTTCTGTATACTACATACGAAGAAAGATCTTTGGTGTAAGGCTCGATGAAAACGGCTGATTTATCACCATAAATTTCCATGGAGGACAGTCCTAGCGGAGAAACACTGAAATAGACTGTGGAATTAGGATCATCCAGACCTTGTCCTACATAGGATTTGATGTCCGGATATTTGGCTGCCAGCTCAGGGGCAAAATTGGAATTCTCCCTCACTTTAAAATTTTCCATTCTGCCTTCAGAATTTGGAAAAGAAATAATGATTTCAGATTTTTCGCCTGCAGCCAGCCTTTTGGGAGCTTTTGCCAGAATGTTTTTCAATCCATTGATATCCAGGTTGTAAACCTTTGGATTGCTGATACTGGTTTTGTTTTCAAAGATCTCTGATGAAGTTCTTTTTGAACCTTCAGACCAAAGACGGTCAGTCTGTGCGAAAGAAACACCCGAAATAAGGAGCATTCCAATCAGCGTTAATTGTTTTTTCATATTAAATATTAAATTTGATTGTGGAATGTCAAATCTAATAAAAAATATATTACGAAAAACAAAATTTTTTAAGGAATATTTAGACTTTGTATGTAATATATTATGCAATACATTGTATATAATGGAAAATGCTCATTAATAAAAGAAAAATAAAAGTCGTAAAATGAATTTTATTTTTTAAAAAAATAATATATCTACTTTTTATTTGTTAATTTATTAAATTGAGACAATGTGTTTTATTAATAATTCAATTATTCATGAATAAATTTTAATAAATTACATTTAATGAATACTATTATGCCGCTCTGTGTTCTCCCTACAAAAAAAGCTGTTTCAAAATGAAACAGCTTCTATTATATTGATGCAATGTTTAACTACATTTTATCATCAGCAGTAGGTCCGTAAAGTCCAGGAACTTTGTTTCCGGTTGCTCTTAAATAAACAACCAGCTCACCTCTGTGATGGTACAAATGATTATAAAGAAAAGCTCTTATCACCTGAACCTTTGGCATAGGAGGGAAAAGTACATTTCCGTCCATTTCCATTTTCCACTCGTTGAAATAGGTATTTTCATCAGAGTTTTCAAGAGCTTTCTGTGCGTTGGCAACATTTTCCTCAAATTTTGCAAGGATATTATCTGCTTTGGAAATGTCTCCTTTGTCATACCTGTATGTTCCCATATCAAAAACGTCCTGATTGAAAGTGGATTCATACCAGTTGTATACTTCAGCAATGTGAGACGCAAGCTGTCCGGTTGTCCAGTTTTTTTCGGACGGTTTCCAATCCAATGCGCTGTCAGGGATTGCCTGTAAAATTTTTCTGGTGTTATCTGCTTCATGCAGAAATTCACCTAAAAGTGCCTGTTTAATCATTTGTATCGGTGTTATTTTTAAAATTATTTTGTAATATCTCTTCCAATAACAAGTCTCTGGATCTCAGACGTTCCTTCTCCAATAGTACACAGTTTGGAATCTCTATAGAACTTTTCAGCAGGGAAATCTTTCGTATAACCATATCCTCCGAAGATCTGAACTGCATTATTTGAGATTCTTACACAAGCTTCAGAAGCATATAGTTTAGCCATAGCTCCTTCTTTTGTCATTTTTTGTTTTGCATTCTTAAGAGTAGATGCTCTCTGGATAAGAAGTTCAGCAGCATCAATTTCTGTTGCCATATCTGCCAGCATAAAGTTGATGGCCTGGAAATCTGCAATAGGTTTTCCGAACTGATGTCTTTCTTTTGCATATTTCAAAGCTGCTTTATAAGCTCCTCTTGCAGTACCCAAGCTTAATGCAGCAATAGAAATTCTACCTCCATCCAACACTTTCATAGCCTGCTTGAAACCTTCTCCAACTTCGCCTAAACGGTGAGAATCCGGTACACGTACGTTATCAAAAATTAATTCCGCAGTTTCAGAAGCACGCATCCCTAATTTATTTTCTTTTTTTCCGGAAGTAAAACCAGGCATTCCTTTTTCCAAAACAAAGGCTGTAGAATTATTTTTAGCTCCTTTTTCGCCTGTCCTCGTCATTACTACGGCAATATCACCTGAAATAGCATGGGTGATAAAGTTTTTAGCTCCGTTGATGATCCACTCATCACCATCTTTTACAGCAGTGGTAGACATGCCTCCTGAATCTGAACCTGTGTTGTGCTCTGTAAGTCCCCAAGCTCCGATTACTTTTCCGGAAGCCAGCTGAGGAAGCCATTTGTGTCTTTGTTCTTCATTTCCAAATTCATAAATATGGTTGGTGCAAAGTGAGTTGTGTGCTGCTACAGAAAGACCAATAGAAGGGTCAACCTGAGAAATTTCGTCCAGAATAGTAACATACTCATGATAACCTAATCCGGAACCTCCATATTGTTCAGGAACTACAATTCCCATAAACCCCATCTCACCCAATTGGTGGAATAAGTCTTTTGGAAATGTTTGGCTTTCATCCCATTCCATAATATTCGGTCTGATGTTTTTTTCTGCAAATTCTCTAGCCGTCTCCGCTATCATTTTGATGTTGTCAATAGTCTCAGTATTCATATAATAATAGTTAGTTCCCAAAGATAACCAAATTGATGGAATGCTAAAGAAAAATTATTTCCCCGGTATTATTAGCGATCAATGCGTCTAGTTTTCAATTTTTTATATTTTGAGAATTAATACTTCCTTAATAAAATATTCAGGCTTATTCGTTTTTTATTTCACTATTTTAGTTTCCCAATTTTTAAGGCATGAAAAAAATTCTACTTCCAATCCTTTTAATTTCTTCTTATAGTGCTGCACAGGCACCTGCCGGGTATTATGATGGAACAGCCGGACTGACGGGATATGCCCTGAAATCAAAGATCCACGATATTATTTCGGAAAAAATGATCAACTGGCATTATAACGATCTTAAGGTGTTGTATGGACAGACTGATCTGGATAAATATTATGATCATGATGCTTCCAATACTCAGTATCTGCTGGATATCTATTCTGAAATTCCTTCAGGACCTGATTCTTATGAATATACTGCGGATCAGCTGGTAGCAGGTGTTGGTGCGGAAGGTTTGGGGTACAACCGGGAACATATGATGCCGCAAAGTACATTCAGTACAAGCTCATCTATCAGTGATTATCCTATGTATTCGGATCTGAATTTTATAATTCCTGTTGATGGATGGATCAATCAGCGCAGGAGCAATTATCCTTATGGAATAGGAAATAATACCAACCATTATATTTTTTCCAACACGTCGAGGATATCCAATGCAGCGATTCCGAATTATCCCTATACCGGAAGGGTTTATGAGCCTGTTAATGAATTTAAAGGGGATATTGCAAGATCATTGTTGTACTTTGCAGTACGCTATGAAGGAAAGTTAGGTTCGTTCAATACAGCTTATACGACATCTGCCAATCTTACTCCTGCTACAGACCAATGTCCGTTGGACGGAACAGAAGAAAGAGCAGTTGATCTGGCTTATATTGCCATGTTGAAACAGTGGAATACGGCAGATCCGGTTTCACAAAGAGAAATTGACCGAAACAACGCCGTTTATACCATACAAAAAAACAGAAATCCATTTATTGATCATCCTGAGTGGATTGATATGATCTGGTCCGAAACGCCTGATACTATTGCTCCTGCGGCTCCCGGATCACTGGTTTCAACCCAGCAGAATTCTTATTTTGTGAATCTGAGCTGGACGGCTTCTCCTGATGCGGATATTTTAGGATACAGGATTTATATGAATGGATCTGCAACGCCTGTTGCCACTACAAAAGGGACTTCCATCAGCATCGATCACCTGAGCCCATCAACCACCTATACTTTTACGGTGAAAGCCTTTGATAAAGCATACCTGGAATCTCCATTCAGTAATATGGTAACAGCCTCAACAATTGCTTCGGATCCCTATGCCCCGGATCTTATCATTACCAAATATATATCCGGAACAAATACGGAATCTGTGAAAAATAATGCGCTGGAAATTGTCAATAAAACAGGACATGAGGTTAATTTAAATAATTACAGAATTAATATTCAGTTTAAAAATAATATATCAGGAGATTTCTATAATGGTGACACATACGAATTGGAAGGCAAGGTAGGAAACAATGAAACTTTTGTTATCCTGAATCCGAAAGGCACCTTATCATGTTATACTCCCACCGAGGCAAGATTTGCTACGGCTTCTGATCCTATGATGTTTTCGGGAGGAAATTATGTGGAACTTGCGTATAATAAAACGGTTACAGTGGATGCTATCGGGGTGAAATACACGACCAATAATAACGGGAACGTATCTTTATACAGAAAAAACGCCATCAATCAACCCAATAATACTTTTACTAGCAGTGAATGGGATTCTTATCCGTCCAATTACTGTCAGAACCTGGGTGGCACATTGTCTACAGCGGAATTGATTACTGTTAATAATGAATTTACCATCTATCCAAACCCGGTTGATGACTATCTTTATGTGAAGGAAGAAATGGAAAGGGTAAAAACAGCTCAGATTATAGATCTTTCCGGGAAAGTGATTTATACGGAGAAAGATCCGTTTAGAAATAAGAAAAGTATTCCAATGATGGGAATTCCTACAGGAATATATTTCTTAAAGCTTGATGAGAAAGCGCATCAGTTTACTAAAAAGTAAATAACATCAGATTTAAATACTATCAGCTAAACCTAACAGGTTTTAAAAACCTGTTAGGTTTATTTTATATTGTGTAATTTAAGAGATTGCTTTGCTTTACCCGCAATGACTGTCCTAGCCCTGATAGCAGCGGTTACCCCGCAGTAGAAGTGGGAGAGTTGTAGGGTTAAGGAGTTGGAATATGAAGGCGCGAGGAGTATGAGCGGATAGCAGGAACAGCTTCTTATTATAAAAAAGTATAAAAAAGTAGAGTTAAAGTCGACACCATAATAAAAGATTGAACATTTTTTTGCTGTTTTGCTATTCAGTAGTTTTATATAACGCCTTAAAAACCTTATGTTTACTATATCATTGATATAAGCTGATTCACTAATAATCAATATCTATAAGTGTTTCTGCTTATATTTTTTATATATAAGTAATTATGCTTATATTTGCAGTATGATAGCGGTCATTACCGGTGATATTATAAATTCACAGCATGCGGATACTGAAGTTTGGATTACCAGGCTTAAACATCTTCTCGAAAAATGGGGAAGCGCTCCTCACACATGGGAAATCTACAGAGGAGATGAATTCCAGTTCAAATGCAGAATTGATGACGTTTTCTGGCGTTTTCTAGCCATAAAATCTCTTATTAAAAGTGTTGAAAATTTAGATGTAAGGATGGCCATAGGTATTGGTGAGGAAAGTTTTTCTTCTGAGAAAATCACTGAATCCAACGGTACTGCCTATGTCAATTCCGGGAGACTGCTTAATGACCTTAAAAGTGACGGGCATACTGTTGCCATCAAAACATCAAGTGATCCGGTGGACAGAGATCTTAATATTCTGTTGAAATGGTCGTCCAAGGATTTTGATAACTGGACAATGGCTACGGCAGAGATCATTCATGAGATGATTATGAATCAGGATATCACTCAGGAAGATCTTGCTAAGAGATTTGCTATTTCACAGTCTTCGGTAAGCCAGAGACTGAAACGAGCCAACTATGAGCTCATCGTGGAAACCAATCAGTATTTCAGAAAGAAAATCTCAGAATTATAAGCATGATCTTCATCAAACTCATATTGGCACATTTACTCGGAGATTTTATACTTCAGCCAAATTCATGGGTTGCAGATAAGGAGAACCATAAACTGAAAAGTAAGTTTTTGTACCTTCACATTCTGATTCACACGGTATTAAGCCTTATTTTCCTGTGGGATCTTCAGCTTTGGTGGGTCGCTGTATTGGTGGGAATTACTCACTTTATGATTGATGTTTCCAAACTTATATTTCAAAATGTAAAGACTAAGAAAAGATGGTTTTTCATTGATCAGCTGCTGCATGTTTCAGTGATTGCCGGAGTTTCTTTTTATTTCGGGGAATTCAGTTTTGGCTTCGTACAAAATCAGGAATTTTTGAAGGTAATTATGACGGCGCTGTTTCTGACAACACCAGCTTCTATTTTTATCAAAACCTTATTGTCATCCTGGACACCTGCTCCGGATGGCCCCAACACTATTCAAACCGAATCTTTATCAAGTGCCGGAAAATATATCGGAATTTTAGAACGTCTGCTGGTTTTCACTTTTATTATGGTGAATCATTGGGAAGGCGTAGGTTTCATGGTAGCTGCCAAATCTGTTTTCAGGTTCAGCGACCTTGCACAGGCAAAACAGAGAAAACTTACGGAGTATGTATTAATTGGTACACTGCTGAGTTTTGGACTGGCTGTCTTAACAGGAATAATAATAAAATAAATCAATAAATCTAACTACAATTTAGAAAGTAAAATTATGAGTCAAAAGAAAGAAATGTTGTACGAGGGGAAAGCAAAACAAGTATTTGCAACCGATAATCCTGATGAAGTAGTAGTACGTTTCAAAGACGATGCTACAGCATTTAACGCTCAAAAAAGAGGTCAGGTAGACCTTAAAGGGGAAATGAACAACGCAATCACAACCCTTATTTTTGAATACTTAAATGAGAAAGGGATTAAAACTCATTTCATCAAAAAATTAGACGAAAGAGAGCAGCTGGTAAGAAAAGTTTCTATCATTCCTTTGGAAATGGTGGTAAGAAACTACTCTGCAGGAAGTATGGCACAAAGATTAGGAGTAGAAGAAGGAATTAAATCTCCGGTAACGATCTTTGATATCTGCTATAAAAAAGATGAGTTGGGAGATCCGCTTATCAATGATCACCATGCCGTTTTCTTAGGAGCAGCTACTTATGAAGAGCTTGACGAAATGTATGAGTTATCTTCAGATATCAATGATATCCTTATCGATCTGTTTGACAAAATCAATATCATTCTGGTAGATTTCAAAATCGAATTAGGGAAAACTTCAGACGGCGAAATCATCTTAGCAGACGAAATTTCTCCGGATACCTGCAGACTTTGGGATAAAGATACCATGAAGAAATTAGACAAAGACAGATTCAGAAGAGACCTGGGAGAAGTTACTGAGGCTTATGTTGAAATCTACAACCGTCTTAAAAATCTTTTACAGAAATAAGATTTAATTTATTTAAAGATTAAACCATTTAAAAATTAAACAGGCTGTAATCTTTTTAATCATTAAATTTTTTAATCTTTTAATTTAGAAAAAATAGAAATGAAAAGTTTAGACATTCATAAAAGTGAATATTTAAAACAGTTTAAAACCCAGACCTATGGAAGAAATCTTTTCAGAACTCAGGAAGAGGAAAGACTGGATGCTCCTAATGAAGAATGTGGGATCTTCGGAATGTATTCGGATAATGATCTGGATACTTTCTCTCTTTCACAGTTTGGCCTTTTTGCATTACAGCACAGAGGTCAGGAGGCTTGTGGTATTTCCGTTTTAAAGGATGGAAGAATCACAAACATGAAAGACGAAGGACTGGTTTTGGATGTTTATAAAGAAATTCAGGAACCTGAAACTTTTATGGGAAATTCTGCAATTGGGCATACCCGTTATACCACTGCAGGAGATAAGAAGAAATATAACTTCCAGCCATTTTTCGCCAAAAACGAATATGACCAGATTATACTTTCTATAGCACACAATGGTAATCTTACCAATGCGAAAGAATTAAAGGCTGAATTAGAGGCTGAAGGCGTTGTTTTCAGAGCAACTTCCGATTCTGAAGTGATCCTGAGACTGATTCAGAAAAACCTTGATTTAGGTCTTCGTGGAGCGATTAAAGCAACCATGGAAAAGATTGAAGGAGCTTATTCTGTAGTAGGGATGACCAGAAATAAATTCTTTGCCTTCAGGGACTTCAACGGTATCCGCCCGCTGGTGTTGGGAGCTATTGATGAAAAATCTTATGTAGTAGCTTCAGAATCTGTAGCATTGGATGCTGTAGGTGCTCAGTATGTACGTGATATCCTTCCTGGTGAGATCATTTATACCAATGAAAACGAACCTGGAAAACTTCATTCTTATATGATGGATGAAGCGAAAGGTAAGCAGAGAATCTGCTCTTTCGAATATATTTATTTCGCAAGACCTGACTCTACTTTAGAAAATATCAATGTTTACGAGATCAGAGAAAAATCCGGAGAGAAAATCTGGGAACAGGCTCCTGTAGAAGCTGATCTGGTAATTGGAGTTCCGGATTCCGGTGTTCCTGCTGCTATCGGTTTCTCAAAAGCTTCAGGAATTCCTTTCCGCCCGGTTTTGATCAAAAACAGATATATCGGAAGAAGTTTTATCGTTCCTACACAGGAAATGAGAGAAAGGGTAGTAAACCTTAAACTGAACCCGATCATCTCTGAGATGAAAGACAAGAGAGTAGTCATTATTGACGATTCTATTGTTCGTGGAACAACATCTAAAAGACTGGTTAAAATTTTAAAAGATGCAGGAGTAAAGGAAATCCACTTCAGAAGTGTTTCCCCTCCAATTATCGCTCCTTGCTACCTTGGAATTGATACTCCGTCCAAAGATGATCTGATTTCTGCCAATATGACTACAGAAGAACTTAAAAATTACCTGGGAGTAGACTCCTTAGAGTTTTTAAGTATCGATAACCTGAAAGATATTTTAGGATCAGCCAACCACTGCTTCGGATGCTTTACAGAAGAATATCCTGTAGGAAAAGGAGAAGAAGTAGATTTATTCAATTAATCTCTTTATTGAAATAATAAAAAAGGACCGGGTGTACAACCTGGTTCTTTTGTTTTAGAAATGTAGCAAAAGCTTAATATTCCTGTATTATTCAATATACAATGGAGTTTTAATTTTGTAAGATTAAAACTTCAGGATATGAAAAATGCACTATTCACTGGTATTTTTATTGTATTTACCCAATTTTACAGTTCACAATCTTTTGACAGACAGGCACACCGAGGAGGAAAATCCCTGTACCCGGAAAATACAATACCGGCTATGAAAAACGGATTAAAAATGAATGTTTCCACATTGGAAATGGATCTGGCCATAACAAAAGATAAAAAAGTAATTCTTTCCCATGATGCTTTTCTTTCTCCTGAACTGGTTACAAAACCGGATGGAACCTATATTCCCAAGGATTCGGGGTTTTATTATAAAATTTATGAAATGCCTTATGCAAAGATCAAAACCTTTGATGTAGGATTGAAAAAACTGGAAAACTATCCTGAGCAAAAGAAAATGAAGGTTCAGAAACCTCTGTTTTCAGATGTAATAGATGCATGTGAGGCTTACGCCCGTGAATTGAAAAGGCCGTTACCTTATTATAATATAGAAACCAAAACCCGTCCTTTCTCAGACAATATATTCCATCCCGAACCCAAAGAGTTTGTGGATCTGATGATGAAGATCATTGTTGAAAAAAAGATCCAGGATAGGGTGATCATTCAGTCTTTTGATCCAAGAACACTGGAAATTCTTCATAAAGAATATCCTGGAATCATGACTGCTTTACTTGTAGAAAGGGTAGATGATAAAAAGCTGGCTCAGCAGCAGGCTTATTTTAAAAATATTCCGGCAGAAAAGTTCAGAATGTATCCTGATCATATGAATGGAGTAGCCGGAGATATGAAGTTCCTGAGTTTTACTCCTACAATTTACAGCCCGGAACATAATCTTGTAACGCCCCAATTAGTACAGGAGTGCCACTCATTAGGCATGAAAGTAATCCCATGGACTGTGAATACTAAAGAAAGATTAAAGGAATTAAAAGAAATGGGAATAGATGGGGTGATCAGTGATGATCCGAGAATATTTGAATAAAACTTTTGATATAAATAGCCGGAAGAAAATCTTCCGGCTATTTTATGCGTGCAAGGTTAATGCACTTCGGTTAAAAAATTGGTTTCTAATTAGAATTTGTAGTTAAGACCTAACTGAAATACTCTGTTGTTGTTTTCAGCAGCAGGTCTGCTTTTATCAATTTTTGTCAAGCTATTTACATATCTTGCGCTGATACCGATGTTGGATGTGATATCATATCCTAAACCAAGACCCAATCCGAAATTGAATTTATTGATCTGATCTTTGTCGATATCTTCAGTATTAGAACTTGTAGTGGTTGTAGTAACACCTCCTGTAGTACTTGCTACACTTCTTTCTCCTTTAGTTTTTCCGTTGATGAAATAACTGAATTCAGGTCCGGCTTCAACGTAAAATTTCTCTGTAGGTCTCATCTGAAGCATTAACGGAACTGAAATATAGTTCATCTTTACTCTACCTTCTTCTTTAGTTTTTACATTCGTAATTCCATTATCAGTTTCTGTAGATGAAATTACATCTTTTGCTCCCATTTGGTTGTATAATACCTCTGGCTGTAAGCTGAAATGTTTTGAAAGTGGAATATTAACGAATGCACCTGCGTGGAAACCTAGTTGTTGTGTGTTGATTCCAAACTTTTGCTCACTGAAATAAGCTGAGTTTCCTCCGGCCTTGATTCCGAATCTAATGGGTTGTACATCTTTTTTTAGTGGTGATGCATTGACTGTTTTCGTTTCCGTCTTTGTTTCTGTCTCCTGAGCGAAAGCTAGTGTACCAGCAGTTAATGCTAATCCTAAAAATAACTTCTTCATAATTTTATTTTTTAATTTTACTATTTGTGTGTCGGATATCTCTCAATCAGACTCCAAGTATTTTGCAAATTGCTTGCCAAAGTCGAAAAACGCCTGTTTAAAGGGCTTTTGAGATTGTTTTTGAAAAGTTTATTTTAAACCATTTATCCCTTTTTGATGAATAAATATTTTATATAATGAATGTTTTGTGAAAATAGTTGAAGGCTCATTACACTTTATTATTGATAATTGAAATAATAAAAAAAAAATGAACTGGAATTGGCTTTTCCATGAATTAAAAGGACTTCCGGGTACTTTTTAAGAATAAAAATAAAAATACCGGACTTTTTAAAGCCCGGCACCAGTTTTGAAAATAATAAATATCTCTATTTAAATCGGTATGCTACTCCTACCTGAAGTGCATTATTTCTTACTTTATCACCGTCGTTGTATTTGTAAACTTCAGTAAGCCCAGCCGTAAATCTTGCGGTTACGCCAAAGTTTTCAGTGAAATAATATCCGGCACCAATACCTAATCCTACATTGAAACGATTAAAAAGGCTTTTTGAAATGCTCTGTGAAATATGTTCCGTACGCTGTACTGTAACTGAATTTCCGGTAGTCTCAATAGTGGTTAAATCTCCTTTTGTCTTTCCTCCCAGCAGATATCCGAATTCAGGACCTGCTTCTACATAAAGCTGCGGAAGAATATTGTATTGAACCATTACAGGAAGAGAAAGGTAATTTAATGTTGTCCTATAATCATAGTGTTGTGTCTTTCTGTAGTTTCCCGAGCTGGTTCTGTAGTTATAGTCTGATTTTGATCCCAGCTGACTGAAAAGAAGCTCCGGCTGGATGCTGAATTTCTCAGAAACAGGAATATTCGCAAACACTCCTGCATGAAAACCTGCTTTGATTTTCTCATTGTTATCATATTCATAGCCATCTCCTCTGGTAAGTGTAGAACCGTTAAAACCTGCTTTAACACCAAAAGTGACAGGAGAAGATTTTGACTGATGTTTTTCCTGCGCATTCGCGAAAAGGCAACCTGCAATTGCAATTACTGCAAAGAGTTTTTTCATGATTTAAAGTTTAATTTTCTTTTTTGGATCAAAATATCTGCCACAAAAGGATAAAGTGATAAAAGTCATAATAAGCGAAAAAGTCAGGCGTAAACTAATAAACCTGACTTTTTCTATTGAAATCAAAATGTATCTTATTGAACAGACAAAATATTTTCCATATTCTGTTGTGTACTCATATTGCCAGCCTGGCTGACACAGTTCCGTTAAAGTTTAATGGTAATAGTTAGATTGTAATTCTGATATTCAATTGAATATCAAATGAATCAAAGCATACTCATTGTGAAACATGAACCGTAAGTTGGAAAATTTCCGGATAGAGTACAATCAATTATTCTACAGGCAAATTTCTTGCCAAAAATATCGGGACAAATAAAAAAGCCGGATTATATTAAATCTGGCTCTGTATTGATGAGAAGTCTGCTTTAAAAGCTAAACTGATTTCTTAGAATTTATAAGCTAAACCTACCTGGAATACTCCGTTTTTAGCTTTGTCTTCAGATAGATCCGGTCTGTTTTTTGCAACATCCGTTAAACCAGCTACATATCTTGCCGTAATTCCGATATTGTCTGTGAAATAATATCCTGCTCCAAGACCAATTCCGAAGTCGAAACCTTTGAACAGATCTTTAGCATCTGCTGAATTGGAATCAGCTTTCAGTTTTGAGTTAATCAAAAAGCTGAACTGAGGTCCTGCTTCCAGATATAGGTTAGGCAAGGCATTATACTGAAGCATTAAGGGTACAGAAATATAATCCAGATTTACTTTAAGATCATTAGCTCCTTTAATCTTTGCTCCCATTCCGCTGTATAACACTTCCGGCTGGAAAGAAAAGTCCTGAGCCACGGGAATATTAGCAAATAACCCTCCGTAGAATCCCGCTTTTGAATTGAAGTCATTCTCGGTAAGAGTTGAAATATTAAGACCTGCTTTCACACCAAATCTAACTGGAGAAGAAGAAGCAGTAGAAGTTGAAGTCTTCTGAGAGAAAGCAAAAGTACCTGCAACAAGCGCAAGGCCTAAAAAAATCTTTTTCATAAATTTATTTTTAATAGTTATTAAGTTTTATTTAACATTTCTTTAAGAAACAAACTGCATGCCAAAATCAATATATGTTCTTAATTTTCTATCTAGTATACATTTTTTAAGAATATTTTTTTATCTGCAGTAAAAAAGTCAGATTAAAATTAATCCGCCCTCCTTGTCATTATAAAAACTTAGTAAACTTTAGATTTTGTAGTTTAATCCTCTCTGTCATAGCCATAATGATATTTTGTTTTTACAATATCAGATAAGCCTGCGGTATATCTCACATTCAAAAAAGACCAGATTAAAAAATTAATCTGATCTTTTCTATTGAATATAAAATTTGTTAGTGAATGTAAGCTTATTTGAATTTATAAGCTAAACCTACCTGGAATAGGTTGTTTCTTACTGCATCAGAACCGCTAGGTCTGTTTTTTGCTACATCGGTTAAACCTGCAACATATCTTGCTGTAAGTCCAAGGTTCGGAGTAAAATAATATCCAGCACCAAGACCAATACCAAAGTTGAAGGTATTTAAGTTGTCTTTGTAGTTATCTGTAGTATTAGATTGTCCGTTTGATTCATTTTTGAATTTGTTTTTAGCACTTACCATGAAACCAAATTCTGGTCCTGCCTCTACGTAAAGGTCAGGAATAAGGTTATATTGGAACATTACTGGTACTGTAATGTAATCTAATTTAGTAGAAGCTGAATATTTTGTTCCTGCTAAAGTATAATCTGACTTATTACCATACTGTGAATACTGTACCTCTGGCTGAACGCTGAATGAAGCTGCTAATGGAATGTTGGCAAATACACCTGCGTTGAACCCTATTTTAGATTTTTGATCGTCAAGGCCACTGTCTTTTGAAAGTGAAGAAACGTTCATTCCTCCTTTTACCCCAAATGTTACCGGATTAGAAGATGTGTTTCCTGTCTGTTGAGCGAATGCGAATGTTCCTGCAGTTAACGCTAATCCTAAAATTAACTTTTTCATAACTTTAATTTTTTAATTTTTACTCTTTCTTAATTTTAAATTTTACTACTGTTCAGCATTTTCAGTTGAACGCTGAGTATCTTTCAAATTGCTTGCCAAAAATATTTTTTATGACTAAAATCAATAAAAAAACCACTTAGCGTTGAAGTGGTTTTAATTTTATGTATTTGATTGTTAGTAATTTATACCTTTAAATAAACATTTGTTTAGATATGGTCTAAATTGACAATTTTGTCAAAAGTTATATACCTGAAATGAATTATTTGATAAAAATCACTAGGCATCATTCAGTTTTCTATAAAAAGATAGGGATGCAAGGATATTTTCCTGGCTGCACTGATGATCATAGTTGCAGAAACCTATCCCTGTAAGCAGAGAAAAGTTGATTTTACTGTCTGTATTCTTTTTATCATTCAGTAATAATGCGGTAATATTTTCATCTTTAAAATCGCTGATGTCGAGGTATGGATAGTATCTCTGGATGTTTTCAATGATAATTTTTGAATCTTCTTCAGAGATAAGATTTTCAAGATATGCCAGATGAGCTTCGGCAATCATTCCCATCGCAACTGCTTCCCCGTGAAGGATAGGATTTTCCTGCTGTAAACATAAACTTTCCACAGCATGTCCGATGGTATGCCCGAAATTAAGCGTTTTTCTGATGTTCTGTTCGTGGAAATCCTGATCTACTACATTCTGTTTAATATTCATAGAAGCCTGGATATGAGGAACAACGGTTTCCACTTCCAGTTTACGGATCTGAATCAGCTGGTCCCAATGATTTTTATCAGCAATTAGTCCATGTTTCAGCATTTCTGCAAATCCGCTTCTTAATTCTTTAAAAGGCAGTGTCTCTAAGAATTTTGGATAAATAAAGATTTGTTCAGGAAAAGCAAAAGTTCCCACCATATTTTTATAGTGCATCAGATCAATCCCGGTTTTTCCTCCTATGGAAGCATCACACATCGATAAAAGGGTAGTAGGGATATTAATGAATTGGATACCTCTTTTATAAGTAGAAGCAACAAATCCTCCCATATCGGTAATTACACCACCACCAAGGTTGATAACCAGAGCTTTTCTGTCTGCCTGCATTTCCGTAAGAATTTCCCACAGCTGGTTGGCTGTCTGGATATTTTTCATTTCTTCTCCGGCTTCGATCTCTAAAATTTCAAAGCCAAGATCGGTTTCCATGTTTCCCAGAAGAACCGGAAGACAGGATTCATGAGTATTTTCATCTACAAGAATAAAAATTTTACTGAAAGATTTCTGGTGAAGAAACTCGTTGAGCTGTGAAAAATTATCGTTTAATATTGTTATCATCTTTGATTGTATGTAAAGTTAAAAATGTAAACTATAGTGCAAAGTTATGATTCTTAATTTTTAACTCGTAACTAAATTACTATCTTTGCAGAAATTTTTAGAATGAGCAGAGATAATAATAATTCAGACAGACCAAAGAGACCAAGAATTTCAACCAAGAAAAGTTCTGATGATTCTCGTGCTTCCAGATCTGGAAATTCTTCAGGATCAAAACCTTTTAAAAAGCCTTTCTCTAAAGACGGAGGAAAAAAAGGGCCGGAACATAAAGGATCCAACTCAAGATTTGAAAAGAAACCTTTTAAGAGAAATACGGACAGTTTCGAAAATTCCAATGACGATTTTGGTTCAAAATCTGAAAGAAAACCTTATATCACCAACAAAAGTGAGAGCTATGAGAAAAAATCTTTCGGAAAACCCAAGAGAGGCGGAAAAAATTTCGATACAAGAGATAAGTATGAAAGAGGCAGTCTGAAATACGGAAGAAGACCTTCCAGCGGTGATGACAGAAATGATGACAAAACGAGATCTTTTGTTCAGAAAAGGAGATTGAATAAAATTGAAAAAGACGTTAACAAAGACAGCATCCGTCTTAATAAGTATATTGCTAATTCCGGAATCTGCAGCAGAAGAGAAGCTGATGAGCTGATTACTCAGGGATTGGTAGAAGTCAATGGAAAGGTGGTAACTGAAATGGGATATCAGGTACAGAAAACAGACAGAGTTGTTTTTGACGGACAAAGCATTACTCCTGAAAAGCCTGTATATGTACTTTTGAACAAACCGAAAGGATATATTTCCACTACCAAAGATGATAAAGCCAGAAAAACTGTAATGGATCTTGTTGCGAATGCTTCTCCATACAGACTTTTCCCGGTTGGAAGACTGGATCGTTCTACAACAGGAGTTATCTTACTGACCAATGACGGTCACATGACTAAAAAACTGACGCATCCGTCTTTTGATGCCAAAAAGATTTATCATGTAACATTGGATAAAAAACTTACCGGTGAAGATTTACGTCTTATAGCAGAAGGAATCCGTCTTGATGAAGGAGTAGCTGTTGTTGATCAGATTTCATATATTGAGGGGAAACCTAAAAATGAAGTCGGAATTGAGATCCACATCGGATGGAACCGTGTTATCAGAAGAATTTTCCAAAGATTAGGATACGAAGTGGAAGCTTTAGACAGAGTAATGTTTGCCGGATTAACGAAGAAGAATATCAAAAGAGGACACTGGAGAATCCTTACAGAACTGGAAGTAAACAACCTTAAAATGCTTTAAACAGTACTTTTGAGAGTAAAGAATAAAAAAGCGCAGAATGATTTTCTGCGCTTTTTTTTGTTTTTTATCGTTGTAAGTTTATTTATTATCCCAGAACAGTTACTCCTTTCTCAATCATTTCATAGATGGCATCTCTGGCATTGTCTGGTTTTACATTCACGGCACGTGTTCCATTGAAATGTAGACAAGTTACATATCCATTAGCTACCGCATCCTGTGCAGTAAACTTAACACAATAATCTAGCGCCAGGCCTACAATTTCTACCAACTGGATGTCGTGATATTTTAAGAAATCATCCAAACCGGTTTTCATAAAGTGATTGTTATCCTGGAAACCGCTGTAGCTGTCAATTTCAATATTTTTACCTTTTTGTACAATATGGGTTACTTTATCTCTGTTCAGATCTTTATGGAATTCTGCTCCGAAAGTCCCCTGAATACAATGATCCGGCCACATAAATTGCGGAACTCCATTGAGAATAATGCTTTCTCCTACCTTTCTTCCATTGCTGCTTGCAAAGCTTTTATGACCTGCAGGATGCCAGTCTTGTGTAAGAACCACCTGATCATATTCATTTTCCTCCATCAGCAGATTGATGTATGGAATAATTTCGCTGGCTCCAGGGACAGCAAGTGCTCCGCCTTCACAAAAGTCATTCTGTACATCGACTATTATTAACGCTTTTTTCATATATTGATTTCTCGAATTTTTGATAAATTTACAAAACTAATCTTCAAAAATTTGTCCAAACCCTAATTATCGGACAAATCGGCAACATAAATTTTTCAATGCTTATCAACGAAGAACTTAACACATAAAATAATTGAGTTTTGTCTGCAACGTATGCTGTTTTGAGGGCTGAACCAAATATCAATAGCGTATCTTTGTGGGAAATAAGTATTTTATGTCATTTGAATCGTTAGGATTATCACACAATATTATTCGTTCTGTCAAAAAATTAGGGTATTTAAAACCGTTTCCAATCCAGGAGCAGGCTGTTCCTGTCATTTTGCAGGGAAAAGATCTGATGGGAATTGCGCAGACGGGTTCCGGGAAAACGGCATGTTTTGTGATGCCGATTTTAGAAAAATTACAGAATGCAGAAGTAAAAAAAGATCGTAATGTTCAGGTTCTGATATTGGTTCCTACCCGTGAACTGGCTATTCAGATCGATGAAGTTTTCAGAGCATTCACTGATAACCTAAAGAGAGAAGTCCGTACAATGGCTGTGTACGGAGGTGTTTCTATCAATCCACAGATGAAGGGAATGTTTGGTGTGGAAGTTTTGATTGCCACACCGGGACGTCTGTTAGACTTAATTGATCATAATGCATTGAGTATTTCAGGAATTAAGCATTTGGTGATTGACGAAGCTGATAAAATGTTTCAGCTCGGCTTTGGCGAAGAAATGAATAAACTTTTTGCCATGATGCCCGTGGCGAAACAGACTACTTTATTTTCAGCAACCCTGAATGATAAAGTTTCAGAAATGAAAGAACGTCTTTCCATCAATCCTGTGATTATTGAAATAAAAAAAGAAGAGGTTGAAATTGATAATATCGAACAGCTGGCATACCATGTTGCTCCGGAAAATAAAGGACCCTTTTTACGATATTTAATTAAAGAAAAGAAAGTTGAAAAAGCACTTGTTTTCGTTTCATCCACAAGGTCTGCGGATAATCTGGTAGAGAAACTTAAAAAGAATAAAATAAAAGCAGTGGCCATTCACAGCCAGAAATCTCAGGGAGCGAGAAGAAACAACCTGGAAGAATTTAAAGTAAACGGAGCCCAGATCCTGGTTGCAACAGACTTAATCGGGCGTGGAATTCATATCGAATCACTGCCATGTGTTATCAATTATGAATTGCCGCGTTCACCGCTGGATTATATTCACCGTATCGGAAGGACAGGACGTGCCAATGAAAAGGGCACCGCAATCAGTATTCTGACGGATGATGAATTGCAACATTTCCGGGTAATTCAAAAGAAAATGGGAAAAAAAGTAACCCTGCAAAGAACTGAAGGTATTGATTTACACGGATATTAATCATTGAGTATCAATAAAAAGGGCTTCAGTTGATACAATTGAAGCCCTTTTTATTGAAAAACAGGTACCACAAAGACCATTATCGGTATAATTAATGCTTTATTCACTTTATATTCTTGAATTTTTGATAAATTCGCACAAGCTGATATTCGTAAATTATCCTGATAAATAATGATAGTACAAATCGGCAATCATAAAAAAATTAAAACCTGAGTAATGAGTGATTTAGAGAAAAAAAAGTTCCCCATAGGACCGTTTGAAGTGCCCGAAAACATCTGTGATATCACATTGGATACTTATATCAAAGTCATTAAAGACTTTCCCGGCCAGCTAAAGAATCTCATCGAACACTTTACAGACGATCAACTGGATACACCTTACAGAGAAGGAGGCTGGACGGTAAGACAGCTTGTAAACCACCTTTCAGACAGTCATATGAACAGTTTTATCCGTTTTAAACTGGCCCTCACAGAAGACAACCCTACCATAAAACCGTATGACGAGGCAAAATGGGCAGAGCTTCAGGACAGCTTTCATATGCCTGTAAAACCGGCAATGAGAATGTTAAAAGGAACCCACCAGAGATGGGTAGTGCTTCTTAAAAGCCTAACCAATAAACAGTTTGAAAGGACTTTCCATCATCCCGAGCATAATAAGAATTATAATTTAAGAGAGAGCCTTGCTTTGTACGTGTGGCACTGTAATCATCATTTTGCTCATATTGAAACCCTGAAGATTGAGAAAGGTTGGTAAGGAAGAGTCTCAATAATCCAATATACTATCAGGAAATTATAGATAGAATTTCTTTGTTATCTGAAAACTCTATCGGAAGATGGGGAAAAATGAACGTGTGCCAAATGCTAAAGCACTGTGATCTGGTTCTTCAGGTTGCTTTAAAAAATGTTGAACTTCCCCGCATCAATGTCTTTTTTGGGGCAATAGGGATTTTTACGAAAATAGAAATGTATGTTTTCAATAATGGAATTCCGAGAAACATGCCTACTTTTCAAAATCTAATCGTTAATTTTGAATGTGATTTTGATGAATCAAAAACCAATCTGCTGAAAACGCTGGAAGAATTCCGGGAAGCCTTTGAAAATGGCAATTTGCCGGATCACCACAGACTATTCGGAAACATGACTGAAAAAGACTGGACATTTTTAGAATTCAAACATCTTGATCATCATCTAAAACAATTTAATGTATGAGTTTTTTTGATAAAATATTCGGTGGGAAAAGTGAAAACCCTGAGCAAAAAACATTCTGGAAAAAGATAGAATCTGAAGAGGATCTTACCAAAGCTATAGAAGATTCTTTTCAAAATAAGATCGCCATATTCAAGCATTCTACAAGCTGTTTCATAAGCAGGACAGTTTTGAAAAATTTTGAAAAAGAAGTAGAGAATTCTGAGCAGCCGGTACATGTATATTATCTGGATTTATTGGCTCACAGACCTGTTTCCAACAAAATAGCAGCAGATTTTGAGATCAGGCATGAAAGCCCGCAGCTGATTGTCATAGAAAACGGAAAACCTGTTAACAGTGCTTCACACCAGGATATTTCTTTAAGCCAGATTGTATCATGAAGAATATAAATAATTATTTAGCCAAAGTTTTAAACGTTCCGCTTCAGAATGTGAACACCTGCAGCCTGCACTATGAAGTAAAGAAAATTCCAAAAAATCAGTTTCTTTTGCAATATGGCGAAATATGCCGTCATATATTCTTCGTAGAAAAAGGGCTTTTAAAAATGTATTCCATTGATAAAAACGGAAAAGAACATATTATACAGTTTGCTCCGGAAAGCTGGCTGATTTCTGACCGAAGCAGTCTTTATTTCAATGAAAAGTCTATTTATTATATAGAAGCCGTGGAGGATTCTGAAGTTTTGTTTCTCCATCCTGACTTCTTCAACAAACTGGTAGAACAATTTCCGAACAGTATTGAAAGAAGTGATTTTCTTCTTCAGAAACATATCAGAAGTCTTCAGAACAGGATTAATTCTTTGCTGGGAGAAACTGCAGAAGAAAGATATATGAAATTCATCAAAATGTATCCGGATTTACTGCTGAGAGTTCCGCAATGGATGATTGCATCTTATCTTGGAATTACTCCTGAGAGTCTGAGCCGAGTAAGAAAAGAACTGGCAAGGAAAAATTTCATCCCGGATAATAAATAAAAAAAGCTGGAAGATGGGAGAGGGAAGCCAGAAGTTCTGGTCAACACAAAGAACTGTTAAACACCCTTATTAAGAAAATCTATTCTTAAAACTATAATCACTTCCACCTTCCAGCCTCTATCTTCCTTACCTCAAATCAATCTTTTTGGCTAGCTGTCCAACCTGTCTGAGTTTGACCTGTGTATTTTCCGACCATGGAAGCCCTATGCAGAGTCTCATACAATTTTCAAACTGCTCCTGAAAAGTAAACATTCTTCCGGGCGCGATACTTATGTTCTGTTTGATAGCCAGATCATATAGTTCTGTTGTACGGATATTTTTATCAAATTCTATCCATAAAGACAAGCCTCCCTGTGGACGGCTGGTTTTCGTACCTTCCGGAAAAGATTCTGCAATGGTCTGAACATAGTTCTGGTAATTGATCTGTAATGTTCTGCGAAGCTGCTGAAGATGTTTTTCATATTTTCCGGATTTCAGGAAATTAGCCACTGCTTCATTCACAATGGAAATAGAAGAAGTAGAGTGCAGAAGTTTCAGCTTCATGATTTTGTCTTTATACTTCCCGGGAGCAATCCAGCCTACACGATAACCGGGAGCCAGAGTCTTTGAAATAGAGCTGCAATACAGTACATTTCCGTCTTTATCAAAAGATTTACAGCATTTCGGACGGCTGGAACCAAAATAAAGGTCTCCATACACATCATCTTCTATTAACGGAATATTATTTTCAGAAAGTATTTTTACAATTTCTTTTTTATTTTCATCAGGCATACAGCTTCCCAACGGTGAATTAAAATTGGGAATCAGGAGACAAAGATCTATTTTCGGAATTAACTTTTTTAAAGCCTCAATTTCTATTCCCGTAGTAGGATGGGTAGGAAGTTCCAGTACCTTTAATCCCAGCCCGTTGGCCAGCTGAAGAATTCCGGGATAGCAGGGACTTTCGATCGCGACGGTATCTCCTGGCTTTCCTAAAGCCATCAAACAGAAAGAAAGGGCATTCATTCCGCCATTGGTGGTAATGAGATCATTTTCGCTAAGATTGCCTCCCCATTGTAAGGAACGTACTGCAATCATTCTTCTTAATTTCAGATTTCCCTGAAGTTCCTCGTATTCGGTACCACCGTCTTTTAATTCCCTGGTGGCATTCACAATTTCTTTTTTTAGTTTAGCCTGAGGCAAAAGATCTCCGGACGGAATTCCGATAGAGAAGAAGGTAAGATCCTTTTTACCCATATTTTCATATACTTTACTGATCAGCTCATCCGGTTCATCATTATTGGCGATCAATGACGGACGGCTTACTTCCGGCAAAGGGAGTTTTGCTGAAAGCAGCTGACTTACAAAATAGCCGGACTGCGGTTTGGATTCTACCAAAGACTGGGATTCCAGCTCCAGAAAGACACGCTTGGCTGTATTCATGCTTACCTGATGCTCCTTGCATAGCATTCTCACTGAAGGAAGCTTGTCTCCGGCCTTTAGAATACCATTTCTGATCTGTCCTGCAATTCCGTCTGCAATTTCCGTGTACAAAAATTCTTTACTCATATTGTTAAACTGTGCTCATGCAAATATACAAAACTGATACTGTGTTTATCGGATTATCCTTTCTAATTTTGAACATCAATTAAAAAGTTTGAATACAATGTTGACAAAACAACTATCAAAAGATGAAAATATAAATGGCTGGATCAATGGCTTTATAGGTGTTGTATTATTTAGTGGAGGTTTGCCGGCCACTAAGTTAGCCGTAATGGAAATGAGCCCCATTTTTGTAACGATTGTTCGTGCGGCTGTTGCAGGAATTCTTGCGCTTATCGTATTATGGCTGGGTAAAGAAAAACGTCCTGTTAAAAAAGATTTAATTCCATTATTGTTGGTTTCCCTGGGCTGTGTGGTAGGTTTTCCGCTTCTTTCTGCATTGGCACTTCAATATCTTACTTCAGCCCATTCTATTGTTTTTCTGGGAATGCTGCCTTTGGCAACGGCTGTATTTGGAGTGATGCGTGGTGGCGAAAAACCCCATCCTGTATTTTGGTTTTTCTCTATTACAGGAAGTCTTTTGGTGATTGGCTATGCTGTTTCGCAGGGGATATCAGCGTCACCTGTTGGCGATATTCTGATGCTGCTTGCCGTTATTTTATGCGGAATGGGGTATGCTGAAGGTGCTAAGCTATCTAAAACATTAGGCGGATGGCAGGTAATTTCCTGGGCTTTGGTATTGGCACTGCCTGTTATGATTCCTCTATTTTTTATTTATTTTCCTGATGATATTGAAAATGTTAGTTTTCAGGGGTGGTTTGGAATGGCTTATATTTCGCTTTTCAGCATGTTTATTGGATTTATATTCTGGTATAAAGGATTGGCACAAGGCGGAATTGCTACTGTTGGACAGCTGCAGCTGCTTCAGCCTTTCTTTGGCTTGGCACTCGCTGCCTGGCTGCTTCATGAACAGGTGAGTTTGGGAATGCTTGGGGTGACTGTGGGCGTCATCTTATGTGTTGCAGGAACTAAAAAATTTGCGAAATAATTAAATATAAAGCATTATGACTTAAGTCATAAGAAGACAGCTTCATAATAGTCTACCTTTGATTCATCACCACAAAATAGAGCATTATGAAGTTTATTATGTCAAGCCTGCTTATAGGATTTATGGTCCTGAGCTGTAAAAAAGAATCCAAAACAGAAACCAATGTTACAACAGATACTGTCATAGCTGATACCATCAGGACGGATTCTGTTTCCACGGTAAATCCAATCCCTTCCGATACAATACAAAGTGATACGGTTTCCTCAAAAAAACTTACAGATACCACAGGAACCCATAAAAATAAAATTCCAAAGAAATAGCAGTTTTTTCTGTTATTACTTTGAAAAACCCGTTTTTATTAAGTAAAAATGGGTTTTATTGTTTTGTATTCTGCAAATTGTTGAAATTATAGCTTAAATATGTGGTATCAAAAAATCAATTTAATCGCATTTTTAATAGCAATACTTAACCAATAAATAAAATATACAATTAAAGTTATCAATATTTTTAACTTTTTTTAACTTTCAAAACAATCATTAAGGTGCACTTTTTGCACTCATTAAATATCGATTACCAATATATTTTTACTAAGATTAAGAAAAGGAGAAGAAGAAAACAACACCAAAAAACAACTATTATGGTTATCGACGAAAACATTTTGATTTCAGCGGGAGCAGAAACGAGACACTACAGCCCTTCAGAAGTGATATTCTGCGAGGGTGATATTCCCAATTATTATTATCAGATTATTAATGGAGAGGTAAAACTCAATAATTATAATGAGGAAGGAAAAGAATTTATTCAGAATATTTTATCCGACGGAGAAAGCTGTGGAGAATCTATTCTTTTTATAGAAAAACCTTATCCTATGAATGCTGAAGCTATTACAGAATGTACTGTTTTAAGGCTTCATAAATCCATTTTTTTCAATCTGCTGAACCAAAACCCCGAATTATACATGGAGGTCAGCAGTTTTCTCTCCGAACGTCTTTACTATAAATTCATCATGATGCAGAATCTTTCATCGCAAAATCCTTCGATACGACTCAGAGGGCTGATGGATTATCTGAAAAGTTTCCAGAAAGATGCACGTCCTTATTCATTTCTGATTCCCTTAACGAGACAACAGATGGCAAGTCTTACAGGTTTGTGTGTAGAAACCGCAATAAGGACCATCAAACATATGGAAAGGGATAAGATCCTAAGAATTGAAAATCGTAAAATTTTATATTAGCATTCATTTGACATAGAAATTTTGTGATTTTTTTCATTTAAATCTTTATAAAGAAATGAAAATGATAAACTGTATGAATATTGATGGAAGTCTGTTGTACTGTCTAAAAATGGTTCCTCATTGAATTGGCAGGACAACAGATTATCAATCTTACGGACATGCATATGGAAAATGTATTCCGGACTCTTGAAAAGATGAAAAAATCTGGCAGAATTATCATAAAAGACTGAAAAATTTTGTATTAATACGCATTAACATGATCCAGGTCATAAAAAAGTGAATTATTCTGACGTACATTTGAAATATAAATTTTCAATCCAATTCCTAAACCTTAGTAAAAAAGGAACGTAAAAAGCATTTGCTTTTATTATCATTTAAAATTACCGACATCCAACTGTTGCCGTCTAATACTAGTCACGGGCTGCAATACACATCACTAAATATTAATAAAAAAATTCAGTTATGAACACTAGAAATTCAAGAAACCGCAGTTCAAGAGGACAGTCACATTCATCAGAAAACCTTGAAGAAGTATATCAGTTAGGATATGATCATGGTTTCAACGATGCAACCAGAGATGAAGATTATGATGATGATTTTTCAGAATATGAAAATTATTTTGATAATGAAAATGAGGATTATGACGATGACTACGATGAAGATGATTATGATGAATACGACGACGATTATGATGATGAAGAAGATGATGATTATGACGACGAAGAAGAAGACGATGATGATGATCAGAGAGGCCGTAGAGGAGGAAGAGGTGGTTCCAGAGGCGGAAACGGTAACCAGCAGAGAGACAGTCAGGGAAGATTTACTTCCGGTAGAGGTGGTTCCCGCGGACGTTCAAGTTCTGGTTCCGGCTCCAGATCAGGAGGCAGAGGCAGGTCATCATCAGGAGATGGTACTTCAAGAAGAGGTTTCGCTTCCATGAGTAAAGCTGAGCGTACAAGAATAGCCAGAATGGGAGGTCAGGCTTCTCATGGTGGAGGCAGATCCTCAGGCTCAGGTTCCAATTCAGGAAGAGGAGGTTCGTCCAGATCAGGAAACAACAGTAATAGCTCAGGAAGAGGAGGCTCGAACTCCAACTCCAATTCAGGAAGTTCAAGAAGAGGATTTGCTGCAATGAGTAAATCTGAGCGTACAAGAATAGCCAGAATGGGAGGCCAGGCTTCCCACGGAGGCGGAAGATCTTCAGGCCGTTCCGGATTCGGAGGCAGACGTAATTCATAATTCTTTTTCCAGGATTGCCTCTTTAGCCATATATAAAGAGGTAATCCTTTAATAACAAACACCATTTACACCATGCCCAATAAAATATTAGAAACCAATACGGCAGTTTCTGCCACCAAAAAAGGTACGGCAGACAAGGCAACTGTCAACGAGGATGAAATGAAAAATTCACCCCTTCACAAATTCTTTGTGAGTGCCCTGAAGGACATTTATTTTGCTGAAAATGCCATTCTGGATGCATTGGAAAAAATGCAGGAAGCAGCTACTGCTGAAGAATTGAAAGATGCTTTTGAAGACCATCACCTTCAGACTCAAAAACATGTTAAACGTTTGGAAAAAGTTTTCAAACTCATTGATGAAAAGCCTGAAAAGAAAGAATGCAAGGCTATCAAAGGGATTATTGAAGAAGGAGAAGAAGTCATCAAAGCTACAGAAGACGGTACCGCAACAAGAGATGTAGCTCTTATTATTGCAGCACAGAAAGTAGAACATTATGAAATTGCCACTTATGGCGGACTGGCCCAGCTTGCCATAACTATGGGACATGATAAGGCTGCTGATCTGCTTGAAAGAACGCTTCAGGAAGAAGAAGACACCGATTCTTATCTTACAGATATTGCAGAAACATCCATTAACTTTGATGCAGAACAGGAAGACTAAACTATGTAATAAGCCATGTAGCTTGTTCTATATGGCTTATTTTAATCATGAAATCAAAATATATGGAATGCCAGAAAATAATAAAAACACTGAGACATAAGGATTTTATAAAAATACCGAATACCGGGAAGTGTTTTGAAGATGGGGCAGCAATCTATGCAAAAGAGATCAAAAAAAATATTTTTCTTTTATTTATTATTCTGAAAGATATTGATATTGAAAATATACAGGCATTAATTGCTCACTTCGACTGCTTCGGCAGTATCGGATTAAAAGAACCGGAACAGATCATGTTTTATTTATCCATAAAAGATAAAAATGACCTTCATTATTTTGAAAAATACATGGAAGCTTCTAATAACTAAAAACCATTCTTAAATATGACTTTTGAAAACGACACTTTACAACATTCCGGCCTGAATGATAAAAATAATGCAATAGAGAATGAGTCTTTATTTCCGTCTGTTATGAATTCTTACGGAGTTACAGCTTTTCTGATTAAGTCTTTAGAAAAGATTAAAAATAATGCTACCTGTGAAGTCCTGAAAGGAGTGATAGACAATTATATGGAAGAATACATCCTCAATATCCGTGAGTTTCATTTTAATAACACAACGAAAACCACAGATTTGGATGCCGAAATACGATATGAATCTCCTGCCTTCACTTTGTATGCCAAAACAGCGTATTATAAAGTTCTGAAGGAGGAAGAATATATCAACAGGCTTCTTGAAATTCTGGGAAATAAGAGAGATTAACTACAGCGCCCCATTATCGAACTGCTTTTGAAAGAAAATACACCAACTACAAAAAGATTATGAATATGAACACCAACGAACACAACAAAAAAGCAGAACAGCTGGATGTACACAGCACTTCCAATGAAAATGAAAAACTGACCACCAATCAGGGCTTAAAGATCAACAACAACCAGGATTCTTTAAAAGCCGGAGAACGTGGCCCCTCATTGCTGGAAGACTTTATTCTGCGTGAAAAAATCACCCATTTTGATCATGAAAGAATTCCTGAAAGAGTAGTGCATGCCAGGGGTTCCGGTGCACATGGCGTTTTTAAGCTTACTAAAAGCCTTGCAGAATACACTAAAGCAAAATTTTTAACAGAACTGGGAAAGGAAACTCCTGTTTTTGTACGGTTTTCAACTGTCGCAGGGAGTAAAGGAAGTACCGATCTCGCGAGAGATGTCCGTGGTTTTGCAGTGAAATTTTATACTGATGAAGGGAATTATGACCTGGTTGCCAATAATATGCCGGTATTTTTTATTCAGGATGCTATCAAGTTTCCTGATCTTGTGCATGCCGTAAAACCGGAACCAGACAATGAAATTCCACAGGCTGCATCCGCCCATGACACATTCTGGGATTTTATTTCACTGATGCCCGAAAGTATGCACATGATCATGTGGCTGATGAGCGACAGAGCTATTCCGCGAAGTCTGAGAATGATGGAAGGCTTTGGAGTACATTCTTTTAAATTTATCAACGAGGCAGGGAAAGTACATTTTGTAAAATTCCATTTTAAGCCCAGATTAGGCGTTCATTCCGTAGCCTGGAACGAAGCTCAGATGATTTCAGGAGTAGATTCTGATTTCCATAAGCGTGATCTTTGGGAGGCCATAGAAAACGGGGATTATCCGGAATGGGATTTCGGAGTACAGCTCATACCGGAAGAGGATGAGCACAAATTTGATTTCGATCTTCTAGACCCTACCAAAATAGTTCCTGAAGAAGAAGTTCCTGTACAGCTCTTCGGAACTTTAACGCTTAACAGAAATCCTGATAATTTCTTTGCAGAAACCGAGCAGATTGCATTTCACCCGGGACATATCATTCCTGGGATAGATTTCACCAATGATCCGCTGCTGCAGGGAAGATTATTTTCATATACCGATACTCAGCTTTCAAGACTGGGATCTCCCAATTTCCATGAAATACCGATCAACAGATCTATCAACACGGTTCATAACAACCAAAGAGATGGTCATATGAGACAGCAGATCGTTAAAGGAAAAAGCAGCTATGAACCGAATTCTATAGGCGGCGGATGTCCTTTCCAGGCGATGATGTCTGAAGGCGGCTTTACCTCCCAGCAGGAAAGGGTTTCCGGAGTGAAGATCAGAGAAAGAAGTAAAAGTTTTGTGGATCATTATTCACAGGCAAAATTATTCTATAACAGCCAGTCTGCACCGGAGAAAACACACCTTCAGAATGCATTGATCTTTGAATTATCAAAAGTAACCCGTCCTGAGATTAGGGAAAGACTGGTAGGACAGCTTGCCTATATTGATACAGATCTTGCCTGGAAGGTAGCAGAAAAATTAGGAGTGGAAGTTAAAAAACTGGAATGGCCCAATCAAAGTCTGCCGGCAGATAGTAATATGATAGACCTTCAAAGCGAAGAAAGAGAACCTCATACAAAGGTTTCTGATGCTTTAAGTATGAAGAATACGGTAAAAAATACAATTAAGAGCCGTAAAATTGGCTTTATTCTGGCTAACGGTGCTGATGGTGGAGCTGTCAATGATCTTAAAGCAAAGCTTGAAGCAGAAGGTGCCAGAGTTGAACTGATTGCAACAAGTGTTGCTCCCGTAAAACTGAATGACGGTTCAGAACTGACCCCGAAACATTCTCTTAGCAGTACGGCAAGTGTCTGTTTTGATGCCCTTGCGATCTGCCCGGGAGAAGATTCCGTAAAAGAGCTGATGATTGCTGAAAACAAACATCTGGTTCTGCATTTCATCAATGAAGCTTATAAACACTGTAAAGCAATTTACTTTGGAAAAGATACGGAGGTGCTTTACCACAATTCCAATGTAGCCGCTAAACAACATGAGGATCCCGGAATCATTACATGGGAAGACGGAGATCCGGCAGATAAATTCATCCAGGCAATTGCCCAACACAGAGTCTGGGATCTTGAAAAGGAGAGAAACGCGTAATCATAAAACACCCTTCACACCAACACCAATCACTTTAAATATCTACATTATGAAAGCAGCCGTTTTTCATTCACCAGGTAATATTACCTGTGATACCGTAGAAGATCCCAGAATTCTGGATGAAAATGATATTATTCTGAGAGTAACTTCCACAGCGATTTGTGGCAGTGATCTCCATATGTATTCAGGAGGAATTCCGCAGGCCAGACCCATGGTAATGGGACATGAATTTATGGGTATCGTAGAAGAAACCGGGAAAAACATCAGTCACCTGAAAGCAGGCGACAGGGTAGTAGTTCCTTTTCCCATTGCTTGTGGAAGCTGTTTCTTCTGCCAGCATGATCTTCCCACCGCATGTGAACATAGCAACCCCGATTATTACGGCCCGGAAGGAGGTATTTTTAAAGAAAAAGGCGGAGCTCTGTTCGGATATACCGACCTGTATGGAGGATATGACGGTGGCCAGGCCCAGTATGTAAGAGTTCCCTACGCGAATTTTGGGCCCAGAAAAGTTCCGGAAAACCTTAGTGATGAACAGGTTTTATTTCTTACTGATATTTTCCCAACAGGCTACACAGGAGTGATGTGGGGAGAGCTTAAAGGAGGAGAAACCGTTGCGGTTTTTGGAGCAGGCCCGGTAGGGACAATGGCCACGAAAAGTGCTGTTCTTCATAACGCAAAGAAAGTTATTGTAATTGATACCCTTCAATACAGATTAGACAGAATCAAAATGCTTACAGGATGTGAAACCATTTTGTGGGAAGATGCTGAAAGTACTATTGAACAGATCAGGGATATGACAGACGGGCGGGGTGCAGATCTTTGTATTGAAGCCGTAGGTTTTGAACCGGAAAGAAGTTTTATAGACCGTGCAAAAGCTGTTTTAAACTTTGAGAAAGGCTCTATCAAAGTGCTGGAAGCATGCATGAGCGCGGTACGCAGAGGTGGCATTGTTTCTGTTCTGGGAGTTTATCCCGTCAATTATGACAATTTCAGACTTGGACAGATTTTTGACAAGGGAATTACACTTAAAGCAGGACAGTGCAATGTTCATCCTATTATAGACCGGCTTATGGACTATGTCGTGACCGGAAAAATCACTCTTGATGATGTTATTACCCACCGTTTATCTCTTGATGAAGTAAGCAAAGGATACGAAATTTTTGATAAAAAAGAAGACGGATGTGTAAAGGTCGTTCTTGACCCATGGAAGCTGACAGGCTTTTAAAATAAATTATCAACCAATCACTCAAAATTTAATAGTATGGACTTTCAAAAAAATCTTCTCGAATATATAAGTCAGTCACTGATGACCACGGATGAAACCATTTCAATTGCAGAAAGTGTCACTTCAGGATGTTTGCAGCTGGCTTTTTCACAGATGCCTAATGCTTCTATGTTCTACAAAGGAGGAATGACAGCCTACACATTGCCGGAAAAAGTAAAACTACTAAAGGTTAACAGACAGGAGGCCGAAGAATGTGACTGCGTTTCAGAGAATATTGCAGAGACGATGGCTTTAAATGTCGCAAAACTTTACGAATCCGACTGGTCTATCGCTACAACCGGATACTGTACACCAATCCGGAATTCCGGGTATAAAATTTTTGCCTATTTCTCATTCTCTTACAAAGGTGAGATCATCCTGACTAAAAAACTGGAATTACATCCTAAAACTCAAGCCCTGAATGCCCAGCTATATTACACCGAATTTATTTTGGGGTGTTTTAAAAGTGAACTTAACAGGCTTTTAATCTTAAAATAAATCTATGGAACGCAAAAATCAATATGCACTCATTACAGGTGCTACCAGCGGTATAGGCTACGAACTGGCAAAGAAATTTGCCAGTAACGGATATGATCTTGTTATTGTGGCCAGAGATCATGAAGAGCTGAAAAGAAAAGCCGATGAACTCAAAAATTGTGGAGTGAATGTAATCAGCATCTCCAAAAATTTATTCTTACAGGAAGAAGTCTATTCTCTTTATTCCGAATTAAAAATGAATGGAATAAGCCCTGAAATATTAGTGAATGATGCCGGGCAGGGAGTGTACGGGAAATTTCAGGATACGGATATCCACAGGGAAGTAGACATTGTTCAGTTAAATATCATTTCAGTCATCATATTGACCAAACTGTTTTTAAAGGACCGGCTGCCCGAGGGGTCAGGAAAGATTTTGAATCTGGCATCTGTAGCCAGCAAAGCTCCCGGCCCGTGGCATTCGGTATATCACGGTACTAAAGCATTTGTATTATCATGGTCTGAGGCCATCCGTGAAGAGCTGAAAGATTCCGGAATTACAGTGACGGCTCTGTTACCGGGACCTACCGATACCGATTTCTTTAATAAAGCGGATATGAACAGAAGTAAAGTACTTGAAGACCCAGATAATCTGGCATCGCCGGAAGAAGTGGCTGCAGATGGTTACCATGCTCTGATGAATGGTGATGATAAAATAATATCAGGGTTAAAAAACAAACTTTCTGTAGCAATGGCGAATATAGCCAGTGACAGTATGGCGGCTCATAGAATGGCAGAAATGCAGAAACCTTCAACAGAAAAATAAAAAGACTTATGATAGGAAAATTAGACAATAAAACAGTTTTGATTACCGGTGCAGACAGCGGAATAGGAAAGGCTGTTGCCCTTCTTTTTGCCCTGGAAGGTGCAGATATTGCCATTATTTATCATTCCAGTGACAACGACGCCGGAAGAACAAAAGCGGAAATTGAGAATCTGAATAGAAAATGTATCATTTTCAAAGGAGATATCAATGATTATGATTTTTGTGAAGAAACGGTAAAAGAAGTGATCTCGGCATTCGGAAAAATTGATATTCTCATTAATAATGCCGGAATTCAGTTTCCTGCAGAAAGTATTGAGCAGCTTGAAGAGAAAAACATCAGACAGACTTTTGATTCCAATATTGTCGGAATGATTTTGTTAACAAAAGTAGTATTCCCCTATTTAAAAGAAGGAAGCTGCGTTATCAATACCACTTCCGTTTCCGCCTATCAGGGACATCCTGAACTCCTTGATTATTCTGCAACAAAAGGCGCTATTGTTTCCTTCACCCGTTCTCTGGCACTGCAGGCAAAACCCAGGGGAATCAGGATCAATGCCGTTGCTCCGGGACCAGTGGCTACACCACTTACCGAAGAAACTTTTGATGAAAAGAAAGAAAACCCCAATAAACCTCCTTTGGAGAGAAATGCTACACCTGAAGAAATCGCTTTAAGTTTCCTGTTTCTGGCAGGTGATGATGCGTCACAGATTACGGGCCAGGTACTACACCCCAATGGAGGACTGATAGTAAACGGTTAAAATAGATCAAGTATAAAATAACATGAAAATAGTTAAAAATATGAAAACTACAGCACTTATTTTAGGCGTTATCAGCCTGTTTGCTTTTACTTCCTGCCGATGTAATATTGATGAAGACGAAAACCGGAAAAGAGACCAGAAAAGCAGTTCGTCCAATACCGATAAATCCGGTCTGCCCGAAAGTGATACCCTGAGTATCAGATAAGTTTAACAATAAAATATTCTGGTAATGTACAGAGACGGTGCAAGAAAAAGTATTTGGCAGGAAGAGATCAGAAAATTTTCTACAGAAACGGATCTCAGCTCCTTATTTGACGTTGCCATTGTAGGAGGTGGAATTACAGGAGTTTCAACAGCACTTAAACTTCAGGAATCCGGAAAGAAATGTGTTATCCTCGAAGCAGCCAATATAGGATTTGGAACTACAGGTGGCACAACGGCTCATTTGAACGATTTTTTTGATACAACCTTTAATCAGGCTATCCGTGATTTTGGACTGGATAATGCCAAACTGTATGCACAATCCGGAACTGATGCCATCAGTATTATTGAAGGTAATATTCAGAAATATCAGATCAGCTGTGATTTCACAAGAAAGTCAGCTTACCTTTTTGCCCTGGATGAAAAACAGGAAGAACAGTTGAAAGATATTGTAGAAGGAGCAGCCAAGGTAGGTCATGAAATGAGTTATGTGAATGAAATTCCTTTTCCCATCCCATTCAGAGAAGCGGTGCTTATTCCCGGGCAGGGGCATTTTCATCCTATAAAATATAGTAAAGCGCTCTGCGAAGCTTTTATAAAACTGGGCGGCTCTATTGTAGAAAACTGCCATTGTGAAGAACATGATGAACAAAATGATTTTGTTGTTTTAAAAACTTCAAAAGGGGAAGTAAAGGCCGCAAATGTAGTCTATGCTACCCATATTCCGCCTGGAGTTAATCTTCTTCATTTTACAAATGCTCCCTACAGAAGCTATGCCATGGCTTTTACCATGAAAAATGACAAATACCCGTGGGAGCTTGGTTATGACCTTTGTGAACCCTATCACTATTACCGTATTCAGAATATTGAAGGCGAAAATCTATTGATTGCAGGAGGTGAAGATCACAAAACAGGACATGCTGATGATACCGGAGAATGTTTTTCAAGACTTGAAAATTATGTCAGAAAATATTTTGAGGTAGAAACAGTCTATTACAGCTGGTCCAGCCAATATTACGAGCCAGTGGACGGGTTTCCCTATATAGGAAAACTTCCCGGAAGTAAAGAAAGAATTTTTGTGGCTACAGGCTTCAGAGGAAACGGAATGATCTTCGGAACACTTTCGTCACAGATCCTTCATGATCTTATCCTTACAGGAAAAAGTAAATATGGCGAGCTGTTCAATCCTTCCAGAATCAAACCTGTTGCAGGATTTTCGGATTTTGTGAAAGAAACGGCAACGGTAGCTTTTGATTTTGTAAAAGATAAAATTTTAACCGAGAAAATTGATTCTTTTTCTGAAGTCGGTGAAGGTAAAGCGAAAGTTATTAAATATGAGTCAGAATCTTATGCACTGTACAAAGAAAACGACGGCACTTTGCATCTGCTCAGAAGTACCTGTCCACACGCAGGATGTGAAGTCCGGTGGAACAGTGCGGAGCTGAGCTGGGATTGCCCATGTCACGGTTCACGGTTTAATGTCAACGGAAAAATTCTTACCGGACCCACCACAAAGAACCTCCAAAAGGTATTCCCTTATCAAAAACGTGATTCATAAACTCCAAACTTTAAACCTTAAACTTTAAACCTTAAACTTTAAATATTGAACTCTAACCTTTAAACTCAGAAATATGTCACGCACCAGTTTCCTGTATCGCAACAGCTTAAGTATTGTTCTGATTACTCTGATGATTATTTTTCTTGCAGGACAGTTTTTTATGGGCTGGAAAACAGAAAATAAAGAACTCATTGAAAACGGCCAGCCAGTTTTAAAGATCGGTGAATACATCCATAGCGGTCATTTTATACAGGCTACTTTTGAAAACTGGGAAAGCGAATTTCTCCAGATGATGCTGTATGTTTTATTAACGATTTCTCTGAGGCAAAAAGGCTCCAGTGAATCAAAATCTATGACAGAAGAGGAAGATGTTGACAAAGAACCTGTACCACACCCCAAAGCGCCATGGCCTGTAAAAAAAGGCGGAATATGGCTGAAACTCTATAAACATTCTTTATCACTAGCCTTTGCAATCCTTTTTCTGGCGAGTTTCATTTTGCATTTCTATGGCAGTCTAAGGGATTTTAATGATGAACAAATGATGAAAGATAAACCTGCTGTAACGGCCGTTCAATACATTTCAGAATCGCGGTTCTGGTTTGAGTCTTTTCAAAACTGGCAGAGTGAATTCCTGGCGGTTGCTTCCCTGGTTCTTCTCTCTATATGGCTTCGCGAAAAAGGTTCTCCGGAATCAAAACCCGTGGATATGCCTCATGATGAAACGCCTTGATTTTTATTCACTTTCGGCTTTGTCTGCATAATGGCAAAATACGATGATGTAAAAGCTGATAAACTCTGATAGCCCACTTTATAGGCTACTTCACTCAACGTGTATTGTCTGGTATCTATCAGTTCAATACTTTTTAAAATCCTTGTCAGCTGAAGGTATTTCTGTATTGTAATTCCCGTTTCATTTTTAAAAATTCTCTGGAGGCTCCTCACAGACATTTGTGCTTTTTCTGCAAGAGCATCCATGTCCGGATTATATTTAAAATTGGCATTAATTTCATTGCATACAGGAATCAGTCTTGTATCCGTAGGAACGGGAATCTGCAGACTGCTGCTTTCTTTGCAGAAATTGGGAAGGCTTTTCAGAATAGCTTTAAAAAACAGGTCCTGTTCTTCATTTTCATCCAATAACTGGTTCCATTTTGATGCATACAAAAGCATTTCCTTTAAAACAGCAGGAACAGCAAATACCTGAACATGACGGTAAAATTCATCTTCAAAAACCGATCTGAACAGGAATACCATCAGATTTACTGTTTGAGCCTCAGAAGTGATCTTATGGGCTTTTTCCGAAGGAATCCAGATGACATGATGCTGGGGGACGAGATAAATTTTCTGGTCGATATGAAAATACTGGTAGCCTTCTTCCACAAAAGTGAGCTGAGCCCGGCTATGCTTGTGCTCATAATCATCATGTTTCCAGTTTTTTTCACACCATACATAGGCTTCCTTTTTGATAGAATCTACAAAGTGGCTTTCCGTTTTTTCAATCAGTCCGCATTTCATTTTGTCGTTTTGAATGTATATTTTGGCAAATTTAATAAAAACGACAATAGTAATTTTGTACAGTCACTGTCATGGTTACAGGATTTAACACATAAAAAACCTATATCTTATTCAGAATGAAAAAACTATGTCTTTTTTTTATCTTAATTTTATTATCAAATACCACCCGCATCATGGCACAAAATAAAGCTAACATACTGGTTCTTATTCATTCGGACAATGGCGGAACCTACGAACTGGCTAAGGAACTCGCCAAAGGAATTGAAAGTGAAAATAACGCAGTTTCCCATATAAAACTTGTCAAGGCATCACAAAATCCAAACCTGAAAAATCTTTCGGTTGCAACACCAGATGAGCTGACCCATTATGATGGAATCGCTTTTGGTTCACCGGTTTATTTCGGAAATATCAGCACAGGAATGAGTGAATTTTTATCCGGAACTGTTCAGCTCTGGACCAATCATGCGTTGGAAGGAGTTCCGGCTACTGTTTTTATGTCAGCGGGAAGCGGAGCAGGAAAGGAGCTTGCTCTTCAGGCTTTCTGGAACAGCCTTGCCGTCCACGGAATGGTTCTTGTGTCTAATGGAATACGTGGAACAGAAGAACTGAACAAAGCCATTCCGCAAGGAAATACTGTTTTGGGAATTACCAGCATGGCTTCTTTAAAAGATGTGGAAAGACCTACGAAAGGAGAGCGGAATATGGCTGAAATTCAGGGAAGAAATTTTGCAAAAATAGCATTGGCATTAAAAGATACGCATTCTAAAAAAACGCTGGCTGTTACGGAAAGTCATCAGAATTTCAGTGAAATATTAAAACAGAAAAACATTATTCTTCCACAGGTTCCAAAGCCGGCGGGAAATTATCAGCCGTTCGTCCGTTCCGGAAATCTTGTATTTATCAATCAGGTTGCTTTAAAAGACGGTAAAATTTTCAATCCGGGAAAACTGGGTGTTGAAGTGAATGAGCAGCAGGTAAAAGACGCCGTAAAAGTAACCATGCTGAATGTGATTTCAGTGTTAAATGAAGCTGTGGGAGAAGATTTGAGCAGAGTAAAACAATGCGTGCAGCTTACAGGAATTTTCAATACAAAAGATGATTATACAAAACATGCTGATCTGATGAATGTGGCTTCTGATCTGGCTGTTGAAATCTTCGGGGAAAAAGGAAAACATGCCAGAGCTACCTTGGGAGCTTCTTCCATTCCTGTGGGCTCTTCTGTGGAGATTCAGGCGGTTTTTGAAGTAGAATAAATTTCCAGTCTAAACAACAAAATCACAAAAGTTTAAAACACTTAAGTTGATTTTTAAGTTTAAAGATAACCTGCTGAGAAGTTCACATAAGTTTAAAAAATATTTTATTTTTTGATTATATAAACATCGTGTAAATCTGTGGAAGTTAAAAACCCGAGATAATCTCTGCGATAACTGGGATACTTTGCTCCAGCTGCTCTTCAGAAAGTGCTCCGTAACTTAACCTGAATCCGTTTACCTGGCTTTTACTGTATTGTTTAGGATGAATAATCTTAATGTTTTTTTCCAGTAAAAGCTTTGTTACAGCATCCCAATCCAGTCTTGTTTTGGGAACAATCCAAAAGGCAAGGCCTCCTTCAGGCAAAGTAAAATCGGCAATATCTTTCATGTATTTTGTCAACAGTTCAAAGACAAAATCTCTTTTGTTTTTATAATGAACAGTAGCCTTTCTGATGTGCTTTTTTATGGCTCCTTCTTTAATCAGCTGGAGAACTGCCTGTTCCATGATAACATCTCCATGTACATCAATAATTTTTCTCAGATCACCAATTCTTTTTAATAGTTCCTGATTTTTAGTGGCCAGATAACCGATCCTTAAAGCCGGAGCTACCACCTTGCTTAAAGTTCCGATGTACACATAGTTGTGCAGTTCGGGAAAGCTTGAAATCGGGAGAATAGGGCGGTATCCGAAGTGAAACTCATTATCATAATCATCTTCAATAATGGTTATATTGTATTGGTTGGACAGCTCAATTAATTGTAATCGTCTTGCAAGACTCAAAGTAACTGTAGTAGGGTATTGTCTGTGAGGAGTAATATACAGGGCTTTAATATTCTGATGTTGCTTTAAAAGCTTTTCAACAGTCTCCATATGGATTCCTTCCTGATCTACAGGGACCGACAAAAGCTTTGCTCCTGCATACTCAAATGCCTGCCATGCAGGTTGATACCCCGGATCTTCCACAATAACAATGTCTCCGGGATTTAAAAGTGTCTGAGCGGTCAGAAACATTCCCATCTGGCTGCCCCTTGTAATGGAAATTTCATTTTCATGAATATGCATTCCACGCTGATGGTTGAGCATCTGTGAGATCATTTTTCTAAATTCTGTGTCACCATGTTCACTTCCATATCCCATCATCTGCCACTTGGCTTTGATGCCGAAAATTTGTCTGTAGGCTCTGGCCAGCTCTGTCACAGGAGCAATTTTACTGTCGGGATGTCCATCATCGAAATTGATTACAATTCCATTAGACATTACCTGCTGATGATGTGGGTTATGTAATGCCTCTGCATTCTTTTCATGCAAAGCCGGAAGTCTTTCCGATACGAAAATCCCTTTCCTTTCTCTGGAAATTACCCACTCTTCATTGATCAGTACCTGATAGGCTTCTACAACAGTATTCCTGTTAATTTTCAAGGTCTGGGCAAGATTCCTGCTTCCCGGAAGTGCATCTCCCGTTTTTAACCTTCCTGACCGTATATCAGAGATGATCATATCCGCAATCTGTAGATAAACTGCTTTTTCAAGCTTTTTATCAATTTCTAATTCTAATTTCCAAGGGCGCAACATCTGGACTATCTATTTATATAAAAACTGAATCATTTAAACAGTCCAAAGATAGAATAATTTTGTCATGCAATAAAGCACAAAACCCTAATAATTTAAAATCATGGACAAGAAACAATTCAGTTCTAAAGACTTCCACGAAACCTTTGCAAGACCAAAGTATGTAAAACCGAGTCATTTGATTCATAAAAATGTAGAAAATGCAGGAGAACACAATCAGTTTTCAACAGAAAGAAAACACCCGGTTTTTTTTGTAGATCTTCCGAGTAAAAATGTAAGCATGACGATTGGCGGGCTTACCCCGGGACAACAAACCAACAGACACCGCCACACCTATGAAACCGTTTTATTTGTCATTGAAGGGAAAGGATGGACAGAAGTAGAAGATGAAAAAGTATATTGGGAAGCCGGAGATGCGGTATATATTCCTGCATGGGCATGGCATAAACACCAGAATCTCAGTGATACGGAACCTGCCAAATATATTGCCTGCGAAAATGCGCCTCAGCTGCAGAACTTAGGAGTTGCCTTAAGAGAGGAAGAAGGCAGAGATCTTTAATACCAGAGCTTTAAGCCATTAAGAATTTTGTATGTTAATTATTGATACCGGATATGATTTTTCCTTTCAAAACAAAATTAAGCTTAATACTTTCTTAATGGTTTAAAATTATTTTCAAATTTTAAATCAACAAACATGAAAAATGTTCCATTCAAAGGGATAATTGCTTATCCCATAACACCTTTTGACCAAAATGAAAAGGTAGATATTCCTCTTTTTAAACACCTGGTAGAAAGACTGATCACTTCCGGAAGCCACGGAATTGCTCCATTGGGAAGCACCGGGGTAATGCCTTATTTATCTGACGAAGAAAAAGAAGAAGTTACGGAAGCTACTTTACAGCAGGTAAAAGGCAGAATTCCAACGCTTGTAGGTGTATCCAACCTTACCACGGAGAAAACCATTCATCATGCCCAGTTCGCAGAAAAAGCAGGAGCCGATGCGGTGATGATCATTCCTATGAGCTACTGGAAACTTACCGACGACGAAATTGTAACGCATTATGATGCGGTAGCACGCAAAATATCGATTCCGATTATGGCATACAATAATCCGGCAACAAGTGGAGTAGATATGTCTCCGGCTTTGCTGAAAAGGCTGCTTGAAATTCCCAACGTAACGATGATTAAAGAAAGTACAGGAGATGTTCAGAGAATGCATTACCTGAGAAGAGAACTGGGAGAAGACGTTGCCTTCTACAACGGTTCCAATCCTTTGGCTCTGGCGGCATTTTCGGCGGGAGCAAGGGGTTGGTGTACGGCAGCTCCTAATCTTATTCCTGAACTGAATATCAGCCTTTATAATGCGGTGGAAGAAGGTGATCTTGAAAAAGCAAAAATGATTTTCTATCAGCAGTTTGACCTTTTGAAATTTATTGTAAACAAAGGATTGCCGAGAGCAGTGAAATCAGGGCTGAATATTCTGGGTGAAGATGGCGGAAACCTGAGAAGCCCTCTGAAACCGCTTCACGAAAAAGAAACCGAAGAATTAAAAAGTATTATTAAAACCCTTATCAATCCAGTATAATCTTATGAAAAAATCCATTTTTTACCACGCAGGATGCCCTGTATGTATCAGTGCTGAGCATGATATCGTTAACCTTATAGGTTTGGAAAATGTAGAAATTGTCCATTTGGGTAATGACAGAAGCAAAATTGAGGACGCGGAAAAGGCTGGAGTAAAATCTGTGCCTGCTCTAGTGACACCAAACGGCAATGTGCTTCATATTAATTTTGGAGCTTCTATGGAAGAGGTGAAAAATTAACAGTATTAATTTTGTAGTATAAACGGCTCAATTTCTTGAGCCGTTTTTTGTTTTACCGCTGTAAAATCTGTGGGAAAATGTATTGCTTATTCAGAGCTTTTTAAATCGTTGCATTTCCTTCTATACCATCCGAATTATCGGTTTTGTTTCCTGTGATTGCGGCCGCAACAAAACTAAACAGGCTTACCAGTTTTCCTGCTTTAGTATCCCAGTAATAGGTTTCTTTAGGTTCTACACGGATAATCGTAACATTGGGATCATCTTTACCATCAAACCAGGCCTTAGCCATTGGAGACCATTTATCTTCTATGGTTGCTTTGTCCTTATAGACAGAAGCTTCTCCATACACCGAAAGATATTGGGAATCGCTGTTGTTCATAAAAAACAACTGTACTCTACGGTCTTCTTTGATTTCAAAATTCTTATTGCTGGTTCCACTGCTGATAAACCACAAATTTCCGCTGTCGTCTGTTTCCTGAAGAGTCATTGGTCTTGAATTCACAGGAACGGTTTCCAGTTCTGTACAGAACATGCATATTCTCGCACTTTCCGAGAGTTCTTTGATCTTTTTGATCGCTTCAAGGTGGGTAAGGTTTTCTGTTGACATATTAAATATTTTAAGTGATTAATGTAAATTAAAAGAAATTTATTCAGCAGAATGATGAATAATTTGCTTAAGTCTTTCAAATACCCGACCAAAAAGAAATAAAATGTGGTACCTAAGCTTAATTTATTTATAAAATTCAGTTCAAAGTTAATCTCTCCTTAAAATAATGATCGAAAAATTATTGTTTCTTACTTAATGTTGTCTGAAGATCACTCCATGCGCCTCCGTTGTATACACGTTTAAATCCTTTTTCTTTCAGAATAGTTTCAACTTTTACACTGCGAAGCCCGTGTGAACATACTGTTATATATGTTTTTTCAGGATCCAGTTCTACATACCGTTCTCTGATTGTCCCTAATGAAATATTAATGGAACCTTCTATATGTCCTGTCTGGTATTCCTTTTCAGTTCTTACATCAAGAATAACAGCTCCTTTTCTGATGAGTTCGGGCAATCCGTTGTCCAAAGTCTGCAACAGGTAAACCCTATACACAATGTACAGAATAAAAACTGCACCCAAAATGAGGAGAATACTTTTCATAGCTTGCTCAGTATTTTTTTGTCAATATAAAATGTCCCGAATGGAATAAAACAGGCAAGAATTACCTTCCAGGTTATTTCTTTAAATTTCCAGTTTTGTTCTACACCTACACTCAATGTGTTGAACAGGAAAAGCAGGAATAATGTTCCATGAACAGGGCCGATAAGCCTTACAAACAAGGGATTTCCCATCCAGTATTTCACCGGAACAGCAATAAATACCAAACTCAGGAGTGAAATTCCTTCCAGGATCGCCAGAACTCTCAGCCGGCCAATCTTTGTTTTAAATAAATTGATCATAATTATCTGAAATAAGGTCTGTTTGCAAAAGGAGAAAAAGGCCAGGGGATAGCAATGAAAATAATAGCCAATGCTATAGAAAACCAGATCCCCATCGTTTTGAATTTTTCTTTATCCGAAAGCTTTCTTTTAGCCAGCGCTGAGCCAATTGTGATAATGGCAATCGCTGTAATCATCAGTACGATATGGATTAACCCGAAAAACAGATGTTCAAATGAATCTTTAGCTTCATTAAAATGTTTCCAGAAGTATTGAATCACAGGGCTTTTGAGATAAAAAATCATGCCTATAATCAGTTGGATATGAGCAATTGTAGCCGTCCAGTGTCTCACAGAATTGTCGGCTGCTGTAAATTTACGGTCTGAGAAATATCCTTTAAAAGCCCGGAAAATTGCGTAGACTAAACTTATTAAAACCAGCCAACGGGTTTGGGAATGTAAAAAAGTCAGGGTTTGATACATGGGTTATTTTTTGAACAGAGCAAAGGTAAAACAAAAACATACTAATTAGTATGTTTTTTAATAAAAAAATTACTGAAGGTTTTTAAAATAAGACTTAAGACCCTTTAAATAAGTGAGATATACTTCTTTTGAGTTTTCAAGTTTGCCCAGATTTCTTACTCCCCAATACCCTGAAATTACAAAAACACTCACTTCTTTTGCACCTACTTCTTTTTTGATTAATCCGGCATTTTTACCTCTTTCAATACTTTCAGCAAGCGCCACTTCCCATTCTTTTGACAATTCGTGAAGAGCCTGAGTAAAGGCGTTATGCCATGGAGCCATTTGCTGCACAAAATTAGAAGTAGGGCAGCCGTATTCCACTTTTAAAAAATCATTTTCCATCAAAAGATGGTGCATGATATCATAAATACTTTTTAAAGGATCCGGATTGTTGTGAAGAGTGTTAATGAAAGTTTTTCTGAAGTTGGGTTTCATCAGATCGGTGATAATAGCCAGCCCCATTTCATCTTTGGTTTTAAAATGATAATAGAAAGCACCTTTCGTCACCTGAGTCGTTGCAATAATTTCATCAATGCTTGTAGTCTGAAAACCTTTCACATAGATTAATTCGAACGCTTTCTGGAGAATAGTAAGACGGGTTGCTTCTGATTTCTTCATTAAAACTGCTGATTATTGTTGCAAAGAAACAAATTTTACAGGGAAAATAAAACTATCATTATTCTGATACTTTGATAGAATTTAAATAATTTTTATAATACAAATATTCATCGGAAATTTGCCTTGTCAATATCTACAAAATTACAAGACAATGAATTTTCAAAAAGAAATACAGATCAATACTGAAGCACAGACAGCCAAAAGAGGTCTTCCTGCTGCTTTATGGGCATTAACAATAAGTGCCTTCGGAATAGGAACTACGGAATTTGTCATTGTAGGACTTCTTCCTACAGTAGCATCAGACCTTGGAATTACCATTCCTTCAGCAGGGCTTTTGGTAAGTCTTTATGCGATAGGAGTAGCTATCGGAGCTCCCATCTTAACAGCTCTCACAGGGAAAATACAGCGTAAGATGCTGCTGGTATCAATCATGCTGTTATTCGTTATTGGAAACGGGCTGGCTTCTATTGCTCCCAGCTTTATAACATTAGTGCTGGCAAGAGTACTTACAGGATTGGCGCATGGGGTTTACTTTTCTATAGGTTCTACCATTGCAGCTTCACTGGTTCCTGAAGAGAAAAGAGCTACCGCAATTTCCATCATGTTTGCCGGACTTACTCTCGCCATAGTAACGGGAGTTCCGCTGGGAACATTCATAGGACAGCATTTCGGCTGGAGAGCAACTTTCATCGGGGTTTCAATCCTTGGAATTATCGGATTGGTTGCCAGTTTGTTACTGGTTCCTAAAAATCTTAAAAATGGAAAAACAGCTTCTTTAAAAAGCCAGTTTAAAGTACTGGGCAACAGACGTTTGATTTTTGCTTTTTTAATGACCGCAATGGGATATGGAGGTACGTTTGTGGTATTTACGTATCTGTCGCCCATTTTACAGAAAATCACAGGGTTTCAGGAATCTACAGTCACTTTTATTCTTTTGATTTATGGAATTGCCATTGCCCTGGGAAACCTGATTGGTGGAAAAGTAGCCAATAAAAATCCTCTGAATGCCCTTTTATGGATGTTTGCTGCACAAGGACTGGTACTGCTGGCATTTTATTTCACCGTAAACAGCCCGGTATTCAGTATCGTTACACTTTTCCTTCTGGGAGCATTATCATTTGCTTCGGTTCCCGGACTTCAGCTGTTGGTAGTCCAGATTGCAGAAAAAGAACTGCCCGGAACTGAAGACGTTGCTTCGGGGATTAATATTGCTGCTTTTAATATTGGCATTGCCATCGGATCTTATGCAGGTGGAATGATTGTAACATCCTCTTTAGGACTGGCAAGCACACCATGGATAGGAGCTTTGTTCCTGTTGGTTACGGTTTTAATAACCATCTACAGTATCCGTTTAAGCAAGAAAAATATATAGTTTTACCCATGTCAAGGTTTAAAACCTTGACATGGATATTTTTAGATAATAAAAAAATTAAATCTCATAAATATCCGCATCCGTAAACACAAAAAATGTACTTTTCTTAGGCAGATTTTTCGTATCCAGTCCTGTAAATTCACTGAATGCAGGCAATAATAACTGATTGCTGCTTAAAGCAAAACAGGGAAGCCTGATATTCTTTACCGCAGAATTCAGCACAATTCCCGGATGGATATGTCCGGTAATCTGAAATCCGGATCTGGATACATCAAAATCATGAATGAACGTAATATCATCTATTTCCAGCCATTCAGCTTTATGATTAAAACATAACTTTTTTTCCAGCGTTTTTGAAATCCGGTCATGGTTTCCTTCAATAAGATAAAACTCAATATCCGGATATTGATTTTTCCATATACAGAATTCATCCACATCAGAATTGTCTCCGGCATGAAGTAAATCTCCGACCACTACAAACTTTTCCGGCTGAAAATATTCAATCAAAGCGGATAATCTTTCCAGATCACTTTTCATAATATGATTGGCCAGTGCAATACCGTTTTTTCGGAAATGAGCGGTCTTTCCAATGTGAAGATCGGAAAGAATCAACGCTTTTTCTTTTTGCCAGAATGCCGCCCGCTGATTGGTCAGAATGAAAGTCTCATTTTGGATGGAAATATTTTTAGTTGCTATAAACACTTGATAGATTGAAAAATTGAAGGTTTAAAGGTAAGCTATTTAAACCGGATCAGCTAACTTTCCGGCTGACGTGAAATTTTTCATCAAAAATATAAGTCAGAGGAAAACCGGTAGCAATCTCTCTTTCTAAAATCTCTTCGGGAGAAAGATGCTCCAGATACATAATTAAGGCACGAAGGCTATTTCCGTGGGCTACAATTAATACATTTTTGCCTTGTTTCAATAACGGCTGTATCTCTCTTTCAAAATAAGGGATCACTCTGTTATAAGTATCTTTAAGACTTTCTCCGCCGGGAGGAACTACATCATAAGATCTGCGCCAGATATGAACCTGTTCGGCTCCATATTTCAGAGCGGTGTCTGCTTTATTTAATCCTTCAAGGTTTCCATAACAGCGTTCGTTAAGTGCTCTATCTTGAATGACAGGAATATCAGGATTTCCAATGACATCCAAAATGATAGAGAGTGTATGCTGTGCTCTGATGAGTGCAGAAGTAAAAGCGATATCAATTCTTTCTCCTTTCAAGGCAATACCTGCTTTTTTTGCTTCTTCAATACCCGCTTCTGTTATATCGATATCTTTCCAGCCTGTAAATCTGTTTTCAAGATTCCAGAGTGACTGCCCGTGACGAACCAGGAACAATTTTTCCATTTTAAATTTTATTAAACTACTAATAAGGTATATTCTAAGTTACGATGATTATTTAAGCTTATCAAGAAAATTAACATAGAATATTAGGCTAAGAATAGGATTAAAATTGAAGGAAACTTAGTGAGTTCATTTATAAAATATCACTTATATCAGAAAGTTTCAACATTCTTTTAATTCTCGCATCCAGACCTTCGCTGGACAGCGTTTGTCTTAAGCTGTCTACTTTAATCGGAAAACTCAGTGGTGTAAAGGAACGGGAATGTTTTAAAATAATTTCCGATTTTTCAATTCTTTTAAAAGCCTCTACAAGCCTTTGTTCCTGAAGCTGCATATTAAAAACTTCTGTATACGCCTGCTTTATTAAAAAATGATTGGAATCGTGGTCTTCCAATACTTTAAAAATTAATCCTGCAGAACTTTGCAGCGATTTGTTGGAGCGTTGCTGTCCGGCATAATTTTGAATGACCATTCCTGAAATAACGGCAATATCACGGAACTTCCTTCGGGCCATTTCCGCAGAATTGATGCTTGCAATGACATCATTCATCAGGTTTTCTCTGGTTAAAATCTGCTGTAGATTATCCTCATTTAAAGGGATTTCCTTATCGCTGAACAGCTCAAATCCATAATCATTCATGGCCATGGAAAAAGAAATAGGCGCGAGCTTTGAGATTCGATAGGCAATCAGAGCGGCCATGACTTCATGTACAAGACGCCCTTCAAAAGGATACATGAACAAATGGTAACCTTCACGGTTCTTGATCATTTCCACCAGAAATTCATCTTCTTTGGGAATATGGGAACGGGTTTCCTGATTGATCAGTAAAGGATGCAGAAACTTCAGTTCTTTTTCAGAAGCTTTCGGACTTAATGCATGAGAGAGTTTTTCTCTTAAAAAATGACCCAGATTGGAGCTTAGCGGCAGCCTTCCTCCAAGATAACTTGGAACTAAAGCTCTTCCTTTAGCGGCTCTTACATAAACTGTCATATCTTTAATCATGGCGACCTCGAGCGTTCTTCCGGCCAGAATAAATTTTTCTTCTTTTTTAAGTTTTGAAATAAAATATTCCTCAATCATTCCAATATAGCCTCCGGATATGAATTTCACTTTCAGCATGGCATCACTTACAATCACGCCCATATTCATCCGGTGAAGCATTGCAATTTTCCTTGAAGTGACTTTATACAGACCGTCTTCCATAATGACGATCTTGTGGAATTCTTCATAGTTTTTTAATACACTGCCGCCAATGGTCAGGAATTCGAGAATGCTTTTCCATTCCTCATCCAGCATTTCCTGAAAAGCATACACTTTTTTGATTCTTCCATAGAGTTCATCAGGATAAAAGCCATCTCCAACAGCCAATGTCATAAGAAACTGAACCAAAACATCGAAACACAGGACCTGGGGTTCCCTTGGCTCAACAACTTTCTGTTTTACGGCTTCTTTTAACGCTGAAACTTCGATCAGTTCTAAAGAATGGGTCGGAACACAATATATTTTTGAGGTTTCAAAAGGGGAGTGGCCGCTGCGTCCTGCTCTTTGAAGGAAACGGGCAACTCCTTTGGCAGATCCAACCTGAATAACGGTGTCTACGGGCTTAAAATCAATACCCAGATCGAGGGATGATGTGGAGACAACAGCTTTTAACTTTCCTGAACTTAGGTTTTCCTCAATCCAGATTCTTAAATGAGCATCAATAGAACTGTGATGAATGGCAATCTGGCCTGCAAAATCCGGATGTGCATCCAACAATAACTGATACCACATCTCACTCTGGCTTCTGGTATTTGTAAAAACAATGGTAGATTTTGAATCCAGAATAATGGGAACCACTTTATCGGCGAGCTTATTGCCAAGGTGTCCTGCCCATGGCAATATTTCAATTTCATTGGGGAAAACCGGGATAATATCTATCTTTTTATGCTCTTTGGCACTTATTTTTGTTTTTTTAATATCATAGGGAATAAGCACATCCATGGCTTCATCCAGATTTCCGATCGTTGCCGTAATTCCCCAGATCTTCATTTTTGGGGTATATTTTCTAAGCTGTGAAATACCGAGTTCTACCATCACACCACGTTTTGAACCTAATAGCTCATGCCATTCATCCACAGCTACACATTTCATATCGGTGAAAAAGCGTTCATTATTTTTCTGAGCGAGAAGCAAATGAAGACTTTCAGGGGTTACCACAAGAATTTCCGGCATTTTCTTCACCTGCTGCTGTCTTACTTTGGGATCGGTGTCTCCGTTTCTTACACCTACCGTCCAGTCAAGTCCGATTTCATCAATAGCTTCCTGCATTGCTTTTGCAATATCTTTGGAAAGAGAACGAAGAGGTGTTATCCAGATCATTTTCAACCCTTTTTTATATTGTTCAGGATGATTGAGAAAGTCTGAAATCAAGGCTAAAAACACGGAAAAAGTCTTCCCAAAACCGGTGGGAGCTACCACCATTCCGCTGTATCCGTTTCCAAATTTCTTCCAGGTTTCCAGCTGAAATTTAAAAGGGGCAATACCTTTGTCGGTCATCCATTGCTGGATGATCTTTAATCCGTTGCTATGTTCAAAAGCTGCCAATTCTATTTTTATTTAAATTTTTAACGCAAAAGGGCACAAAGTTTTTATTTGATATTGTTTAATTTTCGATCGCAAGGGCGTTTCACTCAGCAAAACAATATCTTACTATAGCTGAACGGAATGCCTTTGCGAACAAAGAATATTATTAATAATTTAAAAATCATTGCGTTATTGCGTTAAAATAATTAATGTAGTAATTTTTTTAACCAAATTTCAACGCTAAGGACGCTAAGAGTTTGTATGATTATGTTATATTTTCGATCGCAAAAGCGATTCACTCAGCAAAACAATATCTTACTATAGCTGAACGGAGTGCCTTTGCGAACAAAGAATATTAGAAATAATTAAAAAATCATTGCGTCATTGCGTTAAAATATTACTGTATTAATTTTTTAATCTCTTCCAAATCATCAATCTCGTCTACCGTTTTGTCTTTCCGCCATCTAACAATTCTGGGAAAACGGAGGGCTACACCGCTTTTATGACGGTTGCTGAATCCTATGCCTTCAAAAGCAATTTCAAAGACCAGTTCTGCTTTTACAGTTCTTACAGGACCAAATTTTTCAATGGCATTTTTGGTTACAAACCGGCTCACCTCCATGATTTCCTTGTCTGTTAATCCCGAATAGGCTTTAGCAATAGTTACCAATGTATCACCGTTTTTCACAGCAAAAGTATAATCGGTGTAGTAAGCACTCCGCCTGCCGCTTCCTTTCTGAGCATAAATCAGGACAGCATCAATCGTGAGCGGATTGATTTTCCACTTCCACCAGTCGCCTTTTTTCCGCCCGGAATGATAGGGAGAATTTTTTTGTTTCAGCATCAGTCCTTCACTGTTTATTTCCCTTGAATTTTCACGAAGAGCATCCAGTTCTTCCCATTTCTCAAAATCCAGACTTTTTGAAATACTAATATTTTCGGGCCTTTCATTCCATAATAATTCTTCAAGAAGAGCTCTTCTTGCGGAAATAGGTTTTTCTCTCAGGTCGTTATTTTCAAGTTCCAATAAATCATAGACAAAAACTTCAATCGGAATTTCCGAGAGCATTTTTTTTGTTAAAGTTTTTCTGTTTAATCTTTTCTGTAATTCATTAAAATTTAAAACCTTACCCTCCTTTACCGCAAGTATTTCTCCATCCAGTACAAAATTACCTTTCATGGCTTTTATGACTTCTGTGATTTCAGGAAATTGTTCTGTAACAAGTTCTTCACCTCTTGACCAGATGAAGACTTCGTCATTTCTCCTGATGATTTGTCCGCGGATTCCGTCCCATTTGTATTCTACCAGCCATTCGTCGGGATTTCCCAATTCTTCAGCCGGTTTTTCCAGAGGATAGGCAAGGCAGAAAGGATAGGGTTTTGAATTGTCAGGATTCACATTTTCCGCATCAATAAGTTCTCTGAAGGAAACTTCATCCGGCAGCCATTTTCCCATTAAGCTGTGCATCAGGGCACTCGGTTCCTGGCCGGAAAACCTGGTCAGGGCATTGATCAACGTTTTGTCTGATACTCCGATTCTGAAGCTCCCACCAATTAATTTATTGAAAATCAGACGTTCGGTATAATCCAGGCCATTCCAAGACTGCAGTACAAATTCTTTTTTTTCTGCATCTGTCCTGCCTTTTAAACTTACGATATCATTCATCCATTCTGATAAAGTACGTTCTATTTTTTCCTTGGGAGGAGGCAGTATTAAGGATAATGTTTCTCCCAAATCGCCAACAGAAGAGTAAGATTCCTGAAACAGCCAGTAAGGAAGCCGGGTAATTTCCAGTGCCCAATCTTTCATGTAATTGGTATTGACATTTCTTTTGGGCCTTTTCCCGGTAAATAAGGCGATAAACCATACTTTGTCTTCATCAGGAGCACGTTCCAGATAATCGATGATGGCATCAATTTTAGCGTTGGTCTTATTGGTGGTTTCCAAAGCGTTGATAAGTTCTGCAAAATGTCTCATGATTCCGGGGTTTCAAGGGTTTCTTTTTCAGATTCTTCTTCGTCTTCACCAAATAATGTTTCCACCACATCAGATTGGATTCCGATTTCGTTCAGATATTTTGAAAAAACTTCGGTTTGTCCGTGCGTTACGTGTACAAGCTCTGCTTCTGTTGCTTTCACAGTCTGTAACAATCCTTTCCAGTCTGCATGATCACTCATCGCAAATCCTGCGTCTGCACTGCGCCATCTTCTGGCACCGCGAACCTGCATCCAGCCGGAGCATATTGCGGTAGCCGGATCCGGAATCTTTTTAATTACGTTGCTGTCTAGTAAAGCAGGGGGAACAATCACAATTTCGTGTTCCACTTCTTTCGAACGTTCCCTGAAATCTGCAATGGTATATTCAGGAAGATCAATTCCCACTGCTTCAAAGGCTTCATTGAGTTTTCCGATGGAATAGTGAACGTATATTTTTCCCAGTTCTTCCACGGCTTTCATAATACGCTGGGCTTTCCCGAGAGAATATCCAATGAAAACAGAGGTTTTGCTATTTTCTTTATTCTTCAGTACCCAGTTCTGAAGTTTATTATTCAAATCCGCAACTTCCAGCCAGTTGTAGATGGGAAGCCCAAAAGTACTTTCTGTCACAAATTCATTACATTTTACCAGCTCAAAAGGAGTGCTCAATCCATCATTCTGAACTTTATAATCTCCTGAAACTACGGTTACATATCCTTTATATTCAAGCCTTATCTGTGCAGAACCAATGATATGTCCTGCAGGATGAAGCGAAAGTCTTACTCCGTTAATAGTAATAACTTCTCCGTATTCTACGCCCTGGCATTCAATATCCGGTCCTATTCTTTGGTACAAAATAGGTTTTGTAAAATGATGACAAAGGTATTTTTTCATTCCCCAACGGGCATGATCGGCGTGGCCATGGGTAATAACCGCCATATCCACAGGTCTCCAGGGATCAATATAAAATTTCCCTTGCGGGCAGTAAATTCCTTTTTTGGTAAATGTGATTAATTTCAATGGTGTGACTGGTTTACAAAAATACGCTTCAAAAACTTAACCAATTTTAATAATATGGTATTTTTTATTAAGTAAAAACTGATTGTTTTACGGAAAAACATCAAAAAAAGCTGTCTCCATTTGAAAACAGCTCATTATTTTATTTTTCATTCAAAACATTGTTTACATATCTATCTTTTTATGATGTAAAAAGAGGTTATTAAACAAAATCTTATTCCACTGTTTTTTTGAGCTTTTCAGCAATATAAAAATGAACCTTGAGCCAATATTGCCCTTTGAAAATTTTTTGAATTTTGGAGCATCATTAAAAAAGAATACAATGAGTAAAACAATTTTAATTACAGGCGCAGCAAGCGGATTTGGAAAGATTGCTGCTTTCGAACTTGCTAAAAAAGGGCATCAGGTAATTGCTACTGCACAGATCTATCCTCAGATGAGTGATTTAATCCGTGAAGCCAAGGAACATGGAATAACTTTGATCGTGGATAAACTGGATGTAACCAACCCAAGAGATGTAGAATATATTGTAAAGAAATACAATGATATAGATATTCTTATCAGTAACGCCGGAATTATGGAAGGAGGTCCCATTGCAGAACAACCGGTAGATATTATCCGTTCTATGTTTGAAGTGAATGTTTTTGGTGCGTTGAATCTTGCACAGGGTTTTATCAAAAAATTTGTTGAAAAGAAAAGCGGGAAGATTGTTTTCACCTCTTCAATGGGAGGTTTATGGACTGTTCCTTATGTTGCCGCTTATTGTGCTTCAAAACATGCGCTGGAATCTATTGCAGAAGGTTTAAGAACTGAACTTGCCCCATTCAATATCAAGATTGCAACCTGTAATCCGGGTGTATTTGGAACAGGTTTCAATGACAGGGGAGTAGATTCTATTTTCCATTGGTATGATCCGAAAATCAATTTCACTCCGGAATCTGCTTTTGATGGAGCTGCAGAATCTTTAGCGCACCAGCTTGATCCTCAATCTATGGCTGAAGTAATTGTAAATGTAGCTTTAGATGACAACAGTAATTTCAGGAATGTACATCCAAAGGAGACTGAAGATTTTGTAAAACAGCTTCAGGCAGATGCATGGAACACAAAAAGCTAATCATATGGAACTGAATTATAAAACTGCCGAAAAAGTCTTACATGCAGCAAAGGAAAAAGCATTATTGATGAATATTCCTGTGAGCATTGCCGTGGTAGATAGCGGTGGGCATCTTATCGCATTAGCCAGACTGGACAGTGTTTATGGAGTGATTGATTTTGCCCTTAAAAAAGCAAGAACGGCGGCTATGTTTGGAGTTAACAGTGATATCATAGGAGGAATCATTTCAGAAACAGGCGTCCATGGCTATGGAATGCTAAATTCTAACGGTGGGCTTCTGACGATCGCAGGCGGTGTCGTCTTACAAGATAAATCCGGAAAGATTATTGGTGCAATAGGTTCTTCAGGCGGAACTCCAGAACAGGATAAAGAAATTGCCGAGGCAGGAGCGCAGGCTATTGCGTAAATTTCAGATATTTGTATCATGGAAAATACTTCTGAAATCATATTTGATAAACTGGTTTATTCATGCGCCTTTGAATCTTACAGAGGTCATGAAGAGTTTATTCCTGATTATTTTCTGGGTTTTCAGATTTCAGGAGAAACGCATGCTTTTCATGAACAGGGGAAAACGGTGATCAAAGAAAATACAGTAGTTCTGGTGAGGAAAAATCAACTGATCAGAACGATCAAATATCCTTCCGCTAACGAAAAGTATCAGTTTATTTCTATTACGATTGATGATGAAACATTAAGACAGTATGCCACGGAGAACAGAATCGCAGCAAATACACCTTTTCCGGGTAATCAGCGGTTGTTTTTTGAGCCTGATGATTTCTTTGGGAGTTATTTTGCTTCTCTTATTCCTTACATCAATAAAACAAAGGAAATTCCTCCGAAGTTAGCGGCCTTAAAAGTGAAAGAAGCCATAGAGTTACTTTTGCTGAGCAATCCGGATTTTAAAAATCTTCTTTTTGATTTTTCCGGGCCTCATAAGATTGATCTTGCAGAGTTTATGAACAAAAACTATATGTTCAATGTTTCCGTAGATGCTTTTGCAAGGCTTACGGGACGCAGTCTTTCCGGATTTAAAAGGGATTTCAGTAAAATATTTAAAATGGCTCCCAAACAGTGGCTGAAAGAAAAAAGACTGAAGGAAGCCTATTATTTGATTAAAACTCAGGATAAAAAGCCTTCAGATATTTATCTTGATCTGGGCTTTGAGAATTTATCTCATTTTTATTCTTCTTTTAAAAAGAAATTCGGAGTAACGACTACGGAGCTTTAAGCATTGCTGGTTTGCCGTAAATGCAAAGACACAGGAAATACTCTTGTGTCTTTGTATTTAGCTTTATGTAACGAATAAAACATTCAATAAATATTTGATTAAAAATACTACACAGGAACCGGATTATTTTTCAAAATCATAAAAGTTGATTCCTGTTTCTTCATTTTTAATTTTTACAACTCTCGTTGCCAAAGGGTAAAAAATAAATTCTCCGGCACCCTGAATTTTTGCCTCCAGAAGGTGTCCGGCCAAAGCTGTGTAATCTTGTCTTCCGAGCGTAATGTGAAGGTGCGGGGTTTGTTTTCCTTCTATTTCAGAAACATTTCCGGAAATATTGACGACTTCCATCTGTTCTTTGAAGGTCCTGTCCACATATTTTTTGGTGGCCGGATTAAAGAAACGGAGAGTGGCTTCACTCACAGCTCCTATTCCTGTTACTTCTCCCGCCCGGATATTCTGATTCTGAATAAAGTCGGTTAAAGTTTCTACAATATTGGACTGATTTTCAATACTAACAATGTAAATATGATTCACTTTCCTTGCAGACCAATGGTTTCCTTTATAATTCATGATTTCCATATTATTGTATTGTTTTCAAATAATTGATGATTCCTATAACGTCATCCTGACCGAATCCTTTATCATGTGCATTCTGATAGGTTTGAACCAGAGCCTCAGACAGAGGATAATCGGCACCTGCATTTTTGGCAAGAAGGATATCTTTCAGCATCAGGTCAAGGGCAAATGCCGGAGCGTACTGATCGGCAGTCAGCATAGGAGTTTTTACTTTGGTTGCCCCGCTTCCGCTCGCACTTTCGTTGATTATTTCCAACATGTCTGATCTTTCAATCCCCAGCTTTCCGGCCAATAAAACTGTTTCTGCAAGCCCCTGATAAATGGCAGACAGAAAATAATTGACAGATAATTTTCCCGCAATACCTTTTCCGTTTTCACCTAAATGTTTAACAGATTTTCCCATTTTCAAAAGGTAGGGCATGGCCCGCTGAAGGTCTTTTTCTTCACCTCCTGCCATAATGATCAGGGTTCCTTCCATTGCCGGCTGGGTGCTTCCTGCTACAGGTGCATCAATAAAGGAGGCCTCTTTTATTTTCACAGCAGCAGATGTTGCTGCAGACGCTTCGGGTGAGATCGTACTCATATCTACAAAGAGCTTCCCCTGAATATTTAGTGGAAGAATTTCTTCGTATACCGCTTTTACAGCAGTGTCGTTGGTTAGCATTGTGAATATAATATCACTGTTTTGTACAAGATCTTTAATCTGGGTGCAGACTATAGATTTTTCCTCAAAATCTTTGGCTTTTTCAGAAGATCTGTTATACACTGAAAGCGGCAATCCTGCTTTTTCAATATTCTTTGCCATAGGATGCCCCATATTTCCTAATCCGATGAATCCGATTTTTTCCATAGTATGTTTTCTATTTTTTATTGAGTAAGTTTAATATCCTGATTGAAGAAGAGTCCTCTGAAAGGAGATCAATGAGTATATAAAATACGTTTGTTTTGCAGCAAAATATCGACCAAACAATCCCTTTACCCAATTAAGTTTTAATTATATTTTTATCCATAAGCTTTTAAAACCGGATAAACTTTCAGAAATTTGCAGCAAATAAGAATTAATGAAGATCGTAGATATAGACAACTGGAACAGAAAAGAACATTTTGAATTCTTTTCTAATATGGCAAGCCCTTATTTTGGATTTACAACGGAGGTGGACTGCACAAAAGCTTATGATACCGCCAAAGAAAAAGGGTATTCATTTTTTGCCTATTATTTTCACAAATCTATGGTGGCCGTTAATAGAGTAGATGAGCTGAAACTCAGAATTATTGATGGGCAGGTGATACAGTTTGACACCGTTCATGCCGGCAGTACGATCGGAAGACCGGATGGTACTTTCGGTTTTTCATTCACTCCTTTCTCAGAAGATTTTGAAACATTCAATGCAGCGCTACAGGAGGAAATAAAAGGAGTCCATGAAACCACAGGTTTGAGATTAAGCAACGGAAGACTGGGAAAAGATCACATCAGACATACTACTATTCCATGGAATTCATTCAGTGCGATATTGCATCCTACAGATTTTAATACAACAGAATCAGTTCCAAAAATCGCTTTTGGAAGATTCAATATCCGTGGAGGCAGAAAATATCTACCGGTGTCTGTTGAAGCACATCATGGTTTGGCAGACGGTATTCATATAGCAAGATACCTGGAAGAGTTCCAGAAAGAACTGGATCAGGAATAAGACATAAAAACAAAAGCTGGGCTTAAAACCGGCTTTTGTTTTTAATAATAAATCTTCCCGCGTTCTATTTTCAAGATCTGATTCTTTTCCATCTGTTTTATGGTCCGTATAACAGTTTCCACACGTAATCCTGTCAATGAGGCAAGCTGCTGCCGGGTAAGAGGAATCTGGAAAGAATAAGGCTTTTTATCATCATGATAACTTTTCAGATAATCCATCAGTAGTTTTAGCCTGGAAACCGGATTTTGAAAAGAAAGGTTATAGAGCATGATATATTTATAATACATTCTTTCTGCAAGGCACTGATAGATATTTAATGAAATTTCGGGATTATCCTGGATCAGCTTCAGAAAGTTCTGTCTTGGCATGATGAAAATACCGGAGTCTTCCATTGCAATGGCATTCATCGGGTAGGGCCGGTCTACAAAAAGTAAGGATTCTCCAAAGCTATGGCCGTCTGATAATATATTCTGGATAAACTCTTTCCCGTCTTCCATATAATTATTAAGCTTAACTTTTCCTTTTTCAATCTGGAAATAATACATTGGCGAATCTTCTTCCCGGAAAATAATATCTTCTGCTTTATAGGTTTTAATTTCGGCTCCAAATGAGATGAGCAAATTTTCAGTGATCATAGTTCTTATTTATTTTCAGCTAAAATTTTAAATACTCTTTAAGAGACTTTTAATGTTTTAAAATTTATAATAATAAAGGAACTGTGATTTTCTTTATTTCCCATGCAATGTGGTACCATTCATGTACCACATATAGTCACTTTTTTCTGAGTAATTCTTTTGTTTAAATATTGATCCAGATCATAAAAAGTAACTTGGATAATCCATTACATTTACAACCCACTAAAAAGTAACAGTGCAAACAATGGGAAACAGGCTGATAAAAGCTGTTAGGAAATTTTTATTAAAAAAATAACGTGGTATCTATGTGGTACACGCTTTTAATAAAATTTTAATCATTTTTTCTTTCTTTGCCAATGTAAAATTGATATAAAATTCACATGTGGAATTTTTTAACATGATTATTCAATAAATATAGCCTATATACTATGAAACATTACATTATATTAATTAAAAGCATCAGAATTTTGAATACATAAAAATCAACCTGCTCCCAATAGTAAATCAGCAAAATACAGATAGAAAAGAGAAAAAAGACTTTGTACTGATATGCGCAAAAGATGCCGTATCTGAAATAAGTAGAGATGAGAAAGTATTATGAAAAATAAAAAACCTGAACCGAACATAGAGGATTTGAATCAAAAGATTCTTGTACAAGACGAAATTATGGCTCTTGCTAAAGCAAATTCTCCACGACTGCTGAATAAATTCAGACTCGTCTATCCCGATTTTTTTAAGAAGTTATCTGCTATACAGCCTGCACTAAAAAATTCTGAATTGATCTTTTGCATTTACCTTAAGCTCAATATGACCACAAAGGAAATTGCAACCTGCATTTTTGTAACCCCAAAAGCGATACAAAACAGGAAAAACAGGATCAGGAAAAAACTGAATATTCCTTCGGAATTTGATATCTATAAATGGTTTAATGAAATTTAAACCATTTTTTGTTTAAACTTCTACAATAGTTTTATCCAAATCGTGATACAAAAGAATTTTCCAACGGTTTTCTCTTGCTTCTTTTTCCCATTTCAGCCGTAATTCCATTGCCTTTCTACCGTCAAAATCACTTTTGTACGCTAAATGATATTTTAAATAAGAAGCCTGCGGGAGGTCATCAGCACCATAGAAAACAGTTTCATCATTTTCTCTGATCCAGAACACCTGCATAAACGGTGTGTGTCCGCCTGCAACTTCATAGGAAATTTCATCTGTGATCTCTCCTTTATCATCATTCATCCACGTGATATTCGGGAGCTGAATCAGTTTTTCCAGGATCTCAAAATCAAAAGACGGATTGCCTTTATTTTCCATTGCAAAATCCAGTTCGCGTTTCTGTATGTAAATCTGAGCATTTGGAAAAGCGGCCTCAAAACCATTTTCCGTGAACTTCACAGCTCCTTCAATATGATCTTTATGAAGATGAGACAGCAATAACCTGGTGACTTGTTCAGGACGGATGTTTTCCTTTTCAAGAATTTCTGAAACCACAGTTGTTCCGGTACTGTTTTTCCAGCCAATGCCGGCATCCAGAAGGATATGGTCATTTTCAGTGATGATAAGAAACGGTTGAACCGACATTTTGATTCCTCCAATCTTATCAAAATTTTCTTCTGTTAAAAGCGTAAAATCCTTGGTTTTGCTTGCCGAAAAATTGCCTTCTTTAAGTGGAATGATTTTCATGATGCAAATTTCCTTATTATTTCCAAGATTCAAAAAGTTTTTCGTCAATATATATTATCCATAAAAACAATCAGAAAGGCAGAATGCTGAAATCATTCTACTTATCTCAGAATCACATAGCATTCGTGAAAATGTAAAAGAAAAGAGCAGATTATTTCCTTTTTTAATGGTTATCTTTGATCTCTTAAAAATCTGAAAGTATGCATCGTTATCTGCTTTCAGACTGCTTTCAATTCAAATAAAAACTTTATACGTAATGCAGGAGAATTCTTCCAATGGTATTTCCCGGACTGTTATCTGGCTTATGGCCGTTATTTCCGGACTCGTGGTGGCGAACAATTATTATAATCAGCCTTTACTGGCCCTTATTTCAGAGGAACTGCAGGTTTCTGAGAGTGCAGCAGGTAAAATTTCTGTACTGACTCAGATCGGTTATGCGTTAGGGCTTTTGCTGATTGTTCCGTTGGGAGACAAATTTTTCCGCAAGAAACTCATTTTAATTGATTTGTTTCTTGTTTTCGGATCACTTTTATGGATGACTTTTGCTACTCAATTATGGATGTTGTATGCAGCCAGCTTACTGATCGGGACAACTTCAGTTATTCCACAATTATTTGTTCCTATTGCAGCGGAGCTTTCTTCAGATAAAGAAAAATCCTCCAACATCGGGTTGGTAATGTCCGGATTATTACTCGGGATTCTTCTGTCCCGCTTTGTGGGAGGAATTGTAGGAGAAGTCTGGGGCTGGAGAGCCATGTTTGGAATTGCGGCAGGGTTAATGATCATTGTCTGGTTAGCTGTCTATAAAATGCTTCCGGAAATGTCGCCCAATTTTAAAGGTAGCTATAAAGAGCTGATGCAGTCTGTAGCTCATCTTGCAAGAACACAGCCTGTTCTTCAGCTGGCATCATTCCGTGGGGCAATGGCATTCGGTTCTATGTGTGCTTTGTTTACCACATTGGTTTTTCATATGGAAAAACCACCTTTTAATGCAGGTTCTTCTGTCGTGGGAAGCTTTGGATTAGCCGGGGCTGTAGGAGCTTTAGCTGCTGCTAAGGTGGGAAAACTTCAAAAGTATCTGGATATTAACAGAATTATCTTGTATTCTTTACTGATTGTCATCGGAAGCTGGGGCTTTACCTACTTTGCAGGTGAAACCTATTGGGGACTGATTGTAGGTGTAATTCTTGTAGATCTGGGAGTACAGTCAAGCCATATTATGAACCAGACAAATTATTTCCTTATCAGATCAAATGCAGTTAACAGACTGAATACAGTGTATATGGTTTCTTACTTCATTGGAGGATCACTGGGAACATGGCTGGCTTCTATTGCCTGGCAAAAGGCTCAATGGACCGGCGTATGTCTTGTAGGAACTGTATTCGGAGTACTGGCTTTGATTGCCCATATTTTGTTTTCAAAAAAAGTCAATAAAGCAAACGCAGAAATGTAATTTTTTATATTTATGATTCGTTTAAGAAGCGGGATTTTATCAAAGATAAAATCCCGCTTCTTCTATTTTCAGGTTTATTCAATTTCCGGATCTGCAGATTTTATAATTATTACTCTTCAATTGTTTCCTGTAGCATCATCATTTGCCTGTGTTTTCCACCCCATTCATCCAACTGTTTCCAGATCGGGATCAACTCTCTGGCAATAGCTGTAAGCTCATAATCTACCCTTGGCGGAACTTCTGCGTGAACTGTTCTCTTTACTAAGCTTTCTTTTTCAAGCTCTCTCAGCTGAAGGGTAAGCATTCTTTCCGTTATTCCTGAAATAGAGTTTCTAATTTCACTGAAACGCAATTTCCCATCTTTTAATTTATTTAAAATTATCAGTTTCCATCGCCCACCGATTTTACATACTGCATAACTCAGATCACATTCCTGTATATACTGTCTGTTGATATTATTCGTTGAATTTTCTTTTATCTTGCCCATTACTTACAAATTTGTTAGTACCATACATTTAGCTGTATACAATGCAAATGTAAGGTTTGAAATTTAATTTTGTTCACCAAACAGAAAATATACTGCGATAGAAGGATAATAGCGCTCATGTCCTCAGCAGAAATAATAACAACTTAAATCAGATTAAAAAATGCAACTTACTTCTAAAATAACACAAATTTTAAATCATTTAGAAACGATTCAACCTTTCAATCCTCAGAATTCTTTAGATGGTGCGAGAAAATTTCTTGAAACCATGTCTCTTCAGCTTAGTGGTAAAAAAGAATCAGTTGCCATGATAGAAGAACTCAGTATTCAACAGGAAAACCATCAGATTCCTATCCGGATTTATCGTCCTCATGGAAGAGATACTCAATTGTCATCGGCTATTATTTATATTCATGGAGGATGGTTTATTGCAGGAGGATATGAGACTCATGATGCTGTAGTCCGTAAACTGGCTAATAAAACCGGCTCTGTAGTGATATTTATAGATTACCGTCTTGCTCCGGAACATCCGTTTCCTGCTGGTTTAAATGATTGTATCGGTGCTGTAAACTGGATATTTGAAAATGCGGAATCTTTAGAAATTGATCCTGATAAAGTAGGAATTATAGGAGACAGTGCAGGTGGCGCTTTGTCAACAGCAGTTTCCATCCAGTTAGGGAAACAGTTGAAATTTCAGGTCTTGATTTATCCTGCGGCAGATAATCAATTGAATTCAAATACATGGAAAACGTATGAAAACGGTCCGGTCCTTACCAAACAGGGTGGTATAGAGGCCTGGGCAGGTTATCTTCCGGAAGAGGAAAAAAATAATCCTCTTGCCATTCCTGTTTTGATTAAAGATTTTAAACAAACACCATCCACTTTAATCATTCTGGCGGAGCATGATCCTTTACTGGATGATGGCAAACAGCTTTCTGAAAATATGAAAAATGCAGGCGTTGACCTTAAAATAAGCCTTTACAAAGATATGGTGCATGGTTTTATGCATATGGGAGAACTGTTGGAAGAAGTACAGTCAGCTGTAGATGAAATGGCCGTTTTTGCCCATCAAAACTTAAAATCTGGAGAATAAAGTGTCATGAAGAAATATGCATACATTGGATGTCTGGGATTTATAGCCGTCATTACAACAGAATTTGGTGTCATCGGAATTCTTCCGCAAATTGCAGAACATTATAAAATCAGTATAGACAAAGCAGGGTATCTTCTAAGTGCTTTTGCATTGGTAATTGCTCTTACGGGGCCTTTTATGACTTTGCTAACCTCAGGTATTGACCGTAAAAAGATAATGCTCGCTGCCATTTTCATGTTTCTGGTTACAGGATTTGTATCTTCTTTTTCGCCTCCTTTCTGGCTGTTGATGCTGGTAAGAATTTTACCCGCCTTTCTTCAGCCCGTTTATATTGCGACCGCATTATCGGTAGCAGTATCTCAGGCGGATCACAGGAAAAAGAACGAATTGATGGGAATTGTTTTTAACGGAGTAGCCATTGCTATGGTGACTACAGTCCCTTTTGCCACATGGATTGCCGGTCTTTGGTCATGGGAATATTCATTCATGATACAAACGCTGGTTAGTTTGATTGCTTTGAGTACCATTTATTTTCTTCTCCCACCGATGCCTGTGAAAGAGAAAAAATCCTATGGAAATCAGATCAGAATATTGAAACAGCCACCATTTATCCTGAGTACTCTTACTAATTTTTTCATGATTACAGCATGGTTTTCTACCTATAGCTATTTTGCAGATTATCTGAACAAAGCAAAGGGAATGGATACTTCAATGGTAAGTTATATGCTTCTGTTATTTGGAATTATCGGAATAGTTGCCAATGGTGCAGCCGGAAAAATGCTGAACAGAAATGTGGCGGGCACAACCGCTTTTTTCCTTTCCGGAACTATTGTAGTGCCTTTTCTTTTATATTTTTCTGATGGTAATTTATTCGCTACTATTGCAGTAATCGGAATCTGGGGATTTTTGTATTCGCCAAGCTTCCTGAATGCATCTACCTATATGATCTCTTCTGTACCTTACTCCCTGGAATTTGCCAACAGCCTGGCGACCTCATTCGGAAATCTGGGAGTAACACTGGGAACCACAATAGGAGGGTGGATTATCATTACGAAAGGAGTGGAGTATATTCCCTGGATAGGTCTGATCTTTGGTCTGCTGGCATTTTTAATGATGATCCTAAAAGAAGTATCAGAAAAACGCAGCCAAGTTCTTCCCACCTGTCAGGATTAAACTGTAATAACTTTTGTTACATTAAATAAAATACCCTATCTTTGTACTATTAATTTGATTTAAAATTAAATACAATGAAAATAGAAATCTGGTCGGACGTAATGTGTCCGTTTTGCTATATCGGAAAAAATAATTTTGAACAGGCTTTGAATAAGCTTCCTTTTAAAGATGAAGTAGAAGTAGAGTGGAAGAGTTTTCAGCTGGACCCAACTTTAGATCCGAAAGAAACTCAGGATACCATTCAATATTTCAGAGAGAAAAAAGGAGTTGCTGAAGCTCAGGCTGCTCAAATGCTGGGACAGGTTACCCAAATGGGAAGAGGAGCCGGAATTGATTTCAACTTCGGAAAAACATTGATCACCAATACATTCAGCGCTCATAAATTGCTTCATCTGGCTAAAAAACACAACAAATCCAATGAAATGGAAGAGGCATTATTTGTCGCTCATTTTATTGACGGCAAAAATGTTGGAAATACTGAAGTTTTGACAGCTCTTGCTGAAAGCTTAGGGATTGACAGAGAAGAAGCACTGCAGGCTATTACGACAGATCAACTGGATGATGAAGTGAATCAGGATATTCAGGAGGCAAGAAATAATGGCATTTCCGGGGTTCCTTTCTTTATTCTGAACGGTAAATATGCTGTTTCCGGAGCTCAGCCTGCAGAAGTATTTGAAAATGCACTCCAGCAGACTTATAAAGAGACGGTGAGCCCGTTTAAGGATCTTTCCGGTGGCGGCGGCGCTGCATGCGACGCTGATGGATGCAGTATTTAAAATATGAGGACCCCAAAATAAAATTATTTTGGGGTTTTTAATTGAACAGAGTCTTGTATCTTTGTAATACAGTAATAAAAGCTGTGTAAATTTGATTTTTCAATGATAAAAATTAACAACGAAAGTCATTATTCAATTGATGATACCCTTTTTGTTTTTGCATTAGATTCTGAAGCAGGAACTGTATTTGACGATAAAAATAAATTGATTACCGGCATCGGAAAAGTAAATGCGGCCATAGAATTAACCAAAGAAATTCACACAAGAAAACCTAAACTGATCGTGAATTTAGGTTCTGCCGGAAGCAAAGGATTTCACAAAGGAGAAGTGGTATGCTGCACAAAATTCATCCAGCGGGATATGGATGTAAGAGGACTTGGTTTTAAATTATATGAAACTCCATTATCAGGAGTACCACCTGTACTGGAATATGGTCTGAAAATGGATACTTTGAAAGAAGGAATCTGTGGTAGCGGTGATAGTTTTGAAATGAACCACTCCGAAACAGATTACAATATTGTAGACATGGAAGCCTATCCGCTGGCATTGATTGCCCAACAGGAAAACATTCCGTTTTTATGCCTGAAATATATTTCTGACGATGCAGGAAGCGATGCTGCTGACGACTGGAGTGTACAGGTACATCTCGCTTCCGAAGCATTTAAAAAAATTCTTTTTTCATAACATTTATTCTTATCATTATGAGTTCAATTATCATTAATAAAGCCTCCGCCGAAGATGTAGAAATTGTACAAAGTTTAGGAAGACAGACGTTTTCCGAAACTTTTGCAGAAAATAATACGGAAGAGGCTATGAAAAAGTATCTGGAAGAAAGCTTTAATACGAAAAAAATAAAGTCAGAGTTGAATAATCCTGATTCATTTTTCTATATTGCCTGGGAAGAAGACAATCCGGTTGGTTACCTGAAAGTCAATTCCGGAGAGGCACAGACCGAACTTCAGGATGATACCGCCCTTGAAATTGAAAGAATCTATGTAAAGAAAAGCCATCACGGTAAAAAAGTGGGCCAGCTTCTTTATAACAAGGCTTTGGAAACAGCTGAGCAACTTAAGAAATCTTATTTGTGGCTTGGGGTTTGGGAAAAAAACCTGAGAGCTTTACAATTTTACAGAAAAAACGGATTCGTTGAGTTTGATAAGCATATTTTCAGGCTTGGGGAAGAAGAACAGACGGATCTGATGATGAAAAAAGTATTGGAGTAATTTTCTTCAAAACAGAAAGATTGTATGTAACCATTGATTACATAGGGTTTCACAGATGATTATGTAATACAATCCTTTATACTTTCCAAATACCAGAATGAAGCATTCAGAATTTGTAAAACATATTAATCAGTATTATCCTTTATCTGAGGAAACGATTAAAGATTTACTGGATATCTGTACAGAAGAATATTACCGCAAAAATGATCTTCTGCTGGAATCCGGTTCTATGGCGAGATATTATTACTTTCTAAAGTCCGGAATGATAGGATATTACACAGCAGATGAACAGGGAAATAATATCTATAAAATTTTCTTTGAAGAAAACAGCTTTGTAGCTTCCACAGCAGCCATTATTAAAAACGAACCCAGCGATTTCAATATGATTGCACTGGAAGACTGCTCAGTAATACAATACCCCGCAAAAGCTTACCGTGAGCTGCTGGAAAAACACCATGATCTTGCTCTTTTTCACCTGCATTATCTGGAAAAAAACTGGGTGGTAAAAAAAGAACCTTTGGAAGTCTCTCTGAAGTATGAAACAGCAAAAAAAAGATATTTGCAATTGCTTGATAATGCATCTCTTTACAACCGATTGAAACAGCATCACATCGCTTCTTATCTGGGCATAACACCTACACAGCTTAGCCGGATCAAAAAGGAAATTAGCGGAGATAAGCACTGATTAAATTTACCATCCATTTTTAATAATCACCCATAAAGTGATTTATTTCATGTTTCTGGGATATATCATGTTATTATGTTAAATTTACATTATATCACAAATAAGAGATATAATTAAAATATTAACCAGACATGAAGTTACACCACACGTATTTCTATCATCCTGATTTTGTAGAAAATAATACAGCTGTTATTGAACATTTTGAAAACCAGGAAATTTCAATGCAAAAAATCCAGAATGCCTTAGGCAGGGCAGAACGCTTTATTGTTCCACAGAATTCCTTTGAAACTACACTTTCTATGGGAATTGAAGCTGCAAGAGAAGTTCTTAAAGGAAGTAATATTTCTATCCTCGATATAGATATTATTATTTTTGTAAGCAGTTCTCCCGAACATCATATTCCCTGTGACGCCATCCAGATACATCATGCGCTTAACGGAAAACCGGATACCTTATGTTATGATATGAACGCCAACTGTATTGGAGCGTTTATAGCGCTGGATCAGGTATCAAAATATTTAAAAGGAACCCGGTCCGGAACAAAAGCTTTGGTAGTTTGTGCCGAAAAATTTTCAAGGATATTAGATCCTGACAACCCGATTACCGCTTTTTGTCTTTCAGATTCTGCTTTTGCCTTCATCGTAGAAAATGATGGAGACGACACCTCAGGGTTATTAGATGTATTATATCATACAGACAGCAGTTTTTGTAATACCGTACTCTACCCACCTAAAGGAAATTCACGTCATGATCATGGCGATCTGACAACCTGGGATCGTATTTTTGACGGCATGGGAAGTGTCAATTTTGCACTGGAAAATATCCCCCTGTTCTTAAAGCGCAATCAGATAAGTCTGGAACAGATTGATTTGTTTTTGTTTTCACAGTTTTCTATCAAGAATATCAATATTATCCGCGATTACTTTCAGTTGCCGGAGGAAAAAATTCCTTTTTACTCTAAAGAGCTTGGGTATACCGGAGCATCCAGTCCATTTTTAGCTTTAGACCAATATCAAAAAGAAGTAAAATCATTGAAAAAAGGAGATTATATTCTTATATGGACACTGGGAACAGGCTATCAGGCAGGATTAATGCTTTGGAAATATTAATCATTGACTGATCTAATTTTATGAAAAGAATTAACAAAAGCTTCAACATAGGTTGAGGCTTTTCTCTTTTTTATGCTGCAATTTTGCTCTGTCAAAGATGCATTGGTACACAATATGTTTAAAGAAATATGATACCAGTGATTATGATTAATTAAAAATTTTTCAGCATGAAGAAGCTTATCAACATTGTAGTTGTACTGACAGCATTTGTACAGTTATCAGCACAAAAAATTATTCATCAGGAAATTTTCAGTCCGAAAATGAATAAAAAAATCAAAACAGTGATCATTACTCCCAATTTACAGCCTAATACCAGATATCCGTCTGTCTATATTCTTCACGGCTTCAGCGGTAATCCGGACAGGATTATCAAACAGGATATTCCTGATCTGGTTAAAAAAGCTCAGCAATTTAAAACCATTTATGTACTTCCAGATGGAAACTACAGTTCATGGTATGTAGACAGCCCGATGGTTAAGGATTCCCAGTATCAGACCTTTATTGGAAAAGAGCTGGTAGAATTCATTGATAAAAACTATCCTGTGAAAGCTGAGAAAAAATTCCGCGGAATTCTGGGATGGAGTATGGGAGGCTATGGAGCAACCAACATCGGGATTACGTACAACAAGACATTTGGAATCGTGGGAAGTTCATGTGGAGCACTGGATTTCAACTCGTTCGGGGAAGGATATCAGAAATATATGGTGAATAAAGTTTTAGGACCACTCGAATCCATCAATCCCAATTTCCTTACCGACAGCAAAATAAAACTGATGGCCGGAGCAGATCAGCAATATATTTTCGACTGTGGTACAGAAGACACTCAAATGATTACTATGAACCGGAATTTTCATAAAAAGCTGACTGAAATGAAGATCCAGCATCTCTACACAGAATCTTTAGGCGGACACGTTCCGGAATACTGGAGCCGATCGTTATCTGAGCAATTGTCTTTATTTGACAGATTTTTTAAACAATGAACCCTTTTTTAAGTTTCGGCTAAAGCCATTTTGAATTTATATTTAATTATTAAACGGGCTAAAGCCCGTTCCTATTGAATATTGATTAGTTTTTATATCAATAGAAGCGGGCTTTAGCCCGCTTGTTTTTTATTGTTAGTGTAATATTGGCTTTAGCCGAAACTTAATACCCCTATATCCTTGTCAAGGTTTAAAACCTTGACAAGGATTAACCAGAAAAAATCCTTTTTGAGCCATGCCCAAAAAGGATTTCGATTGATTGAATGTTCAAAAATGCCAACTAACCAGGCATTCTATTAAAAATGTTGAAAATTTTTACCCAAATGTTCCTCTATCACAAAGAACGGATCTTCCGTAAGGGTGTGTGCTCTCATATCGATGAGACTTACTTTGCTCATCATACGAAGCATAATCCTTCTTTCACATGGCTGTTCTACACCATCAATATTTCTTATTCCCGCACGGAAGGCCGATCTTCCGTGAGCACATAAGTGATTATTTACCAGAATAACATCTCCTGCCTGAGGCGTGAATCCTGAATAAATCAAATGTCTGGCTTCTTCCCAGAACTCATGCAGTGTATTCTGCGCTTCATCAGACTGTCTGATGCTGGAATTGAAAAGCTGTTCAGCAGCATCGAATCTCATGAAAGGAAGGCTGTAATTGCCATACAATACAGAATCCAGGGTTTCTTCTTCACTGTTTCCCGTTTCCAGGTTGGCGTCTTTCGGAATTTTATAAATAGGATCAAAAAGTGCTCTGTACTTTTCCCCGATAGACTCATGAGAACGGATGGAATATAACGTTGAAGGGACCTGCTCTTCATTTCTCACATACATAAAGCTTAAAAAATCAGCCTGATGTTTCAGAAAAGCGTCTTCCGTATGGACATATAAATCTGTAGAAGATCCTGATCCGGTTTGCGTTTCCTTCATTTTATCATCAGGAATGATGGCATGGATCAATCCGCCGCCTTTACGCTGTGAATAATATTGTACCGGTTTTGATGGAAGTGCGCCATGGATAAGGGCACATGCAAAGCCATATAAATTAAATTTTGAATAATCGGCTGCCTGCCAGTTGGGAGGAGTAGAGCCTATATTCTCCTGATCGATATCCATGAGTCCGGTAAAGATCAGTGCTCCATATTGATTTTTTGAAAAGTCACTCGCAAAATCAGCCGCTATATTTAAAATTCTCTCTGGTAAAAAATAAGACGCCAACTGATGGACATGTTTTATAAAATCACGGTTTTCATAAGTGTCATACTTTTTCTGAAGATGCAAAGCCGCATCTTTTATCATTCTTCTTTCCTGAGAGGTGACTTCTATGACCGTAGGAAGCAGTTTTACAGCTGTTAAACAGTCTTTATCTAAAATTTCTGTAGAATTCATTAAAAAAAATTTGGTGTTAAGTAATAATTTTTATCTTTGTTTTTAATTATTCTAAATAACAATAGCCGAGTCAAATTTAGTAATAATTACGTAATCACCAAATAAAATATAATAAAAAATGCAAAATTTAAAAACCTGACTATCAGATATATATAACCATATATCGAAAAAACCACAACAACTCACAGATTTAAAAAATCACATTACAAAACTTTTATGAACAACAATTTAATATCCCTAGAAACGCTCGCAAGCACCACTTCACCTCACATTTCGGGGAATTTTGGGAATATTTTTCATCCTGACAATTATGATCATTATCGTAATGCTGTCAACAGTACTTTAGACCTGGTTCAGGAATTTCTTCACAGAAACAACAAGCCTTTCAGTGGTATCGAAGCCAAAACAATGAAAGGAATGGTACAACAGATTGATCTTAATCAAAAACTATCCAATTATAATGAGCTGCTGGCTGAAGTAGATGAAATCTATGTGAAACATGCCACCGCTTTTCACTTACCACAATATGTAGCTCACCTTAACTGCCCCGTAGTAATTCCGGCATTGGCAGGTGAAATCCTTGTAAGCGCCATCAATTCTTCTCAGGATACTTATGATCAGAGCGCGGGAGGAACCTTTATGGAAAGAAAACTGATCGACTGGACTGCGGGTCAGATCGGATACAATACCAATGAAAGCGATGGCGTTTTCACCGCAGGAGGATCACAGAGCAACCTAATGGGATTGGTGATGATGCGTGACTGTTTTTCCCAGAAAAGATACAATCATAATATTAAAATGGAGGGTCTGCCGACAGAGGCAAGCCGTTTCAGGATATTTGTTTCCGATAAATCTCACTTCAGTAATCTGAAAAATGCATCCATTATGGGATTGGGTGAGAAAAGTATTGTTAAAGTTCCGACCGATGAACGTTTCCGTATGGATATTTCTCTTTTAAAGAAATACATTAAGAGGGAAGAGCAATTAGGAAATATTCCTATCGGAATCGTAGCGACAGCCGGAACTACAGACTTTGGAAACATTGATCCACTGGATGATATTGCCAATATTGCAGAACACTATAACATCTGGATGCATGTAGATGCCGCTTACGGTTGTGCTTTATTATTAAGTGAAAAATACCGTGATCTTATCAATGGCATTGAAAGAGCCGACTCTGTAACGATTGATTATCACAAATCATTCTTCCAGCCGATCAGCAGCAGTGCTTTCATTGTTAAAAATAAAAAAGAACTGTTGATTCTTAAACACCACGCCGATTATCTGAATCCGAAGGAAATGGACGAGGAGGAAATTCCGGCACAGATCAATAAATCCATTACCCAGAGTACAAGAAGATTTGATGCGTTAAAACTTTGGTTTACCCTAAGAATGATGGGGAAAGAACAATTGGCAGAATACACAGATACGGTGATTGATCTTACCAAAGATGCTGCAGCGATGATCTCTGAAGATGCTGATTTTGAACTCCTTTCAGATTCCGACTTAAGTGTTCTTGTTTTCAGATATGTAAATCCGGAAATCAGTGATCTGAATGCGCTGAATCAATACATCAAGATGAAACTGTTCTACAGCGGAGAAATCCTTGTAGCAAGTACAAAAGTGGATGGGAATTTCTATCTGAAGTTTACGTTCCTGAATCCGATTACGACTACGGAAGACATTCATCAAATTCTCACCACAATCAAAAATCATGGAAAAGACTTTAATTCAGAAAAATAGAACAGGAGAAAAAGCCCGGGAAATTACTTTCAGGATTCTATTGAACGGAATGCTGAGAGAACTGGGAAACGGAAAATTCTACCACGGCGTTCCGAAGTATGATCTTCTCACGGCAAAAGCTCTTCAGAACAGTGATTATTCATTGTTTATGAGAGTTGAAATGAAGAAAAGCGGACTGTTTTTATTTGCTCCGGTTTCCTATCGTTCAGAAACTCTTTTTCATGAATACGGACCTGTTTTATGGGCGGTAGATCATCAAAATCAAAAAGTTTTTGAAGTGAATGATCAAAAGCTTACTGAACTGGTTTACAAAGAACTTTCTGAGACTACCAACGAAACGGGTTTCAGAAACTTTGTGGAAAGAATTCAAAGCAGCTTAAGAAATCTGGAACAGACAACAGAAGCTTATCTTCAGGACGATCAGTTGTTGACCTATTCTTTCCTTGAATCTGAGCAAATGCTTCCTGCAGGCCACAATCTGCATCCTTTCACCAAATCAAGAATGGGATTCTCTGAGGAAGAACAGTTGTTATACGGCCCTGAATTCGGAAAAGGATTCCAGCTGGACTATTTCCTGATTCATAAAGACTGCATCACGGAAAAGTCTCTTCCGGGAATCTCGGCCAAAGAAATCTTTGAAAAATGGACTTCTTTACCGGAAAGCTACGATTTTGAAAACATCAATAATTTTTACATCGTTCCATGTCATCCATGGGAAGCACAATATCTTTTATCAACAGCAGAATACCCTGAAATGTTGGGTTCCGGGAAAATCATTCACATCGGACCTTTAGGAGAGGATTTTTATGCAACATCTTCCATAAGAACGGTGTATAATCCAGATTTCAGCTGGATGTTGAAATTTTCTCTGCATGTTTTAATGACAGGATCTGTAAGAACAAACAGCTTAAAAGATCTCAACAGAGGTTATGCTTCCGCTATCTGGTGGCAGCACGAAAAAGCTTCATTTGAAAATGACTTTCCGAATTTTAAATTATTACTGGAACCATCCACGTTAAGCGTTCATTATGAAGGGAAGAATATGGACAGTCTCAATATTCTGCTCCGTGAAAATCCTTTTTCAAATGAAGATAAAGTGATTCTGTTAGCAAGGCTTTGTCAGGATGAATCTACAGACGGATTCAATTTTACGGCGCATTTCTTTAAGAATGTTGCGAATCAACTGGGTGTAGATGCAGAAAAAGCAGCCATTATCTGGTTTGAAAAATACATAAATCTGTTGCTTTCCCCTTTGAACAGATTGTACAATCAATTAGGGATGGCGCCGGAAGTTCATCAGCAGAATCTGCTTGTACAATTGGATAATCAATTGCTTCCTCAATCTATTTATGTGAGAGACGGACAAGGTTATTTAATCAAAGAAAGCTTTAAAGGAAAATATGAATCTCTGATCAAAGATTATCCTGAAGTGGAAGATCTTTTCATCAGGGATGAGCGTCTTCTGGATATTATTTCTCACCATCTTCTGGTAAGTAACCTGAGCGCACTGATTGCTTCAATAGGTAAGACGGGACTGGTTAAAGAAAGAAGATTAATCCATATTCTGTACAGAGAGTTTGAAAATCTTCATGAAACTGAACCTTCCTCATTAACGGATTATGCTTTGAATCAAAGATATTGGGCAGTAAAATCAAACCTTCAGTCGGCGGTTGCTGATGTAGACGGAGGCGTGAACGCTTCTTCAATTGCTTATGCGAAGGTTCCTAACCTTCTTCACAAACATTTTTTCTCAGACCAGCTTATCTATCCGCAGGGAACAGAGGTTTTCTTTAAAAGGTACTTCCAGAAAGAGGATGTGACGATGAGTATGCGTCCTATTGATCTTGAAAATGACCTTGAAATGCTTCACGAATGGTTCAACCGTGAACACGCCGTTAAAATCTGGCAGATGAACTGGCCCATTGACGAATTGGAAACCTATTACAGACTGATGCTTCCAGGTGATGAAGCCCACAGCTATATCATTGCAGGAAACGATGAGCCTTCATGCAATTTTGAGGTGTATTGGGCCTGCAGAGATATTGTAGGCGATTACTACGAAGTATTGCCTACCGATTACGGAACGCACCAGTTCATTGCACCTACAGATCCTAAAAAGAAATTTGTATCTCCATCTACGCAGTCTATGGTTGACTATGTTTTTGCACAGCCACAGGTAGGAAAAATGGTAGGCGAAGGATCTGTAGACTCGCTTGCGTCTATGATGAACAAAGCCCATGTAGGCTTCAAAGTAGATAAAGTAATTGAAATGCCTCATAAAAAAGCCAATCTGAACTTCTGCTACAGAGAATGGTACTGGGAAAAATTTCCACAGAATAAAGAGGTACAAATCACCACAAACATCACAAAAAATGACTAACGAAGCCGTATACAATGTAATAGGCATAGGGATTGGCCCTTTCAATCTGGGACTTGCCGCATTATCCAATCCGATTCCGGAACTGAAAACCCTTTTCCTGGACCAGAGAGATGGTTTCGACTGGCATCCGGGATTAATGATCGACCATGTAACCCTGCAGACTCCATTTTTATGCGACTGCGTATCCATGGCTGATCCTACGAATCCTTTGAGCCTTTTGAATTATCTGAAAGAAACCGGAAGACTGTATAAGTTTTTTATCAGAGAAGACTTTTTCATTCCGAGGAAAGAATACAACCGTTATTGCCAATGGGTGATTGAACAGCTTCCACAGTGCCGTTTTTCTACTCAGGTAGTGGATATTACTTATGAAGATGGTTTATATCATGTAACGACTATTCATACCAAAACCAAAGAAACTACGGTTTTCAAAACGGAAAGATTGATTTTAGGGACCGGAACCCAACCCCATATTCCTTCTTTCATTCCGAAAGATGATTCCCGTGTTATTCACACCAGTTCTTATCTGTATAGAAAAGAGGAATTGTTATCTCAGGGAAAGAAAATTGCCATTATCGGATCCGGACAGAGTTCAGCAGAAGTTTTTTATGACCTGCTTCAAAACAGGAATGAAGAAACACATCTGGGTTGGTATTCCCGTCCGGACAGATTTTTCCCTATGGAATATTCTAAACTGACACTGGAGCTTACTTCACCAGATTATGTAGACTATTTCTATAACAGAAGCGAATCTGCAAGAAAAACAATTTTAAGCAAGCAGCAGGCTCAGTTTAAAGGAATCAATTACGATCTGATCAACGATATCTACGATTTTATTTATGATCTGAATATCGACAATGCGGATCCTAATCTTACAATTATTCCTAATAGTCAGCTGAACAGAGTAGACAACAGCAATCCGGATTTCATCAATCTTGAGTTTACCCAACTGGAACAGGAAGTACCTTATGACCAGGAAGCGGATTATCTGATTCTTGGAACGGGATACCGCTATCACGAGCCTGCATTCTTGCAAAATATTCAGGATAGAATCAAAAGAGATTCCAGCGGATTGTTTGATGTCAACAGGAATTATTCAATAGACCATAACGGGGGCGAAATTTATGTTCTTCATGCCGAAGTTCATACCCACAGTTATATTTCTACCGATCTGGGAATGGCTGCGTACCGTAATTCCTACATCATCAATGATATTCTGGGAAGAGAGTATTATAAAATTGAAAAGAAAATTGCTTTCCAGGATTTTGATGTCGAAAAATATGCTGACTTACCAACTGCCAAAATTTAATTAAAAAATGAACACCAACTTAAAAAATACAATAAGCCAGGAAAACTGGAATCAGGCCAACAGAAACCTAATGGCCAAAACCATCGCAGAATTGATGCACGAAGAGCTTCTAAAGCCTGTGGTAAACTTTGAAAATAAAAACGGATATACTGTTTTTACCCTTGAAACCGGAGTTGAAAACATTATCTACAGCTTCCGCGGACAGGAAAGAATGATGGATTACTGGCATATTGATAAAGACAGCATTACAAAAACAGAAAACGGTGAAGACCAGTCTTCTGTAGATGTAGCAGCTTTCTTCCTCGAAATGCAGTCTGTTTTTGACTTAGACCCTTATACCATTGCTAGATACACGGAAGAATTACTGCATACGCTGTATTGTGATGCTTTAATCTTATCAAGAGGAGTGATGTCTTCAAAAGATCTTGCGGATGCGGATTATCAAACTGTAGAGCATAATATGACCGGACATCCTTGGGTAATTGTGAACAAAAGCCGGTTAGGTTTTTCTCCAAAAGACCTGAAAACATTTGCCCCTGAAGCCGACGAGAATCTAAAAGTGATCTGGCTGGCTTCCCATAAAAGCAGATCTTCATTCCAGTCTTTGGAACATATTGACAGAGAGCAGTTTTATCGTTCCGAAATAGGAGACCTGCTGTATAATGATTTTCAGCAGCAACTGATCAGCGAAGGAAAAATTGTTGAAGATTATCATTTTATCCCTGTACATCCATGGCAGTGGGAGCACAAGCTTCAGATTCATTTTGCAGGGGATATTGCTTCCGGACTTTTAATACAATTGGGTGAGGGTAGTGACACCTACAGTCCGCAGCAGAGTATCCGTACTTTATTCAATGTAGATCATCCTAAAAAGAGATACCTGAAAACCGCTGTTTCTATTCTGAGTACAGGAAATATCAGAGGGTTATCACCTAAGCAGATGAAAATTGCTCCAGCCATTACAGACTGGGTAAAAGGCTTAATTAAAGATGATGCTTACCTTGAGAACAAAGAAACGATTTTCCTGGGAGAAGAAGCTGCTATTACTTATCTGCACCCTCAATACGGAGCTATTGCCAGCGTTCCTTATCAGTATAATGAATTCCTTGGCGCATTATGGAGAGAAAGTGCTGAAAACTATCTGAAAGAGGATGAACAAATGGTGACGATGGCTTCTTTACTGTATGTAGATGAAAGTGGAGTTCCATTGGTTCAGGCATTTGCTGAAAAAGCAGGAGTGAGCATTAAAGAATGGATTGAAAGCTATCTTGATGCTTATCTTACGCCTTTACTGCATATCTATTATACGCATTCATTATGTGTAACGCCACACGGAGAAAACATTATGGTTGTTTTGAAAAACGGAGTTCCGAAGAGAATCGTAATCAAAGACTTTGTGGATGATATTGTACTTACTACAGAGGCTAGAGAAAAACTTCCTGCACACCTTGCAGATGGTTTGATTCAGTCTTCCAACAAAGAAAATATTCCATTGTTTATTTTGCTTGGCGTTTTTGATGCTTTCTTCAGATATCTGTCGAATGCTTTGCATACGTATTCCGGTTTTAAAGAAGAAAAATTCTGGGAATTGGTTCACAACTGTGTAGAAAACTATAAAGCTGAGAATACCCACCTTCAGGAACGATACGAAAAATATGACCTGTACGTGCCGGTATTCAAAAGATTCTATATCAACAGTCTGCGTCTGAAAAATAACGGTTACAGTGAAAACAAGGCATTTGCCATTCCGAGAAAAGACGGAGCGCTGCCTAACCCACTGTATCAGATTGCCAATAAAAATTCTGTAGCAGCAGTATGAGGAAATTCCTGCATATCTTAAAAGAAGGAGCGGTTTTTGCCTATGGGGCTGTCGCCGGGAAAAAAGTCGAGCTGACTTCCGGAAGCATCAACCGTTCCATCTTTAGTCTTGCCATTCCTATGGTGATGGAACTTGTCATGGAATCTGTTTTTGTGAGTGTCAATCTATTGATTATTGCAAAATTAGGCGACAAGGTTCTTGGGCTTGTGGGAATTACTGATAACTACATCAACTTCGCCTATGCCATCGCAGTAGGTTTGGGAATTGCAGCAGCAACCCTTACCGCCAGAAGAGCGGGCGAAAAAGATAAAGAAGGAATGGGCAGAACAGCCCAATACATCATCTTGCTGGCTCTGTTTTTTGCAGTGCTTATTGGTGGGGTTTCCTGCTTTTTTGCATCAGAAATTGTTGATTTTCTGGGCATCAATGCCAGTACGGTAACCGAAGGAGTTTCTTTCTCGAGACTGGTCTTCCTGAGTATCGGGCTGGTGATTCTCCGCTTGTCTGTCAATGGGCTTTTCAGAGGGGCAGGTGATGCCGATATTGCCATGAAATCACTTTGGATCTGCCATATTTCCAATATCATCTTTGCGGTAATCCTTGTTTTCGGATTAGGATTTATTCCTGCTTTCGGATTGATGGGATTGGCGTATGCTACGGTTTTATCAAGGACATTAGGAGTTGTATATCAGGCATTCATATTCGCCACAGGAAAAACCAGCATCAGCATCAGAGTTCCTTTTCAGCTTGATCTTACATTGTTACAGAAGATTCTGAAACTCGCCTTTGGAGGATTGGTTCAGTATATCATTCCTACATCCAGCTGGCTGATTATGGTGAAAATCATCTCTACTTTCGGAACAACCGCGCTGGCAGGATACATTATTGCCCAGCGTATTGCTTCGGTCGCAACAATGCCTGCCTGGGGAATAGGAAATGCAGCAGGAGTGCTTACAGGACAGAATCTCGGTGCCGGAGAACCGGAACGTGCAGAAAAAACAGTCTGGAGAGCAGGAACCATCAACATGACTTATCTGGTCATTGTAGCCTTATTCTGGCAGATTGCAGCAGAATATGTGGTGAAATTTTTCACTACAGAACCGGAAGTTGCCAGATATGCGGTTCAATACATCCATGTGGTCTCTATGGCTTATCTGCTTTTAGGATTCACCATGGTGATCAGCCGCGCTTTGAATGCCGCCGGAAACATTCTACAGGTTACATTACTGTACCTCGTCATGTTTTATGTGATTCAGCTGCCTATGGCTTATCTCTTAGGGGTAAGACTTCATTGGGAACTGAGAGGAATATTTACCGCTATCGTTTCTTCGGAAATAGTTTTGGCTGTGCTATTCCTCATGATTTTTAAAAATGGAAAATGGAAAACTATAAAAATTTAAAATGAACACTACAGAAGAATTTTATGAAATTATCGCCTCTGCCATCGCTATAAAAAAAGAATTGGTAGATGAAAAGCTTACGTATCAGGAAATCCCGGAATGGGATTCTATGTCTCATCTTCTGATCGTAGAAGCGCTTGAACAGTTTTATCAGATCAAGTTTGATTTTAACGATATTCTGGAGATGGGAACCGTCGGAAAAATTCGCGAAAAAATGAAAAAATACGATGTATTCGTAGAAAACTAAGCCTATGAAAATTTTAGAAAATGTAATTGCCAATAAGAACCTGGCGTTTACAGATGCTTCCACCGGTACAACAATACCGGTGGGAACACTGTACCGGTCTTTAGGCTTAAACCCCGTAGAAAAAGGACTGCTCTTTTTATACAATGACAATCAGCTGCCAAGCATTGAGGTGCTTCTCAATTTTTACGGAACAGCGCACACCATTGCGGTACTGGGACAGAAACTGCACGAGGAATTCAAAGAACGTATTGAGGCAGAATACCGGCCGAAATATATCTTTGATCCTCAAAGAGAAGCCATTGAAGGATATACTCTGAAAGCATTCTCAGACAAAATCAGAATTTTTGCAAAGGATGATTATAAGAGTGAAGTTACCATTCATCCTGACATCAAAATTCTTTTGAGTACTTCAGGGACAACAGGTGTTCCGAAACTGGTTAAATTATCTGATGAAAGCCTTTATCAGAATGCATTGAGCATCCTTCAGTACATGCCGATTCTGGATACTGATGTAGTTCCTTTAAACGTACCGATCAACTTTGTGTACGGATTCTCTATTTTCACCACCAACTGTATGCGTGCCGGAAGAATCGTTTGTACTGATAAAGACATTTTGCAGAAAGCATTCTGGGATGAAATGGAGGAGTATGGTTACAGTACTTTGGGTGGAGTTCCCTTTCTTTATGAAAACCTGAACAGAATAGGATTTTTCAGAAAAGATTCTCCAAGTCTCAGATATTTTACCCATACCGGAGGAGTGATTAATGCTGAGCTGAGAAAAACTATTTTCTCTTATTGTCATGAATTCAAAAAAGAATTCTTTGCACAATACGGTCAGACCGAAGCGGGAGGAAGAATGGCTTATCTTACCACAGAAGGATTACTGGAAGAAGAAACTTCTATCGGAACTCCTGTACATAACGGAAATTTCAGAATTGATCCTGAAACGGATGAACTTCTCTTTTCGCATACCAGTATTTTCGGAGGCTATGCCCATAAACTGGAAGATCTTGCCACTTATGAGCAGCCTTCTGTACTACATACCGGAGATACTGCCAGAAAAGGTGAAAACGGAATTTATTATATCACAGGAAGAATAAAGCGTATCATGAAGCTTTTCGGAATACGTCTTAATCTCGATGAGGTAGAATTTATCCTTAAAAATGAAATGCAGGGCAATACTTTCGTATGTCTGAATGCCAATGATAAAAAAATCGTGGTATTGTATGACAATCCGGAAATAGATCCTCAGATCATCACCGAAACCATTAAAAATAAACTGCGTATCAACCCCCAATATGTACGCACAGAACGTATAGAATCATTCCCATTATCACAAAACGGTAAAATAAACTATCCCCTGTTACAAAACTTACAGCATGAAAACATCTAAAACCCTTATATTACTTCTTGGTCTTGCTTTATCTTCAAATTCGCTTTCTGCACAACAGGGCGACAGAATTCATGGCAAAATCATGCTGTCTGAAAAAGCACCGGTAAAAAATGCTATTTTAAGACTTGTCAACACGTCTTATCAGGCAAAAACCAATAATTTAGGAGAATATTACTTTGAAAATGTGCCACCTGGAGAATATACGCTTCAGGTGGTTTTAAATGACATCGAACTGATGAGAGAACCCATCCACATTCAGAAAGATGTCTATGAAATCCCTGCGATCTACGCTCCTTTACACAATAATGTGATTGAAGGAATTACCGTATATGCAGTGAGCAGAAATAAATTTCTGGATAAAGACAGTACTTCAGTGGCTAAAATGCCTCTGAAAGTTCTTGAAAATCCACAGGCCTACACAAGTATCAACCAGCAGATTATGAAGGAACAGCTTACTTACGATATTTCGGAAGTATTGAAAAACGTTCCGGGTATGGTAAAAATGCAGGGTAGTCCGGGAAGAGGCTCCGGAGACGGAAGTTTCTACTACAGCCTTAGAGGTTTTCCTACCAAAGTATCGATGGTAGACGGAGTGCCTGCAACCACTAACGGAGAAATAGATCCTGCCGATCTTGAGCGTCTTGAAATCATCAAAGGTCCTTCAGGAACATTGTACGGAGGTGCTGTAACTTCCTTTGGAGGTCTGATTAACGCAGTAACCAAAAAACCGAAGGATTATTTCGGAGGAGAAGCTTCTTATCTGATGGGAAGCTACAACCTGAACCGTGTTACCGCTGATGTTTACGGACCGATTACAGAGTCCAGAAATATGTTATTCCGTTTGAATGCGGCATACCAGTATCAGAATGGTTTCAGGGATTCTGAATTCAGAAAATCATTCTATGTAGCCCCTACAGTCAGCTACCAGGTTAATGAAAGGTTGAAATTTAACTTAGGAGCTCAGATTTATAATTATGAAGGAACCAATACTCCGATTATTTTTCTGACCAGAACAAGACCCTATGTTGCTCATACACCAGATGAACTTGGATTCGACTGGAAACGATCTTACTCCAACAATGATATGACTTTAAAAGCTCCGTCTATCAATGTAAAAGCAGAGGCTAATTACAAAATTTCGGATCAATGGACTTCGCAAACGTTGCTTTCAAGAAACTTCAGAAAAACGGAAGGATTATATCAATATCAGTTTATCAGAGGGACAACCAGTGATGCTCTGCTGGAACGTAACGTACAGTGGCAGAACTCTGAAGCTTCTTCTACAAGTGTTCAGCAGAACTTCAACGGAGAATTTAATATCGGAAAAATTAAAAATAAAGTGTTGATCGGATTAGATTATTTAAATCAATCGATCAACAATAATCATTCTCCGATTGTAGTGTATGATTACATTGATGGGACAAATCCTACGGGGCCGGTAGTGGCACCGGTAACCGGAGTTTATGGTAATATATCCAGAGATCTGGCACTTCAGAAAATTCAGACTGCAACTCAGGCTGCTATTGTGGCAGGTAAAACGCCTTTGGTAAGAAATAGCAATTCATCCAACCTTTACGGAGCTTATATTTCAAACGTAACCTATATTACAGACCGTTTGATTACGCTTTTAAGCTTGCGTATGGATCATTACGAAAGTAAAGGACAACTTAATCTGAATGATAACAAACGTACCGGTGATTTCAGTCAGACCGCATGGTCTCCAAAAGTAGGAATCGTATACCAGATTCTTAAAGATCAATTATCTGCCTATGGTAATTATATGAACGGCTTCAGCTATACAGCTCCTGTTACGCAGCAGCTTCCGGACTATAGCGGAGAGATGAAACCTCAGATGGCGAATCAGTGGGAAGTAGGAATTAAGGGAAATCTTTGGAGAAACAAAGTGAATTTCACGGTTGGATACTACGATATCCTTGTCGATAATATCCAGAGAGGAACCGGAGTGATCCGTGACGGAAAAGAATACAATATTGTTGTTCAGGATGGAGCGCAAAGAAGTAAAGGGATTGAAATCGAAACCATCATGAATCCTGTTCAGGGATTAAATATCATGGCCGGATATTCCTATAACCACAGCAGATATGAAAAAGCAGATCCCGCTGTAGATGGGCGCCGTCCTGAATCTGCAGGTCCTGCCAATGTATTCAATTCATGGATCAGTTATATTCTTCCGATCAAAGGACTTCAGGGACTAGGAGTAGGTTTTGGGGTAAACCGTGTGGGAAAACAGATTACCGGAAATAAAACCGTTACTGGGCAATTTTCATTTCCTGCCTATACTTTAGTGAATGCTTCCATTTCCCTTGAAAAAGAAAGATACAGATTAGGATTTAAAATGAATAACCTGGGCAATGCACAATATTTTGCAGGGCAGGGAGTGGTAGTCGCTCAGATGCCTCGTAATTTTGTTGCTGAGGTAAGCTTTAAATTTTAAGAATGAAGCTGAAATTCAGAAAAATTGCCTATCAGTTACATCTATGGCTCGGACTCACGTCCGGGCTTATAGTTGTTATCATGGCTGCTACAGGATGTATCCTGGTTTTTGAAGAAGAATTAAAACATATTGTTCATCCCAACCGATATTACGTTGAAAACATCGGAAGAACCAAACTTTCATTGGCTGAACTTACGGAAAAAGCAGAAAAAGCACTTCCAGAAGGTTTAAAAGTCAAAAGGGTAGTCATGTCTTCCGATCCCTCACGGACCTATGTATTCCGTATCTTAAAAATGGATAACGAAGCATGGACGTATTGGGGAACTTATCTTTATTATTATCGAATTTATGTAGATCCTTACACCGGAAAAGTGCAGGAAGTAGAAGACGCCAAAAAAGACTTCTTTGAAATTGTCCTGGATCTTCACAGAAGACTTTTGCTGGGTGAAAAAATCGGAAAAGCGATTACCAGCTACTCCACATTGATATTTGCCGTGATTCTTCTATCGGGACTTGTGATATGGTATCCCCGAAAAATGAGTAAAGCCATGCTGAAAGGAATGTTTTTCATTAAAACAGCAGCCAATTGGAAAAGAATCAACTATGATGCTCATAATGTCTTAGGATTCTATGCCATCATTCCTTTACTCTTAATCTCTTATTCTGCATTGATATGGAGCTTTGAAGATGTAGATCAATGGGTCAAGAACACACTAAACGGAAACATTCCAACAGAAAAGAAAGTCAAAAGTACAATTCCTTCCGAAGAATTTTCAAACCGTGAAAATATCCTCAATCTCATCGGAAATACCATGGAAAAAGGATTGAAAGACAAGAAATCAGCACTTGTTAATTTTCCAAGATCGGAAGAAGGAACCTATTATGCTGAGCTGACTTATGACGGAAGACAGTATAGGAATGAACATTTTAATTTTGATCAATATTCAGGAGAAGTTTTAAAATCTCAATCATATAAAAATAAAAATATCGGATATGGAATCGCATTAAGAGAAAGAAATTATGATCTTCACACCGGAAGTATCCTGGGACTGACCACCAGAATTATTTATTTTCTGGCAGCCATTATCGCACTATCACTCCCGATTACCGGTTTTATTATCTATTTGAATAAGAAAAAGAAGAAACCAAACCATAAGAAAAACAAAGTAATTTTTCCTTCTCATCATTAATAAAGAGAAGAGGTTATCTCAAATGACAATAATCCGACCTTTGTCATTCTGACGAAGGAAGAATCTCATTAATAAATTAGGTTAAGAGATTCTTCACTACATTGCATTTCGTTCAGAATGACACTTTTGAAATAACCTCTTTGCTTTTCCATTCAAAAGTAAAAATAACAGTATAAAATTTTATTGAAGATAAAATCCTCGCGCCTTAAAACGCATTGTTTTAGCCATTATTTGCGTCTTCGCGTTTTCCAACAAATAAATAATCAGCTTATCAATCCTTTCACATTCTTCGAAAAAACCTCAATCCCTTTATTCATCTCATCAAAATTAAGATCTCCAAATCCTAAACGCATTGCCGTAAGAACTTTATTCTGATACAACAGTGTTTTAGGAATAAAAAGATTATCCCTTGCACAATTCCGGCTCAGCTGCATCAGATTCAATGGGATATTCCATTCCAGCCATATGGCCAGCCCTCCGGAAGGTTTTTGAAAAGAGATAAAATCACCCAAATTCTCTTCTAACAACAAAGAAAAATAATCGCGTCTTTCCTGATATACCTTTAAAGATTTTTTCAGATAACGGTTGATTTCTCCCTCTGCAATCATTTCTCCTAATGCCCTTTCCATCAGAATATCTCCCTGACGGTCGATGATCCCCAGATATTTACGCATCTCTGTCATCAGATTCTCTGGAGCAACAATAAATCCTGTCCTGAATCCCGGAGCCAAAGACTTTCCAAAAGAGCCGATATAGATCACCATTCCGTTCGTATCCGCACTGGCTAAAGGAAGAATGGGGCTTTTATCATAATGAAATTCATAATCATAGTCGTCTTCCAGGATAATAAATCCGTATTCATTCGCTAATTCCAATAATTCAAATCTTCTCTGTGCACTCAAAGCAACGGTAGTAGGATAGTGGTGGTGCGGTGTCAGATAAAGCATCCGGATTTTCTGCTTTTTACAAGCTTCGCGAACGCTTTCTACTATAATTCCTTCTTCATCAATCGGAATCGAAACAATATCAACCCCAGATTTCATAAAGATCATATTAACGGAAAAATAGCTTAAAGCTCCTACTAATACGGTATCACCTTTGGAAAGAAGAATTTCGGAAACAATATAAATACTCATTTCCGTGCTTCTGGTAATAAGGAGATTATTCTTGGAAATAGGAAGTCCGCGGGAAAGATTCAGGTATTGGGATAAATGTTCTTTAAAAAATTCACTTCCGTCATGATTATAATGCCCAAAAGCTTTCTGGCTTGATTTGCGTTTCAGGATAGAACTGTAAAACCGTGAATGCTGTCCGATTTGCGTTAAGCGGATATCCGGTACCCCATCATTAAAGACATATTCACAATTGGAATGCTCGAAAGGATTATCTAAAATATTGGATGTTTTAAATGAAAAACCAGTCGAAACAGGGTAGTTCTGAAGGTTATTTTGCTTAAAATGATTCAACTTAACGGGTTTTTCCTGATCTTTTCCAATCACAAAAGTTCCTTTGTTGGGGAAACTCTCGGTCCAACCTTGGGCAGAGAGTTCATCGTACACCGCAACCGCTGTATTCCTGTGGATCTCCAGCATTTCACTGAACGTCCTTGTCCCCGGCAGCTTCGTTCCAAAGGGAAGAAATCCTCTCTGAATCGCATTGATCAGCTGATTGGCAATTTGCAGATAGATAGAAGTCTCTGATTTTCTATCAATTTTTATAAAACTTTCGTAGGGAATCTTAACCGGACTATCCATAATATCAAAACTGGCACCATACAACCATCCGGCAATATACTACTTTTGACATCAAAATAAAAATCTATGGAATTTCATCATCTGTTAAAAAGAATTGTACAGGAAGGAAGTACCCACGCCAAATGGCTGAACACGCTTTCATTTATGGAAAATGCCGGTGCAAGAAAAATATCAAAATGTGAACATCCAACATTAGTTTCTCAAATCCAGCTGAAACACGCTGCTGAAGAACACCGCCACGCTTATTATTTGAAAAAACAAATTGGTAAAATAAATTCAGAGCTCTGCAAAACCTACGAAAGCACAGAACTTCTGGCGCCTATCGCGACAAGCCAGTATCTTCACTCATTAGATATTAAAGCCTGCCGTTATCTTCAGAAAGCTTTCAATCTTGACAAAACAGATATTAAATATGCCGCTTATCTTTTTGTAACGTATGCGATTGAAGTCCGGGCAGATGAACTTTACCCTGTTTATCAAGATGCACTTACTGAAGCGTCTTCTAAAATCATGGTGAAATCTATTATTCTGGAAGAAGAAGGTCATTTGGAAGAAATGATTCATCAGCTTAACGAATTTTCACCAGACTGGAAACACCATGCAGATCATATTCTGGACATAGAAAAAGAACTGCATAAAGAGTGGATTAATGCGATTACAGAAGAAGTAGCTCAATTAAATTATGCTTAGCAATACTTCCCATTTTCAGGAATCCCTTGATAAACGAAAAGAGAAGGGAATCTTAAGAAGTTTAAGGCTTCAATCCGATGGAATTGATTTTTATTCCAATGATTATCTGGGGTTTACAAAAAGTAAAGACCTTCAAAAATTACTGCTACAAAAGATTATGGACAACCCTCAACTGCTTTCGGGAAGCACAGGTTCAAGGTTAATTAGCGGAAACAGTGATATTGCAGTTTCAGTGGAAAATGAGATTGCGCAGAAACATCATTTTGAATCGGCATTGCTCTTCCCATCCGGATATAATGCCAACCTTGCTTTGTTTTCAACGCTTCCCAGCCGTCATAATGTCATTATTGTGGATGAACAGATTCATCGGTCAGTACATGATGGCTGCAAACTATCCAATGCTAAAAAACTGAAATTCAAACACAATGATATCGAAGATCTTGAAAATATTTTAAAAAGACAGAAAGGATATTGTTATATCGCGATAGAAAGTCTTTATTCAATGGAAGGAGATTTTGCTCCTGTTCAGGAAATCGCTGCCCTTGCCAGCAAATATAAATCTTCTTTGATTGTTGATGAAGCCCACGCCTTCGGCGTTTTTGGATATGGATTGATTGAAAAATTACAGTTACAGAACCATGTTTCAGCAGCTTTGGTGACCTATGGAAAAGCTCTCGGGGCTCATGGAGCAGCTATTCTCTGTACTGAAACAGTGAAATCTTATCTGATCAATTTTGCGAGTCCGTTCATCTATACCACATCAGCACAGGATTTTCAATGGATGAGTATCAAAACAGGATATGAATTTTTAGATCAAAATCATGAACTAGCTGAAAAACTTCAGAATAACATCAAAGTTTTCCGAAGCAGTAAATTACAGTCTCCATCGGCAGAAACAAGTCCAGTGCAGGCTGTACTCATTCCTGATAACCAAATACTTAAAGCAGCGCAGAATACTTTATCAGAGGAAGGCTTTTTAACTTATGCTATATACAGTCCCACAGTAAAAGAAGGAAGCGAACGCTTGAGGATATGCCTTCACAGCTTCAATTCAGAAGAGGAAATTATAAAACTGACAGGAATTATTAAAGAATTTATTTAAAACAAAAAATAAACTTTAATACCGGATCACGAATCCCGAACCCCGCATCACGAAAAACATGAAACTATTTATAACAGGAATAGGAACCGAAATAGGAAAAACAGTTTGCTCAGCCGTTTTGGTTCAGCATTTTAAAACAGAATACTGGAAACCCATACAATCTGGTGATCTTCATTATACAGACAGTCATAAAATTGAAGAATGGACAGACACCAACTTTTGCCATCCGGAAACTTACCGTTTACAGCTGGCAGCTTCACCACATCAGTCTGCAAGAGAAGAAAATATCACTATGAATCTGAATGATTTTCAACTCCCCAAAACAGCAAATCCACTCATTGTAGAAGGAGCCGGGGGTCTTATGGTGCCCATTTCAGACACTATATTTATGATTGATCTGATTGAGGAATTAAACATTCCTGCAGCGCTGGTTGTAAGAAACTACCTGGGCTGTATCAACCATAGCCTGCTTTCAATCTTAGCCTTACAACAGAGAGAAATTCAGCTGGAATATTTAATTCTTAACGGAGATTTTCCGGAAGATACAGAAAGAGTAATCTGCAGTTTTATCGAAAAAGAAACAAAAGTTATAAAGATCCCGGAAATCAGAAATACGGATAAGGAATCTGTACAACATGCTGCAAAGCAATTAGTAATAACAAAATTATGATAATGGATACAAAAACAACATTGAGAAACAACTGGACTAAAGAAGAAATCGAAGAGATTTACCACCTTCCTCTGATGGAACTGATTTATAAAGCAGCCACCATACACCGCGAATGGCATGATCCTTCCGAAGTGCAGATATCTACTTTATTATCCATCAAAACAGGTGGATGTCCTGAAGACTGCTCTTATTGTGGACAGGCCGCCCGTTATCACACGGATATTAAAGTACAGGCTTTATTACCTACAGAAACTGTAATTGCTCACGCTCAAAAAGCGAAAGACTCGGGATCTTCAAGATTCTGTATGGCAGCAGCATGGCGTGAAGTTCGTAATAACCGTGATTTTGACAGGGTGATTGATATGGTGAAAGGAGTAAACGAACTTGGCCTTGAAGTTTGCTGTACATTGGGTATGCTTACCGAAGAACAGGCCATCAGACTTCAGGAAGCTGGTTTATATGCTTACAATCACAATCTGGATACTTCTGAACAGTATTATGAAGAGATCATATCTACCAGAACTTTCGACAACAGAATCAACACGATAAATAACGTAAGAAAAGCTGGCATCACCGTGTGTTCCGGAGGAATTATCGGACTTGGAGAGACCCACAGAGACAGAATTTCAATGCTTTTAACGTTGGCAACAATGCCTAAACACCCGGAATCAGTTCCCATCAATGCATTAGCAAGAGTAGCGGGAACACCATTAGCCGATAATGAAAAAGTAGATATCTGGGAAATGGTAAGAATGATTGCCACCGCAAGAATCGTAATGCCATCTTCCATGGTGAGATTAAGCGCAGGACGTATAGAAATGACTGAAACAGAACAGGCATGGTGCTTTATGGCAGGAGCCAATTCCATTTTCACGGGAGAAAGAGAAACCTTATTGGTAACGCCTAATCCAGGAGTTTCTGAAGACATGCAGATGCTGCAGACCTTAGGATTGAGACCTATGATGAAAAAAGAAACATGCTGTTAGTAAATTATAAACGATAAATAATGAGTGATGAGCTGGATTATTAGTATTATGATTTTTATCGCAGCATTGATATCTGATTTCATCAATACTAGTATTAGTTTTTAACGCTAAGGTTCGCAACGAAAAATTTTTAATTCTGAAAATATTTCGCTCGCAAAGGCATTCTATTCAGCAAGGCAAGAGGTTTCTTATTGCTGAGTGAAACGCCATTGCGAACTCAAAACAACAGTATGCAAATTGAAAAACTTAGCGATCATAGCGTTGAAATTTAAAAAAATTATCACTCATTAACTTTTTAGATCAATATATGAATACATTAACCAAAGAAATCAGTCTGCAGGAGAGAGATAAAGCGGTCAACTGGCATCCGTACACCCAGATGAAAACAGCTGATGATGCCATTCCTATTGTAAAAGGAAAAGGAATTTATCTTTATGATACCGAAGGAAAAAAATATCTGGATGTCGTTTCTTCATGGTGGGTAACTCTACATGGACATTCTCATCCATATATTGCCCAACGTGTTTTTGAACAGTTAAATACTTTAGAGCAGGTTATTTTTGCAGGATTTACCCATGAGCCGGCAATACAACTTTCAGAAAATCTGCTGAAACTTCTGCCTGATAGCCAGGAAAAAGTCTTTTATTCGGATAATGGCTCTACCGCAGTAGAAGTTGCTTTGAAAATGTGTATTCAATATGCATACAATAAAGAGAAAAAGAAGACGAAGATTTTAGCTTTTAAAAATGCGTATCACGGAGATACCTTCGGAGCCATGTCTGTAAGTGGAAAAAGCTTCTGGACAAAACCTTTTGAAAGCATGCTGTTTGAAGTTGTTTTTATAGATACGCCCAATGCAGAAAATCTGGAAAGCCTGCAGAAACAGATTAAAGAATTAGCTGATGAAGTGGCTTGTCTTATCTATGAGCCATTAGTTCAGGGAGCTGCCGGAATGCTGATGTATAAAGCTGAGGACCTTAGCCAGCTGATGAAATTCTGTAAAGAAGAAGGCCTTCTCATGATCCAGGATGAAGTTTTTACAGGGTTTGGAAGAACAGGTAAACTTTTCGCAGCAGATTATCTTACGGAAAAGCCGGATATTATGTGTTTTTCAAAAGGATTGACAGGAGGAACCATGCCTATGGGAATTACGACCTGCTCCAATGACATCTATGATGCTTTCCTTTCTGAAGACCGCTATAAAACCTTATTTCACGGGCATTCGTTTACAGCGAATCCTTTAGCCTGTACAGCAGCTCTTGCCAGTATGGAATTACTATTGACAAATGAAACTCAAATGAATATCAACCGCATCACTCATCAACATTCAGAGTTTGTGAAAGCACTTGCTTTGCATCCTCATGTAGAAAAGGTTCGTCAGATCGGAACTATTTTAGCGTTCGATTTCAAAACAGGGAATGATACTTCTTATTTCAATGAAATAGGGAAGAAGCTTTACAATGAATTCTTACAGAGAGGGATTATCATGAGGCCGTTGGGAAATGTAATATACCTGGTTCCGCCATATTGTATTACTTCCGAAGAATTGGATTTTGTTTATCATAATATTATGGAAGTTTTGGATCAGTTTACACAATAAGTGATCCCTTCGGGTAATAATTATTTTTAATTTTTTTAATGTACCTTATAGGTTTTCACAACCTATAAGGTTTTTATGTTGAATGTAAGCACCTGTATTTTAAATTTCCTGTTCTGATTTCTTCAAAATAGTTATCAATTCTTTTAATTCATCCTTATTGAATTCCAGTAAGTTATGATTAAAATGATTGGATGGAATTTTTATATAATTCACCCACGAAGAAAGTTTTTCACGGTAAACACTTCCGAATTCAATATTACTCATCGTTACAAACTTATATCTGGTTTCCTGGCCAGCCTTTTCGTTTTCTTTCTGTTCTACCGTCTCAAGAGCCTGGATCAGTTTTCCCAATTCATTTTTATCAATGGTGAGTGTCTTTTTGTAGATTTCATCAAAAGTTTCATATTCATACATGATTCCCAGAAGAGTATCCGAAGAATTTTCTGAAACACCTTTCGTTACAATTTTTTGAATATTCAGGTTTTTAAATTTACCTAAATTGATGATTTTCTTTTCAATTAATGTTCCTTTTCTTGAATTGACAGTTAGGCCGCGGGATGTTGTGTTGGATCTTTGAATCGTTGGCGGAGGCACTATCTGTGCAGTTACCCATGTGCCTATTGCGCAGGAGATCAAAATAATGATTCTTTTCATTTGTAAAAATTGTTATTAGTTTTATACCATTAAAATTATACGATAATTTTCAACAATATATAAAATATTAAATAAATAGTTTTATCCCTATTCATTTCCCCATGAATGCAATTCCAAAAGAATAGGGCCCAGCTTCCGGCCTTTTTCAGTCAGTTTATAATAGACTTCCGGTGGGAAATTGTAAACTTCAATCCTTTCAATAATACGGTCTTCTTCCAGCTGTTTCAATTGCTCTGACAGTACTTTCTTGGAAACACGGGGCATAGTACGCCAAAGTTCCGCAAAGCGGACCTGGTCATCTTCAAAAAGGTTGTGCAGAATCAATGGTTTCCATTTCCCTGAAAGAATATCCAGGCTTCGTCTTAATCCACAGTTTTTAAATTCCTCAAAATTCATAAGTCAATTGAATATATATGGTTAACTTTTTGGTAACCTTCGATTGTTTTGCTGTTATTAGGTAATACATTTGTCAAACAAAAATACCCAAAATGAAATTACAATTATGGCGCAATGCAACATTAGTACTGAATATTGATGGAATTTCTATCCTGATAGATCCGATGCTGGGTGACAAAGGTTTCAGGGGAAAAATGCCCATGACAGACAGTGAATTACTCAATCCTCTCGTAGACCTGCCTTTTGATAAAAAAGAATTAAATAAAAAGTTAGAAAGAGTAGACGCCGTTGCCGTAACCCACCTTCATCCTGATCATTGGGATGACGCTGCCATTGAACTCCTTGACAAGAATATTCCGCTCATCTGTTCCGATGTTATTTCAGGACAGATTGCAGAACAAGGCTTCACCAATATCATTGTTCTGAAGGATCATCTTCAATGGAATACTATTGAAATATCTAAAACCAAAGGCCGGCACGGAACCGGGGAAATCGGAGAGAAAATGGGAATCGTAAATGGTTTTGTCTTTAAAAAAGACCATAAATCCGTATACATCGCAGGAGACACGATCTGGTATGATGAAATTGCTGCAGAAATTGAAAAACATCAGCCACAGCACATCATTGTAGCGGGTGGAGCGGCAACTTTTTCCGTAGGAGATCCTATTATTATGACCAGTGAAGATATCATAAAAGTATGTGAATCTGCTCCGGAATCCACTGTTTGGGTAACGCATCTGGAAGCCTTAAGCCACTGCAGGGAAGACAGAAAATTTATTCAGAAAAAGATCCTTGAAAACGGATTAGCGGAAAGATGTTTTATACTTGATGACGGTGAAGAGGTAAGCCTGAAATATCTATGAAATAAATAGCAGGGGTTCTGGCTTATTTTTTGAATATTCCCTGATAAATAATGTGTATGCTGTCAGTTTTTCTCTTAAATCTTGATTGGAAAGAATTATTATTGGGACATGAAGAATGGTCTTTTCTTTTAGAGATCATTCTTCGTACCATGATTATGTTTCTGGCTATTATCATCGGACTTAGAATTTTAGGAAAAAGAGGGGTAAAACAGCTCTCAATCTTTGAATTGGTAGTCATTATCGGCCTGGGATCAGCAGCAGGAGATCCTATGTTTAATAAGGATGTCGGAATTATTTCTTCCCTTATTGTTTTTATTGTTATCATTCTCCTGTATTCTATTGTGACCCATTTTATCGGAAAAAGTAAAAAATTTGAAAATCTGGTGGAAGGAAAGTCCATCTGCCTGATAGAAAATGGTGAATTCTCCATTAAAAATTTTCAAAAAGAAAATCTCGGAAGTGACGAATTCTTTGCAGAACTCAGGCTAAAAGGAGTTTCTCAGCTTGGCCAGATTGAAATGGCCATAGAAGAAATATCAGGAGAGATCAGCGTTTTCTTTTTAGAAAATGAATCTGTAAGATACGGGCTTCCTATTATGCCAGACTCATTACATAATCCGTTACAATATATTCATGAAGACAAACATTATTCTTGTATATTCTGTGGATACACAGAGCATAAAAAAGAAGGTAATGCCGGAAGCTGCCCAAGATGCCAAAAAGAAGAATGGGTAGCGTCCAGCAATAAAAGACGGGTGACCTGACCTTTAACTTTCCTAATCCTCAACACATTTATTTCTTGCCGCCTTCATTCCAAAATACAGCATCAGCAGTACAGCAAAGCTTAACAGATAGAATGAACTGTTCCAGGAAATATCCCAATCATGCAATTTTCCAAACAACGGAGGCCCGAATGCAGCAATCAGATATCCTACAGACTGAGCCATTCCTGATATTTTAACCGCATTACTGCTGTTTTTCGTTCTCGTGGAAAAAAACAGGATCGACAGGCTGAAAGACAATCCATTAGAGATACCAATAATCACCGCATTTGCATAAATCCACTGTGATTTCAGGAAGACAAACATCATGGTACTGCCAAACATCAGAGCACAAATAAAAAGAATCAAAAACCTCTGATCTTTCATTTTACTGGCAATAATCGGACAGCAGAATGTCACAGGAATCATCGTAATCTGAATGACAAAAAATACCCAGCCCGAACTTTCTCCCTGCATATGAAAATCAGCAAGAAAGGAAGGAAGCCATGCTACCAGGCAATAATAAAATAAAGACTGCAGTCCCATAAAAATACTGATATTCCATGCCTGGGCAGATTTGAACATATTAAAATTTGAAGTACTGAGCGCTGTTTTAGGTAGGGTCGGATTTCTTTTGTTAAATATAAATTCCAATGATAAAACAAGGAAACCCAATGCGGCAATCACCAGCCATATTCCCAGAGAGCCTTTCCATCCAAAACCTGTCAGTTCTCCTATTTTCACGCTGAATCCGGAAGCTAAAGCTGCTGTAAGATTCATAGATACCGCAAAAATTCCTGTCATAAGACCTATCTGCTTCGGAAAATTATTCTTAACATATCCCGGAGTGACTACATTTCCAATGCATATTCCCAAACCAATGAAGATAGAACCCAAAAACAAAAGCCATAGAGATCCGGTGATTCTCAAAAATAATCCGAAGCTTAAAATAATCAGGGAATACATCAGAAGCTTACTGATTCCAAACTTATTAGAAAACCTGCTCACCAGTACAGAACAGGCAGCGAACATAAACAGTGGAATAGAAGTGAGCAGGCTCACCTGAAAATTATCCAGTTGTAAAGCATCTCTTACTTCTCCGAGAACAGGAGCCACCGCAACAATCGGCGAGCGGAGATTGCTGGAAATTAAGATAACAACCAGAACATTAATGATTAATAAAACATACGAAGCATTCTTCTTTACTTCACTCTTCATCATAATAAAAACTTTTGTACAAAATTAACGTAGTAAATTTGTTTAATTTTGCCAAAGTTTTAACCTGAAACGACATGAACGCTAATGACAGTATAAAAATAGATGACCTCAAAAAACCATATTTTGTATGGTTTGAAGAAAACTGGGTGCATGATAATGTTCTGCATCATCATCAGAAAGGGCAGCTTGTGTATGTAGAGAGCGGTTTTCAGTATATTACCATTGAAGAAAAAATCTATCTCCTTCCCCAGAATCATGCAGTATGGATACCTCCCAATGCTGTCCATAAAACCAATTCCCATTCTGAAAAAATCAAACTGATGATCATGTTTGCGGACATCAGGACCGAAGAAGCTTTTTATCATAAAGTGAACGTATTTTCTGTTCCGCCTGTTTTGAAGGAAATGATAAAATATGCAGAGAAATGGTCCAAGCTGATGACTTCGGATCATAATGAGAATCTGTTCCTGAAAGCAATGTTCAACGAACTTCCACGGTTTGTAGAACATTCCCTGACTTTTCATATCAGCCTTCCGAAAGATAAACGTCTTGATAAAGTTATAGAACATCTGCATAATCATTATCGTCATGAAATCAACATGGAAAAGCTGAGTGATACAGCTCTTCTGTCTTTCCGTACACTGGAACGTATTTTCAAAAAAGAAACAGGTCTTACCCTAAGCAAGTATCAGCAAATGCTACGTATCATCAAAAGTCTGGAATATTTGAGCTCCGGGAGTCTTACGGTTTCAGAGACGGCTTATGAAGTAGGATACAAGAGTGTTCAGGCTTATACCAGAAGTTTTCAGTCTGTGATGAAGTTCAGACCGACTGATTTTATTAAAACCATTCAATAGATTTTAAACCTGTATAAAGACAGTTTAAATTTGTCAAAAAGAAGAGTTATTAACATTATAAAACTTCTCCTATTCCTTTAAACAAAAGCAATTAGTAGGATCGAAAAATAAAATATTTCACATTTCCACACTTTTCCACTTCAATAGTCAATATTCAATTATGATATTGTTGAAAATAAAAAGGTCTCCACGAATGGAGACCTTAAAAAAACACAAATGATGAAAAAAAATTATTTCGATTCACAAATATAAACAAAAATTATGTTATGTAAAACATCATAAGCTTATTTTTTTTAAAAATTATGGATTTTATCAAAAAATAATTATTTCCTAAATCTTTCCTGATTTCTTTGAGATTCCGAAATTAGCAATACAAAAACCTATGCTAATAAATATAATTCGCCATCTGAAGAATTGTACACACGATTTTTAACCAAAATAAAGAAATACCAAAAAGTGAATTATTGTCAAAATATATCTTACCTCGGCTAGTATTCAAACAGTTGTTTAACTATTTATATGATCCTGCGCATAAATTCTGTACGTTTTTTATGCTACTTTGCTTAAAAATCTAATATGATTCCAAAAATACTTAAGGGTGTTCCTGCACAAAAATCAGGAGGCTTTCATGACACGGAAAGCAGAAAAGTATTTGACCAGGCTCTGATTCCGGAAAAATTTGAAATATTAAAAAAAAGATTTTTTTCAGTTAATCAATGGGAAAGCTACAGCGGGAAGGCGTTTGCGGCATTTAAACTGTATAATTTTAATGGTGATCCTGTCGACCGCGAACCTCTGATAGGAGATTTTATCCGGATTGATATTCCTGGCCCAGGAGAAGCAGAGGCAAAAGGATATGATTGGGTAAAAATAATAGATATCTGTTTCTATGAGGATAGTTTTTCAGAGAGCCTATCCATAACATGCGAACCTTCAGTAAATCCTCAAAATAAGAAAAGCGGTCACATTGCTCATTTTTATAGTTCTGCAGCCAGCTCAACCTTCATGATATCCAGAAGTACCAATTATCTACAAGCAGCGGTATATGGCCGAAATGAAAGACCTAACCGAAATGCTAAGTTTCTGGATGTCATCAGAAATTTCGCGATTGCTATAGGCGGAATGATGGGAATTGCAAAAATACAATGGAAACAGCTTACTGATAGTTTTCTCGATTTTGATTAAATGGCTGTCCCTTTTTTGACTTAGATCAAAGTTTTGTGTTGACTGTTCGGAGACCTTTGCACCCGAATATTTTAAACAAAATTTATGAGTACAACATTAGAAAAAGGACAGACTATTAATTTCTATCAGGCAACCGCTCCTATTATCATTTCGGTATTTGCGGTCTACCTTACCATAGGAATTGCTTTGGGAGTACTTCCCAGGTTTGTTCAGAACACATTAGGCTTTGACAGCATTATTGTAGGACTTGTGATTGGTCTGCAATCATTGTCAACACTTTTAACCCGTGCCTATTCCGGAAAAACTACAGATACCAAAGGGGCAAAGAAAAGTAAAATGTCGGGTGTAATACTGGCTGTTATTGCTGGGATTATTTATGTACTGACAGTATTATTCCAAGCTAATCCTATCCTGGCCCTTTCCTTCCTTTTAATAGCAAGAATTATTCATGGGATTGGCGAAAGCTTCCTCGTTACCGGTGCATTAACCTGGGGAATAGGTCTCGTAGGACATTCCAACTCAGGGAAAGTAATGACCTGGAATGGTATTGCCATGTATGCGGGAATTGCAATCGGAGCTCCCATCAGTATCTGGTTAAATAAAGAATACAATATTCTGTCTGCTTTTCTTCTTATTGCCTTACTTCCGCTGGTGAGCTGGCTTTCCACAGCAAAACTTCCTTCTATTCCCGTGGATAAAGATCATGTAAGAACTCCTTTCTACAAAGTAATTGGTGCCATATCGGGTCAGGGTTTAAGTCTTGCTTTTTCATCCATGGCTTTTGGATGTATTGCTTCTTTTATTGCATTATTTTTCTCACAAAAAAATTGGGGTGATGCTTCACTTGCCTTTATGATCTTCGGAGCATGTTATGTGCTGACCAGAATTTTCTTTGCTTCTTTTCCAGATAAATACGGAGGTTTTACAATAGCCTTGATCTCTCTGATTATCGAAGTGGCGGGACAAATGCTGATCTGGACTTCTGCTTCCAAAACATTGGCTATTATCGGATGTGGATTAACAGGGGTTGGATTTTCATTGGTATTTCCGGCTTTGGGAGTTCTCGCCATTCAAAAGGTAAAACCGCAGATGAGAGGAACAGCGCTAGGAGCCTATGTCGCATTTGTTGATCTTTCATTAGGGTTGGCAGGTCCCATTGCAGGGTTAATTGCCGGTTGGTTTGATTATCAGACTGTATACCTGTTCGGAGGCATCAGCTGTATCATTGCAATGATTATTTTACTGTTTAACAAAAAATAAAAATGGAATATTCACTAACATCTCAAGTAAAAGAAACGAAAAAAATACGTTCTGTATTTACCGTTAAAAAGAAACTCTTTATTACACCCCATTTAATCCGTGTTATATTTGATATTGATGAAAAACAGGCTGAACTATTGGCGAATGTTAAGTCCGGATCTAATAATAAAATCTTTATCCCCACTGAGGAAAACATCATTCTGATCAGAACCTATACCAATAGAAAAATTGACCTGGAAGAAAAAGAACTGAGTGTTGATTTTGTAGCTCATGGTGACAATGGACCAGCTTCTGCATGGGCATTAAAGGCCAAACCAGGAGATCTATTGGAAATAGGTATGAAAGAAAGTTCAAAACCATTAGTTCCGAATGCTGATTTTTACCTGCTTGCAGGAGACGCAACGGCACTGCCTGTGATTTGTGCCATTGCAGAACAATTTCCTTCCTATGTAAGAGCAAAAATAATATTGGAGGTGGCAGATAAAGAGGACGAACTGATCTTGTGTTCTGCAGCAGATTTATCTGTAGAATGGCTACACAATCCTCATCCTGAGCAGGGAAGCAAGCTTGCAGAAGCAGTGAAGTCTGTGCAGTTTCCACTCGGAGTATTAAAAGAATATGTTTATATCGCCGCAGAATATTCCACTGTACATGAGCTTCGTACTTACTTCAAAACAACACTGGAATGGGATCCGCATGGCATGTACATTTGTTCATACTGGAAAGCCGGGCAGGCAGAAAACTCATAGTTAGAACCGAATAAAAGAAGTAAGCAAAGCCATTTATTACTATTTTTGCTTACATGCAGGAACTTTTAACGTCATACATCAACAATAGAATATCAGTAACGGATACAGAAATGGAAACAATTCTGTCCTATTTCAGACCTGTCCAATTAAAAAAGAATGAAATGCTCCTTTCCAACGGGCAAAACAGCCAGAGAACATTTTTTGTTGTAAATGGCTGTCTCCGTATATTTTTTATCAATGAAGAAGGGCAGGATTCTACCCGGTATTTTGCTTTTGAAAATCAGTTTGCCACTGCACTTACCAGTTTTATTACTTCTGAACCCTCTGAGGAATTCATAGAAGCCGTAGAGGATTCAGAAGTATATTATATTAGTCATAAAAATTTTTATCACCTTCTGGAAATTATTCCGCAATGGGAAAAATTTTACAGAATATATCTGGAAACTGCTTATGTAAATAATACCAAAAGACTGATGTCTTTCCTTGTTCAGGATGCACTTGAAAAATACCGCCAGCTTTTGGAAGAAAACCCTGTGGTGGTTAGAAGGCTTTCCAATAAACTGGTCGCTTCCTATCTTAATATCTCCCAGGAGACACTGAGCAGACTGAAATCAAGGCTTTGATTTTTTGTTTGATCAACCTAACATAATAACGAAGATCTTTTATTTATTTAAACCATTTTTAAACTAGATCAAATTCTCAAAAAATTAATAGTACAGCCTTCTCAGGAAAAATTTAAGCCTTATATTTGTACTCATGTTAAAATGGTTTTCCATATTATGTTCAATGATGTATGTGCTGGCTACCACCAATGCGGGGGAAGTACTGAAAGTACCTATGTTTGTGGAACATTTCATGGAATACCACGGAAGTCTTTCAGAATTTGTAATGGAGCATTATGATAATCACAAACAGGATTCTGACTGGGATACCGATCAGAAGCTGCCTTTTATCAATCCACCTATTGTATTGACTGTACATGCCCAGCTTCCGGAACTTTCATTTGAAATAAAAAAACCTAAGGAAATTACTGTTTCAAAGAAAAGCAGTGTCTACAAGGAAAAAGACTTTTCCAACCAATACCTTTCTCAGATTTTCCAGCCACCGCGGCTTTCTTAATTGACTTCACATTGAAAATTAATGCTTTATGTTATTACCTAAAGCAGTGAATTCTTGTTACATATCAATTAATTCGTAATGCATTGTATTAATGCTTAATCCTTAACCTGAGAAGTTACAAACGTTTATTTTGATACTTTAAGTTTTGAGAGAATTTCAGCTTTTATAAAGCATTCCGGATTACCATTAATCGTTTTTCCATGTTAAATAAAATTATTGAGTTTTCTGTAAAGAATAAACTCATCATTGCTCTGCTTACAGTGGCTCTCATCCTCTTTGGAGTCTATGAAACCACTAAACTTCCCATTGATGCCCAGCCGGACATCACCAATAATCAGGTTCAGATTATTACGACTGCTCCTTCTTATGGTGCAGCAGATATAGAACGCCTTGTTACGTTTCCTATCGAACAGGCTACCAGCAATATCAGCGGAATCACAGAATTGAGAAGCTTTTCACGTTTCGGGCTGTCATTGGTGACGGTAGTTTTTGACGATAAGACTGACGTGTATTGGGCCCGACAGCAGGTTCAGGAGCGTTTACAGCTTGTTCAGGACAATATACCGGCAGGAATCGGTAAACCGGAATTAGGACCTATTTCAACCGGATTGGGAGAGATTTTCCAGTATGTGGTAAGGGCCAAAAAAGGATACGAAAATGTATATGATGAAACAGAACTGAGAACTATTCAGGACTGGGTGGTCCGAAGACAGCTTCTCAGAACCAAAGGTGTGGCAGATGTCAGCAGTTTCGGAGGAAAACTGAAACAGTATGAGATTGCCATCAATCCTAATCAGCTACAGGCATTTAATATCAATATCAATGATGTTTTTGCGGCTCTCGAAAAAAACAATCAGAATACCGGAGGAGCTTATATTGAAAAGAAAGAAACCGTTCTGTTTATCCGCAGCGAAGGGCTGCTGGGAAGTACAGAAGATATTGAAAATATTCAGGTGGCAGAAACCAAAGAAGGTATTCCGGTACATATAAAAGATGTAGCGTCTGTCAAGATCGGTTATGCAACAAGGTATGGCGCCATGACCTATAACGATACCGGAGAAGTATCAGGAGCAATTGTCCTGATGCTGAAAGGAGAAAATGCCAATGTCGTGATCGGAAATATCAAGCAAAGACTGGAGAAAATCCAGGAATCATTACCGGAAGGAGTCGTGATTGAACCTTTTCTTGACCGTGCTAAAATGGTGAACAATACGATCAGCACTGTAAAAACAAACCTGATGGAAGGGGCTTTGATTGTGGTTTTTATTCTGGTTTTATTTCTGGGGAATTTCAGAGCAGGATTACTGGTAGCATCAGTTATTCCTTTGGCCATGCTTTTTGCCATTATTATGATGAATATTTTCGGGGTAGGAGGAAATCTGATGAGTCTAGGTGCGCTGGATTTCGGTCTGATTGTGGATGGTGCCGTCATTATTGTGGAAGCCGTACTGCATCAGCTTGCGCATAAAAAGCATTTTGGAAAAGACAATATGCTCAGCAAAAAGGAAATGGATGATCAGGTTTCAGGCTCTGCCACTAAAATGGTTAACAGTGCGGTTTTCGGACAGATTATCATCTTAATTGTATATCTTCCGATTTTTACCCTTCAGGGAATTGAGGGCAAAATGTTCAAGCCTATGGCTCAGACTGTTGCCTTTGCCCTGATCGGAGCATTTATTCTCTCCCTGACTTATATTCCAATGATGAGCTCTCTGGTATTAAGCAGAAAGAAAAAAGAAAAAGAGACTATTTCAGACCGTGTGATGGGCAAGGTGGAAACCGGACATCAGCGATTACTGATGAAAGCTCTTAAATTCAGAAAAACTATTATTATTGGCGTGCTAATCCTGTTTGCAGGTGCTGTTTTTACGCTTTCCAGAATGGGTGGGGAATTTATACCGTCTTTGGAGGAAGGCGACTTTGCTGTTGAAATGAGGATTCTTCAGGGAAGTAATATCAATGAAACCAAGAAAGCCACTACACAGGCGGCGCATATTCTTTTAACACAGTTTCCAGAAGTACAAAAAGTAGTCATGAAAATTGGAAGTGCAGAAATTCCCACGGAACCAATGGCAATGGATTCCGGAGATATGATCGTCGTTTTAAAGCCTAAAAAGGAATGGACCTCTGCAACAACATTTTCTGAGCTTTCTGACAAAATGAGCAAAGCATTAAGTGTTATTCCGGGACTGACAACCAGTTTTCAATTTCCTGTACAGATGCGTTTTAATGAGCTGATGACCGGAGCAAGGCAGGATGTAGTCTGCAAGATTTATGGTGAAGACCTGGACAGCCTTGCCACCTATGCAAAAAAGATGGGAAGTATCATCAACACCGTAAAAGGTGCCCAGGATCTTTATATTGAACCGGTAGTAGGAGCTCCGCAGGTTGTGATTGATTATAACCGTTCGGAGCTGTCCCGGTATAATATTTCGGTGGCAGAAATCAACAGGGTGATCAATATGGCTTTTGCAGGGCAGACCGCAGGTGCTTTGTATGAAGGCGAGAAAAAGTTTGATATCGTTGTCCGCATGGATAATGAACATAAAAAAGATATTACCAGCATCCGGAACCTTTTGGTTCCTACTGCTTCAGGGGTGCAGATTCCCTTGTCACAATTGGCGAAAGTGGAACTTAAAAACAGTCCGAACCAGATTCAGAGAGAAGATACCAAAAGAAGGATTATTGTAGGTTTTAATGTAAGAGGAAGGGATGTTCAGAGTATTGTGGAAGAACTTCAGCAAAAAGCAGATAAGGGCCTGAAACTATCACCGGGATATACCATTTCTTATGGTGGTGCTTTTGAAAACTTAAATGAAGCCAAGGCCAGATTGGGAATTGCTGTTCCTATTTCGTTGGTGATGATTTTCCTGTTACTATTCTTTGCTTTCGGTTCAGTAAAACACAGTTTGTTAATCTATACTGCGATTCCCTTATCTGCGATAGGAGGTGTGTACTTTCTGGCGTTGAGAGGAATGCCTTTCAGCATCAGTGCAGGGGTGGGATTCATTGCTTTATTTGGAGTTGCCGTACTTAATGGAATTGTTTTAATATCAGAATTTAACCGATTGAAAAAGAACGGAATAAACAACACCAGCAGAATTGTACTCATGGGTACAAAAATCAGGCTTCGTCCGGTTCTAATGACTGCGTTTGTAGCTTCTCTGGGGTTTCTTCCCATGGCCATCAGTAACGGGGCAGGAGCAGAAGTACAGAGACCTCTGGCAACGGTAGTGATCGGAGGATTAATGCTTGCCACTCTTTTAACCCTGTTTGTCCTTCCAATTTTATACGTCCTGTTTGAACATATTAATAAAGATAAAATGAAATTCTCAAAAAAACTCAACTATAAAAAAATGTCTGTTTTCCTGTTGTTAATATCCTTTGGAACTTATCAGGCTCAGGAAAATATTACCTATGATCAGGCTTTGGAAAAAGCATACCAGCAGAATGGTACTCTTAAAAATTCAAAATTAGTCTCAGATTATCAGGAAAAACTGAAAGCCAGTTATCTGGATATTCCCCAGACGGAAATTACCGGAGGATTTGGGCAAATTCAGGGTGAGGAAACGGATAATTCATTCGGAATCTCTCAAAGGTTCAGTTTTCCAACGGTGTATTCAAAAAGAAAACAAATGCTGGATGCCGAATGGTCTGCCAGTGTCATCAGTCAGAATCTTACCAAAGCACAGCTTACCAAGGAAGTGACAGACGTTTTTTACAGGATACTGGTGCTTCAGGAAAAGAAAAAAGTGCTTGAATACATCAGCCAGCTTTACAATAATTTTGCAGACAAAGCCGGATTAAGATTAAAAAAGGGAGAAGCCAATATTCTGGAAGAATCTACCGCCGAAATCCAGAAAGAACAGATCAAAGTACAGTTGAATACGTTAGAAAACGACCTGAATATCGCAAAACTTCAGCTTCAGTTATTACTTCAGTCAGAGGTTCCGTACCAACCAGTGGCCGATCGTCCCACTATGAATATCGGACTTCAGATTTCAGAAGAAATGGTAAAACAGCATCCTGAGCTTCAATATCTGCAGCAGCAGATTAAAGTAGGTGAGGCCGAAGTACAGCTTGAGAAAAGCAGACTGCTTCCGGATCTTCTTATAGGATACACCAATCAGAGTATGAAAAACATCAATAACAACCGTTTCAACTCCGTTCAGGTGGGCGTAGGAATTCCGCTGTTTACCAAAGGACAGAGAGCTTTGGCAAAGGCAGCACAGGCTAAAATTGCCATCTCTGAAAATCAGTATCAGAGAAAAGAAATTGAGCTTAAAAACAGATTGAAACAACAGTTGGCTAATTATATGAACCAACAACAGATCATTGAAAATTATCAACAAAAACAGCTTCCAAAATCTGAAACTATTCTAAAAACCGCTCAGAAACAGATGGAAGTAGGAGAAATAGGTTATCTGGACTGGGTAATCCTGGTGAATCAGGCCGTAAAAACCAAAGCAGATTATATTGATCAGCTGGAAAAGCTTAATCAAACGGCAGCCGAACTTCAATTCCTAATTTCAAAATAATACATCATGCATTTCAAGAATATACCACTATACAGCCTTGCCTTCATCCTTACTTTATCTTCATGTTCCGGTAAAAAAGACGAAGAAAAAACGGTTTACGAAAACACCCAATTTTCCAAGAATGACAAAAATTCTGTTCATCTTACAGAAAAACAGATTCAGTCTGTAGGGTTAACAACAACCAGTATTCAGAACAGGAATATGGAAAAACTGGTGAGATTAAACGGAAAGGCAGAAATTGCACCATCTCATATCAGTTTAGTTTCCAGTATTATGGGTGGACATATCAAATCGATCAATATCATTAATGGAAGTCATTTCAGCAAAGGACAAGTGCTTGCAGTAGTAGAAGACCCCCAGTTTATACAGTTACAGCAGGATTATCTGGTGACCAAAGCTCAGCTCGAAGCGGCAAGACTGAATTTCAACCGTCAGAAAGAATTGAATACAAGCAAAGCCAGCAGTGACAAAACCCTGCAGACTGCTCAGGCAGATTATTCTACTTTGAATGCCACTTTAAAAGGGTTGGAAGAAAAACTGAGAATCATCGGAATTAATGCCAAAGGCCTGAGTACCGGAAATATCAGAAGTAAAATCAACATTTATGCTCCTTTTACAGGTTTTGTAAGCAAAATTCTGGTGAATAACGGGCAATATATCAACCCGGCAGATACTTTATTTGAGCTGATCAATCCGGCAGGGTTACTTTTAGAGTTGAAGGTTTTTGAAAATGATGTGAATGATGTAAAAGTGGGGCAGGAAATTTTGGTGTACAACAATCAGAATCCGGATGTGAAATCCAATGCAAAAATTGTCAGCGTAGTTCCCAGTATCGAAAACGGGGGTTCTGCAACCGCAATTGCCAGATTATCTTCTGTGAACAGGGAATTTGTAAAAGGCATGTATGTGAATGCCGAAGTCAATATCAGTGGACGTTACACCCAGGGACTTCCCAACGAAGCGATCGTTTCTTTTGAAAACAAAAATTATGTTTTTGAAGACCTTGGACAATCCAATTACAAAATGATTCCTGTGGTCACCGGGATTTCTGACGATCAGTTTACGGAGATTGTAAAAGCAGATGCTTTAAAGGATAAGAAAATTGTGCAGAAAGGGGCTTACAGTCTTCTGATGATGCTTAAAAACAAAGCAGAATAATTAAAGTGAAACCACAAAAGACACAAAAGCTTTTATTTTGAAACACTTTAGCCCACTTAACTAAGCTGAAAATAATGATGTAGAAAAATTTCACATAAGCGAAAATCAAAGATTTTCAAAAACTTAGGTGTACTTATATGTTTAAGCAAGGTTCTTATGAAAAGAAGTTAAATGTCAAAAACTTTTGTGACTTTTGCGGTTAGAATAAAACAGACAAGAAGAAAAGATCAGTTATTCAGCTGATCTTTTTTATTTCAAACAATTAAAAAAAATGACATTTGACATGTTTTCAATAATTAAAATACTATTTGACGCATAATTCATTTTAAAATAATATTTTTAAGAAGTGAATAGTTGTAAAGGATTTTTAGATGAACAATAAAAAACTTTATCAAAACTTTATGACACAAAAACCTTTGCACAATTTCCATATTCCGGTAATGGGACTGGCTTATACCATAGACAGCCCGATTCGTGTTGCTCAGTATGGAATTTCTTCCGTCATCTCTATTATTGATGATGAAATCCTGGAAAAAATGAAGAACTTTTACAACAAAAAGTTCAATCTTAACTATTTCGGGATCTCAGCAAAAACAGAAGATTACAGAGCAAAAAGAGTTACCGCTTATCTGGATATGGTAGATGATATCGTGAATGAAAAATTTGAATCTTTCAAACAGGAAATCAGCAAAAACAAGGAAGCTTTGAAGGAATTCATGGCTATGCTTCCAAATACATCAGACCTCAAAAACAGCCTTCAAAATCTTATCAATCAAAAAGATAACTGGAGTTCCAATATTAAAAACTTCATTGAATCGAATTTAAAACCGGGAAGTATTGATGTCAATATCATGACGAAAGTAGATAAAGACAACTATCAGAATAATGAACAGCTTCCTGTGATGTATAACGATGCCCATGCCTCACTGCGCGGATTTGCCAAAAGTAAACTATCATCATCAATGGTTCTTTCTGCAGGGATGAATCCCCGTTTGTACAGCTATATGGAGGAGTTTGAAGATTTTTTCCCTGACGAAAACGGAAACATCAAAAAGAAAATCATCCTTAAAGTAAGCGATTTCCGTTCGGCTATGATTCAGGGGAACTTTCTGGCCAAAAAAGGATTATGGGTTTCTGAATACAGAATAGAATCCGGATTGAATTGCGGAGGTCATGCATTTGCTACTGAAGGAATGCTTCTCGGGCCTATCATGGAAGAATTCAAGCAGAAAAAAAATGATCTGATACAATCAGCTCACGCCTTAATGACAGCTGCTTTGGAACAAAAAGGAAAGCATGTAGTTTCCGAACCTTTAGAAATGAAAATTACCGTTCAGGGTGGAGTAGGAACTGCTGAAGAACACGGTTTTTTATTGGCAAATTATAATGTAGACAGCGTAGGATGGGGTTCTCCGTTTTTGCTTGTACCCGAAGCCACATCGGTAGATGCAGAAACCAGAAATTTACTTTTACGGTCAAAAGAGCAGGATTTCTATCTGAGTAATATTTCGCCTTTAGGAGTGCCTTTCAATACGGTAAAAGGAACTTCCAATGAACGATTAAAGTATGAAAAAGAAGCAAAAGGGAAATATGGAAGCTCGTGTCCCAAAAAACTTCTGGCATTAAGCAAAGAATTTTCACCCGAAGGAACCTGTACCGCTTCCAGAAAATACCAGGATATCAAACTCAAAGAACTGTACGACAATAAGGAAACCCTTACAGAAAAGGAATTTAATAAAAGAAAATCCGAAATTACGGATAAAGCCTGTCTGTGTGTAGGACTTGTGAATGCGGCATACATGGAGCAGAATCTTGAAATCAAAGGGGAAAAGCAAGGCGTTGTCATATGTCCGGGACCGAATATTGCCTTTTTTGATAAGGAAGTTTCTCTTTCGGAAATGGTAAAACATATTTACGGAAACACCAATATTCTTTCCAACAACCAGCGTCCGAATATGTTCATCAACGAATTGAAAATGTATGTGGATTATCTGAGAAAGGAAATCAGCGAATCCACTGCACAGATTACCCATTCGCAGACAAAAAAATGGAATGCTTTCAGGAAAAATGTGCTTGAGGGTATCGAATATTATCATGAGCTTTTTAAAGCATCACCATTCTTCAGCAACGGTTTGTCAACCATTTATCATCAGTTACAGGAATATAAACTTCAGCTTATTGCTATTGACATTCCTCAGGTTGAAAAATAACCGTATTTTTAATTGATAGAGAATAAAAACAGCTTTCAAATGGCTGTTTTTATTTTTTTAGCTGTTTTTATTGGAAAAGCGCGCATGCTCAAGAATATTTCAACTTTAATCAATGTAAGATTTCAGAAAGAGATATAAAAATAAATAGTATTCAATTGTATTGGAGATAAAATTTTTGCGTCTTAAAACAGTTAGCTTTTAATTTATTTGCGCCTTTGCGCTTTTCCAACACATTCAAATAATCAAAAAAACCGAGGAAACATCAGCATTCCCATTTATAATAACTATGGCCGGAATGGTCATTTTGAATATTTTCAAGGCTTAATATTCCCTACCTTAGAGATCACTTAGTAAAATTATTTTGATGGAAAAAAGAAAGATCAAAAACACCGATTTAACGATTGCGCCAATCAATTTCGGAGGAAACGTTTTTGGATGGACGCTGGACGAGAAACAGTCTTTTGATATACTGGACCGCTTTGCTGAAGCAGGATTCAATTTTATAGATACTGCAGATACCTATTCATGGTGGGTGAACGGGAAAGGCGGACAGTCTGAAGAGATCATCGGAAAATGGATGAAAAGCAGAGCTAACCGCAATGATATCGTTCTGGCAACGAAAGTAGGTTCAGAAACTAAAGAACACGGTTATGACATCAGCAAAAAACACATTCTTAAATCTGTAGACGAGTCTCTGCAAAGACTTCAGACCGATCATATTGATCTTTATTATACGCATTTTGATGACAACATCACTCCTGCAGAAGAAACCCTTGCAGCATATGATGAGATCATTAAAGCTGGAAAAGTACGTTATATTGCGGCTTCCAACTTATCTCCGGAACGTTTGAAGGCATCATTTGAAGCTGCAGAAAAGAATAACCTTCCAAAATATGTTGCGTTACAGCCTCATTATAACCTAATGGAAAGAGAGGGATTTGAGCAAAATTATGCCCCTCTGGCAGAGCAGTTTGATTTAAGTGTATTTCCTTATTGGTCTTTGGCAGCAGGTTTCTTAACCGGTAAATACCGCGATGAAGCAGATCTGACAAAAAGTGCAAGAGGTGAGGGCGTAAGAAAATATTTAAATCCTAAAGGACTGGAAGTATTAAAAGCGCTGGATCAGGTAAGTGCAAAGCATCATACAACGCAGGGAACAGTTTCTCTGGCATGGCTGTTATCTAATCCTCTGATTACAGCACCCATTGTAAGTGCTACCAGTGCTTCCCAGCTTGAAACGGTCTTCAATGCACCAAAACTTGTTCTGGATCAGGAAGATATTGAGCTGCTGAATAACGCAAGCAACTAATTTTTTCAACTTGCATTACAGATTAAAAATTAAATCCGTTCATTGCTGAACGGATTTTTTTATGAGTAGACGATGATAACCACCCCGTCAAAAATTCTTTGAATTTTTGCCACCCCTGTGATGAATGGGAATTTAAGTTTTCGGTTGTTATATTCTGTTGTTACTATTAATCGGAATATTCTTTCAGAAGCTGTCTGTAGCTCATTAATATTGAGGATTTTGAGATGAAACCGATGAAATCATTGGTATCACCTACTACAGGGAGATTCCATACACCTGTATCATCAAAGGTCTGAAGAATATCCAGGGGTTTATTTTCACGGTGAAGAACAGCTGGTGGAGCTTTCATGATCTGGGCAACCGTCTGCGAAGTTTCCATTTCTTTGTTAAAAAGGTAAGGTCTTATATCATCTAACGTAAGAACTCCTCTCAGTTTTCTGTTTTCATCCACAACAGCGAAAATATTTTTATTACCATTCTTCAACATTTCAAACAGTTCTGTAACAGAAGCATTTTCATTGATTGTCTGTGAATATTGATCAATAAAATCTTCAGTTCTTAAAGCAAACAGCAGGTTTTTGTCATGTTTATTTGTGAATATTTTTCCTTCATCAGCCAATGATTTTAATTCCGGAGAAATCGGGGAAAACCATTTGGCAATAAGATAAGATATAATGGATACAATCATTAGAGGAATAAACAAATCATATCCGAAGCTGGATTCAGCGATCAGGAAAATTGCAGTAAGAGGAGCATACAAAACACCGCTCATTGCTCCTGCCATTCCTACCAAAACGAGATTGGTCACCGGAACATCTGTAAACCCTAAATGCTGGCATACCAAGGCAAACAGATAGCCCAGAGTTCCACCGGCAAAAAGAGACGGAGCAAAGTTACCGCCGTTTCCACCACTAAAAATCGTAAATGAAGTGGCAAATGCCTTTAAAAGCAATACCAGTACAAGAAATATGATAATAGTCCAGTCACCGATCTCAAAATACCTGAAAAAACTGTTTTCAATAATAGTGTAGGTATTTCCGTTGGTAAAAGCTTTTACAGTTTCGTAGCCTTCCCCGAATAAAGGAGGAAAAAGAACACATAGCAGGGAAAGTACGGCTCCTCCAAACATGGCTTTACGCATTCTCGAAAGTTGAAGACCTTTTATAAAATGTTCTACTTTTTGAGAAATAATCACAAAATAACGGGCATACAATCCTGTAACAATCCCTAAAATAAGATAATACGGAACATTTTTATAGTTGAACGGATCCCTGGTATAAAACCTGAAAAGAACATCCTCCTGAAGTAAAATCCTTGATAAAAGACTTCCGCATACCGCAGCTACAACCAACGGAATAAAGTCTGTGAAAACCACTCCGGTTAAAAGAATTTCAAAAGCAAACATAATCCCGGCAATTGGAGCATTAAATGCTGAAGCGATCCCGGCAGTAGCACCGGCAGCCAGTAACAACGTACGTTCTTTATAACTTAACCTGTAGGTTTGTGCATAGTTGGAACCGATAGCAGCTCCGGTAACGGCAATAGGGCTTTCCAACCCTGCAGACCCTCCCAATCCTACGGTAACAGCACTTTGTATCACCTGGGAATACATTTTAACGGAGGCCACAATACTGGAATTCTGTGCAATTTCGTATAAAATAGCCCCGATTCCTTTACGATCCTGACCTTTAAACAAGGTAAGAACAATCATCGTTGTCAGAACGATTCCTAAGAAAGGAAAAACAATATAGAATAAAATCTGATATTCAAAATGAACTTTATTGGTAATGAAATAATGAATATTGTGTACCAGCGTTTTCAGGATAACTCCCGCAAGACCAGCCGTGCAGCCTACCAGAATTCCGGAAAGAACAAGAAACTGATTTCTGCTCAGCCTGTTGTTCAGCCAATGCAGGATAAGCTCATAACTGCGTGCTTTTTCCAGCCCGTATTTCTGGAAATCTCTTTTAAATTTAAGGAAACTGAGGTATTTTTTTTTGTTGTGAATTTTCACCGCCGAAATATTTTACACTATCATCAGATTGATAAAGTTTTGTAAATTTATGAAATATATCACAAAAAATATAGTAAAGAGCCTTTTTCAAACTATAGCGATGACTGTTTATTTCTATTAATCTTACCTTATTTCTTTCGTTTTTCCTGAAAAGATGAGCCCAACAGCCAATGCTCCAATGATTCCTGCGCCTGCCAAGATCAATGGTTTTGTAGAAACAGATAATAGTGTTTTTCCATCAATTCCCATATTTCCTGAGGAAGATTGGCGGACATTTCCACCTGTATTTTCTGCCTTACTGGCTTTCTTCATTATCATTCTCATTCCTGCAGAAGATACATAACGGATGATTCCCGGAAACATTTCATATAAATTTTTAAACACTACAGCAGACCAGTCCGGATAAGAAGCTTCTGTTGGATTTTTAGCTGTTTTTACAATTGAAGCTGCCAGTTTACGAGGATCAAACGATGGAGGAGGTGTGCTGAGCTTTATTCCCGAATAATTGGCAGCATGTTCTATTCCTGATGATTTCTGAAAACCAGGATAAAGCGCACAAATATGGATATCAGGAAAATCTGAAACTTCACCCTGCAGGGTTTCTACCATTCCGCGAACGCCAAATTTCGAGGCCGTATAGGCTGTTCCATAAGGTGCCGGCATCCATCCGCCAATAGAAATATTATTCAGTAAGACTCCTTTTTTCTGCTTTTTAAAAACAGGAAGCACTGCATGTGCCGAATGCATATACCCCAAAAGGTTGGTTTTCACAATCTGATCGCTGATATCTACCGGAATTTCTTCAAACTTTCCAAATGCAAGCACTCCGGCATTATTGACCCAATAATCAATTTTCCCGCTGAATTCCAAAGCTTCTCTGACAAGGTTCTGAACATCTTCTGCAACGGAAGTATCGGTAGGAACAGCAATCACTGTAGCACCCAGTTTTCTGCATAATTCTGCGGTTTCTGTAAGTGCTTGTTCTCCTCTTGCTGCCAATACCAGATCAGCTCCCTGTTCGGCAAAAGCTTCTGCCGTAGCCTTACCAACTCCGCTAGAAGCACCGGTGATGACGACTGTTTCTCCAAAAAACGGAGGTCTTCTTTGATTTTTCATAATATGATGGATTTAAGTTTTCTTATTTTTTTATCATGATCCGTTTCCTGTATTTCTTTTCGGAAAGAGAATAAGCCTGATGGATGGATTATTGGTGATAAATAGCCGGAACCAGTCCATGGCCAGCTGAAGTTTATTTTTAAACCCTACCAAAGGAATGATGTGGATGAAAAGCCAGGTAAGCCAGGCTATAAAACCGTTAAAGGAATTTTTCGGAAGATCTACTACTGCATTGTATTTTGATATGATGGCCATACTTCCTTTATCATTGTACCGGAATTGTTCCAGTACCTTTCCGTCTTCTATCCGTTTAAAATTGGAAGCGAGATTTTTACCCTGCTGAATGGCAACCTGAGCCAGCTGAGGATGTCCTTTTGGATATTTTTCTTCGGTAAGCATCAGACATATGTCTCCCAATGCATAAATATTGGTAGTTCCGGTTACTTTATTATAGTCATCCACCAATATTCGTCTGCCTTTCCCGATAGTTTCTTCCGGCAGACCGGGGATTTCTTTTCCAATGACTCCGGAAGTCCAGATCAAGGTTTCTGTTTCAATAGAATTTCCGTCGCTCAGAATGACTTTACAGTCTTTATAATCTTTTACAGATACATTCAAAAGGATTTTCACACCTAATTCTTTCAGCTTCTCATAGGCCGTTTTCTGGGCCAGCTGGCTCATAGGCGAAAGTAAAGTAGGTAAAGCATCAATAAGGTAAAGATTGGAAAGTCCCAGTTTGATTTCCGGATATTCTTTCTGGGCAATATATTTTCCCATTTCCGCAAGCATTCCTGCCAGTTCTACTCCTGTAGGTCCGCCTCCGGCAATCACGATATTCTGAAGTTTTTCGGCTTCTTTAATGTCTTTATTTCTAGCGGCTTCTTCCAGAGTCAGCAGAATATGATTCCTCAGATAGAGGGCTTCTTCTATATTTTTCATCGGAAGCGAACATCTCTTTACATTTTCCATTCCGAAAAAATTGGACTCTGTGCCCAATGCCAGCACCAGATAATCATAGCTGAGATTTCCGGTATCAGTTTCTATAGTCTTATTTTCAGGATTTACCCTGACCAGGCTTCCCATGTGAAATTTCACATTTTTATTGTTTGAAAACAATTTTCTGAAAGGATAACTGATATTGGAAGCTTCTATAAACGAAGTAGCTACCTGATAGATAAGTGGCGGGAAAAAATGATAATTGTTTTTATCGACCAGCGTTATTCTGAACCTTTTATCATTCTTAAGAGACTTGATAAGGTTAATACCCGCAAATCCTCCTCCTACGATTAGAATGTGCTTTTTCATAGTATGTGATTATTTCAAATGGTGTACTGAAATTCATTCAATAACAAGACCAAAGGAGCTACGAAATAAATATTTAACATAATATTCAAAATACTGAAATAGTTATTGCTCCGGCAGCTGGTACGGATTTCAGTGTTTCATTACAATTTTCTTTTTAACATTTCTATGGAGGGCAGCATGATGTTTGTACTGTAAAAATCATCCAACACTTTAAATATTCAACATATGAAATCAGACATTTTAACAGAAAAGCACCGACTGGGAATAGGGGGTGTAGCAATAGGAACAGCTTTTGAAAACATTACGGATGAAAAGGCTCAGGAAATTCTACAGATAGCGTGGGATAGCGGAGTGCGGTATTATGATACTTCTCCGTGGTACGGATTGACCAAAAGTGAGCGGAGATTCGGAGATTTTCTTAAAAATCAGGACAGAGATGATTTTATTTTCTCAACAAAAGTGGGAAGACTTTTTCAACAGGTCCCGGAATCTGAAGTTCCTCCAACGATGTGGAAAAAGCCTCTTAACTACGACTTCTTCCATGATTATACATCTTATGGTGTACAAAAATCTATTGAAGACAGCCTGGAAAGAACCGGATTGAGTCATATTGATATTGTTTATATTCATGATCTGTCTGAAGATCAGGTAGGGGATCGTTATCCTTATTTTCTGAAACAGGCAAGAAACGGAGCTTTTAAAATTCTTTCTGAACTTCGCAGCCAGGGAGTGATAAAAGCATGGGGAATGGGTGTTAATAAAATAGAACCTATTTTAGACTGTATTGAATCTGCTGATCCGGATATCTGTCTTTCGGCCACGCAATATTCCATTCTGGAACATGAAGATGCTGTGGACCGTCTTCTTCCTGTGGTGAGAAAAGCAGGGGTAAAACTGGTTTCGGGAGCAGGGTACAATTCAGGCTATATAGCAGGAAGAGAACGCTATAATTATAAAGATGTGATTCCGAAAGGAATGCATGAAAAGCGAGCCAGAATGACTGCCATTGCCGAAAAATACAATATAAGTCTTATCGATGCTGCGCTGCATTTTGTATTGGCCGCTGATGAATTTTCTTCCATTATTCCGGGTGCCAGCCAGCCTGAGCAGGTGAAAGATAATATGAATGCCTTGCAAACCAACATTCCTGCCGAATTCTGGAAAGAATTGAAAAATGAGGGACTGATTTATGAAAAGGCACAGGTCCCTGGGTAAATAAAGGTAACCATTATCGTTAATTAACTCAAAGGCCCGATTCTTTCCTGAATCGGGCTTTTCTTTATACTACCTTTGCTTCACGGATTATTTTCGCTAATAAGCCTGGAAAAAATCGTTTCAGGTAAACAGCCATCACTTCTTTACCGCCTATCGCTTGTTGTCTTTTCTGTTTCTCTATGGCATAAAGCATTTTTTTGGCGAAGATATCTACGGGCATGCCATTCTTAGTAGCATCATCCATTGTGCCCTGCAATGAACCATCTCCGGTGACTGCATTAATAGAAATATCAGTCTGTATAAAACCCGGACAGATTATCGTAACCTTAATATTCCGGCTGAATAATTCTGCCCGCAATGCATCAAAAAAACCGTGTAAAGCATGTTTTGCACCTGCGTATCCGCTTCTCATAGGAGCTCCAAAAATTCCCATAAGACTTGATACAACAACAATCTGTCCTCCTTTATTTTCAATCATATAAGGTACAACAGATTTAGTAAGTGCTACTGTTCCGATATAGTCAGTATCGATCAGCTGTTTATCTACTTCAATATCGGTTTCCATGGCTAATGAGCGTTGTGACAATCCTGCATTATTAATCAGAATATCAATCCTTCCAAATTTTTCTTTTGCTTTTGCTGCAATGGAAGGCATTTCTTTATAATTTTTAAGATCTAAAGGGATGACCGCATATCTGTCTCTGCTCAAACAAGCTTTCTCAGCAACGGAATGAAGCTGTTCTTCTTTTCTGGAAGAAAGAATAATTTTTGCATTGCTGTTCCTGGAAAGCTCTTTCACTAAAGCTTCTCCAATGCCTGATGATGCACCTGTGATCCAAATGACTTTATGATCAAAATAACTGCTCATGTTCAATACTATTATTTAGTTTTTAAGTCCGCCAATATATTTTCCCGCTTTCATTCCGGAGAAGATGCAGCCTCCTAAAAATGTTCCTTCCAAAGCTCTGTAGCCATGCATTCCGCCTCCGCCAAAGCCCGCCACCTCTCCGGCAGCATATAATCCTTCAATGACGCTGTCATCCTCCCTCAGTACCTGGCCATTCAGATTGGTCTTTATTCCGCCCAACGTTTTTCGGGTTAAAATAGTAAGACGTACAGCAATCAAAGGCCCGTTTTCAGGATCTAAAATTTTGTGTGGTGCCGCTACACGTCCCAGTTTATCCCCTAAATAATTTCTTGTATTTCTGATGTAATTAACCTGAGTGTCTTTTGAAAACTTATTGTTGAGTTCCCGGTCTCTGGCTTCAATCTGTGATTTTATCTTTTCATATTTAAGGAGATTATTTCCTGCCAGTTCATTCATTCTTTTAACCAGATCTTCCAGGTTATCTGATACAATAAAGTCTTTTCCGTGCTCTTTAAAAGCCTCTACAGGTCCGGGTGCTTTTTTACCAAAAATCCTTTTCAGAAAAAGAGCATAATCTTTATTGGTGATATCCGGATTCTGTTCCGAACCTGAAAGAGCAAATTCTTTTTTAATAATTTTCTGGGTAAGAATAAACCAGGAATAAGAAAATCCGGTTTCCTGGATATACTGTAAAGTCCCCAATGTATCAAAACCGGGAAGAAAAGGAGCGGGGAGACGTTTTCCTTTCGCATCAAACCATAATGATGAAGGCCCGGGCAATATGCGGATTCCGTGATCGGGCCAGATAGGATTCCAGTTTTGCAACCCTTCCGTATAATGCCACATCCTGTCGGGATTGATGATATGAGCTCCGGCATGTTCTGCAATGCCTATCATTTTTCCATCCACATAAGCAGGAACACCACAGACCATATTTTCAGGTGCTTTTCCTAATCTTTCCGGCCAGTTTTTTCTTACCAGGTCATGATTGGCACCAATTCCTCCTGAAGTGATGATGATATTAGGCGCTGTATACTCAAATTCAGAGATGACATTCCTGTTCGTTGCAGCACCTCTTTCCTGGTTATCATTTTCCAGAATATCTCCTTTAAGGCCTTTCATTTTGCCGTTTTCCTCTATCAATTCAGTTACCCGATGTCTGAATTTCATCTGAAGCAGTCCTTTTTCCTGAGCTTTGTAAGCTTTTTCTACAAAGGGTTTTACCACGCCTGTGCCTGTTCCCCAACTCACATGAAAACGGGGTACGGAATTTCCATGACCCGTTGCCGAACCATCGCCACGCTCTGCCCAGCCCACCATAAACATCAGCCTGATTCCCAGTTTGGAAATATAATCGTACTTTTCACCGGCAGCAAATTTCAGATAAGCTTCAGCCCACTGGCGGGGCCAGTAATCTTCCGGACGGTCAAAACCAGCGGTACCTTTCCAATCCTGCAGTGCCAGCTCATAAGAATCTTTAATTCCCATTCTTCTTTGCTGGGGAGAATTAATCAGAAATAATCCTCCAAAGGACCAGAATGCCTGTCCGCCGATATTCTGCTCTGTTTCCTGATCCAGAAGCAATACTTTTTTTCCGGCATTGGTAATTTCCATCGCCGCGGTAAGCCCTGCCAGTCCGGTTCCGATAATAATTGTATCAGGCTGGAATTTTTCTTCCATTGTTAAGCGTGTTTTGATTCAACAATACGTTAGATAAATGTATAAAATTATTCGGAATCGGGTTTAAAATTAAAAATCTAAATAAGCCTGCTTTGAGTAATCAGCCCTGAAACTCTGAACTTTTCAACTTATCCTTGTGAAAAATAGAAGTATGAAGTATTTGTTTATCATTGCCTGCCTGGTTTGTTCCATATTCAGTCAGGCACAGCAAAAACAGAATCCATGGAAAGACAACCAGCTGATGGATCCGGCGTTACTGGCTTCCAGAATTGAAAATCAAAAAACAAAAGATCTGGTCATCATTTCAGTAGGACCTGAAGCTATTGTGAAAGGTTCTGCAGACATCGGACCGACTCATGAACCTGAAAATCTGGAAAAACTGAGAAATTATCTTAAAGATATTCCACCATAGAAGTAGGGAAGAAAGCTCCTGAAATAACAATGACCAAGGCAGATGGAACTTCATTTTCTCTTTCAGCATTAAAAGGGAAACTGGTTCTGATCGACTTCTGGGCAACGTGGTGCGCACCCTGCGTAGAAGAACAACCTCAACTGAAAACAATGTATGATAGCTATTCCGGGCAGGTTAAAAAAAATCAGTTCGAAATAGTGGGTGTTTCTTTAGACAAGAATAAGGAAAGCTGGCAGAAAGCAATCGACAGGTTTCAGATCAACTGGATACAGATCAGCGATTTAAAATTCTGGAAAAGCCCTGTAGCAAAGCTGTATGAAGTAGATGAGCTTCCCTTTAATGTTATTATTGACGGACAGGGTACGATTATAGCTAAAAACCTTCATGGCCAGGAACTGGAAAATTTTATTAAGAAAAATTTGATACAGAATTAAAACAAGTTATTTTTCCAGTGATAATATAAAAGAGTGGTAAGTTATTGTACCACTCTTTTTAGTTGAAAAAGATAGAAGCATTTGTGTCTTAGAATCGTTTTTATAACCAGGTAAAACATCTTATGAAGACCGATTACTGATTATGGGGAAATTCATTATTATGTCTTATCTGAATGTAAATATACTAAATTGTATTTATTAAATCACTTTATATTGAAATATTAAAAAGATTTAATATTGCATATAATAGATCTCAATAATAAAAATTGCAATTTATGCTGAAACTAAAACTTTTATACCTTTTTCAAAGTTGTTGATATACAAAATGATAAGTGTATGTTTTCGCATACTAATTTTGTTTTATGAAAAAAAGTTTTTACCTTCGTTTGGCACTTTCAGTGATATTACTGATGCATAGTGTGATTTCTATTTTCAGTGGGGATGTGAATGATTTCGGACATGCTTATCTGGACAGATTGGGTTTCAGCCCTGCAGGAATTTATATAGCATGGGCCATAAAACTGACTCATCTTTTATCAGTGCCTTTACTGTGGATTGACCAATGTATCAAGCCTGTTGCTATCTGTAATATTCTCATTTTTATTTCCGGGATTTATTATGTTCACTGGCAAAATGGTTGGTTTGTAGTAGGAGGCGGAACCAATGGAATTGAATTCAATGTCCTGCTGGTCTTCTGCTTTTTCAATCTCATGTATCCTGAAGTTTCTTTATATTTTATGAATAAAAATAAGAGTTAACCTATTCAGGAATCTTTATCACGTAAGATGATTCAGAAGAAACAGTTTGTAGATTTTTGGCTTCATTTGATAGACTTATATGTTTATATTTGGGTTAATAAATGGTACTTTGTACTTTTAAATCATCATAAGCTTGAAATCAGACAGTCAATCTAAATGGCGGATTCATTTGCTTTTTTGGATCTTGTATTATACGCTGGAAGTTTACCTTGACTTTTACTGGTCCAGGTATCAGTTTCCTGATTTCAAATGGCAGATAAGGCTTCAGAATGCCCTTATGCTGGAACTCTGTTATTTTCTGGTTAAAATTCCGTTAGCCTATGTGTTGCTGTATGTATATGAAAAGGTTAATCTTAAATTTGTTTTTAAATATATTCTCTATATTTTCATTGTAACAGCAGCTGTCTTTGGCCATCGTTTTGTAACACATTTTATCATATATCCTGATATCTATGGTGTTATTGAAACATTAGACGGTAAACAGGTTTCCGGATTTATCAATGGTTATGTGGCTTTCAATTCTTTCATGGATCTTATTTTTATGACAGGTCTTATTTTCGGGGTTGAAATTACCCGGCAGAAAAATATACTCAAAGAACAGATCTCTCAGTTAAAGTCAGAAAAACTGGATCAGGAACTTACTATGCTGAAAGCACAGATCAATCCCCATTTTCTTTTCAATACCCTCAATAATATCTACGGAATGGCTATGAAAAAAGCAGACGAAACTCCCGATGTTATTCTGCAGCTTTCCAAAGTTATGCGGTATAATATTTATGAAGCTGCAGAAAAAAACATTTCTATAGCCAAGGATATTGAAAATATTAAAGATTTTATACAGATTCAGAAGATCCGGTACCATCAGCTGACTGTGAATTTTTCTGAAGATATTGATAATCCTTCACAGGAAATTTCACCCCTGATATTGATACAGTTTGTAGAAAACGCCTTTAAACATGGCGTTTCTGAAAGTCTGGGAGAAGCATTTATTACCGTTGATATTCATTTAAAGAACGGAAATCTTACTTACCTTGTAGAAAATTCCAGACAGGAAAAATCTCATGAAAATTCCACAAAAATAGGACTGAAAAATATCCGGAGACAGCTTGAACTTCTTTATCCAAAACATACGCTTTCCGTGGAAGATAAGAGCAACCGCTACATTGTAACTTTAACCATTGATTTTCATGATACCATCAGCCTCTAAAAAATACAATTGCATTATCGTAGAAGACGAACCTATTGCAGCAGAAATTCTTGAAAATTTTATATTACGGGATCAGGAACTGAATCTGGTAGGAAAATGTGCAGATGCAGTATATGCCAGCAGTCTTTTAAGTATTCATGATGTAGATTTAATGTTTCTTGATCTTCATCTTCCGGTTCTAAAAGGTTTTGATTTTCTAAGGAAAGTAAAAAATCCTCCTTTTGTAATTGTTACAACAGCGTATCATCAATATGCAGTAGAAGGCTATGAGCTTGATATCACGGATTATCTGATGAAACCCATTCCATATGACCGCTTTCTGACTGCTATTGATAAATTCAAGCATTTAATGGAAGCAGAAGATGCATTACTCGAAGTTTCTGAACGCGATTTTATATTCCTGAACAGTGGTAAAAAGAAGGTTAAAATTATTCTTCAGGATATTTTTTACATCGAAAGTTTAAGAGAATACATTAATATTCATACAAAAACGGAGACTCTCACTTTTAAAATGCCCATCAGTAAAATAGAAGAAGCGTTGAATCCCAAAATGTTTGTCCGTATCCACAAATCCTATATTATTTCCCGGTCAAAAATAGAAGTAAAATCTGCCAATATTATTCAGGTGAATGGAAAAAAGCTTCCTGTGGGGAGAACTTATAAACCGTTGATTGAACTTTAAAACCAATATCAAAGCTCTTAAATTTCATCCCGATTTTCTGAAGAAGATTATTAGAAAACTTCAAAATTTTTCAGATAACGGCCCGTTGTAGATAGTTAATCCTTTATTAATTAGAATTTTAGTAGATCTTAGCCTGCCGTTGATATATTCCTTTCACTGTATTCTTCACCAATTGTTGAATTTTGATTAACAATACGTTAAAAAAATTAATAATTATGAAATACAAGTTAAAGCTTTTAAGCGTGGGAGTCGCTTTTTTCATAGGAAGCGAAACCTATTTCAGCCAGGGAAAACAGGACACACTTACCACTAAAAATATAGAAGGTATCGTGGTAACTGCTTTAGGCATAAAAAGAGAAAAAAGATCGCTGGGATATTCTACACAGGAAGTAAAAGGAGAGGACCTCACCAGAAATCCCACAACCAATTTTATGAACAATTTATCCGGAAAAGTGGCCGGGCTTGAGATCAGACAATCAACTAATTTTGGTGGCTCGGTGGATGCAGTGTCCCGGGGATATAAATCTATCCTGGGGGACAATCAGGCACTTTTTGTAGTAGATGGTGTTCCGATCATCAACAGAAATATTAATTCTCTTGCTCAACAAAATGGATTCAACGGGTATGATTATGGCAGCCCTGTTTCAGATATCAACCCCAATGATATTGAGACAGTGAATATACTCAAGGGTGCCGCTGCCGCTGCTTTATATGGTTCAAGAGCTCAAAACGGTGCCATTATCATCACTACCAAAAAAGGTAAAAAAAACAAACAGGGGATCGGCCTCGAGTATAGTGGGAGCTTGTCTGTTTCTTCCATTGATAAATCCACATTTCCTGAATACCAGACCCAGTATGGACAGGGATACCTGGGAAATACTTTAATCCCTTATCAAAACGGCTCACTGGTTTATTTCTGGAATGATGCTTCTTACGGAGTTCCTTATGACCCTAATCTTTCAGTATGGCAATATGATGCGTTTATTCCTGACTCTCATAATTTTGGAAGACAGACTCCATGGGTAATGGCTAAAAACGGTCCTATTACCTTTTTTGATAAAGCTACTAACCGAACCAATAATATCGCATTCAGCGGGGCTAATGACCGGGCTTCCTTCAGACTAAGCTATACCAACACCAGTGCAACGGATATTATGCCGAATTCTTATCTGGTCAAAAATAATTTGGGGGGAAATGCTTCATATAAAATTACAGATAATCTTACAGCTAGCATTTTTGCCAATTATATTGTACAAAGTACCAAAGGAAGAAATTCCACAGGGTATGGTGACAATATTATGGGAAATTTCCGGCAATGGTGGGCAACAAATGTAGATATTCAATATCAGAAATATCTCTTTGATACTTTTGATAAGAATTATACCTGGAATATGAAAAATCCTGTGAACCTGTCACCCGCTTATTGGGATAATCCTTATTTTACGAGATATAAGAATTACCAGAATGATAAGAGAGAACGCTTTGCAGGAAATTTCAGTCTGAGCTATGATCTTTCCAAAGAGGTGAATATACTGGCTAGAGTAGGTACGGACGGATACAATATGATTACTGAAGAAAGAAGAGCTGCCGGTTCTATTCCTGCTTTTTTCAGTTTCAATCCCATAGAACAGCCTTCCGGATATGCAGTAACCAATCTGCGCTTCACAGAAACCAATTATGATTTCATAGCTACATATAAAAAGAACATTGTCGAAAACCTCAATCTTCAGGTTCTTTTGGGTGGAAATATTAATGTACAAACCAGCTATTCCAATGCACAGACAACATCCGGCGGACTTTATATTCCAGGACTTTATACCATTTCCAATTCCGCGGCAACCCCGGCAAAGCCTTTGATTACAGATACTTCAAAATATATTTACGGAGCTTTTATTCAGGCTTCTGTAGGATATAAAAATACCTATTATCTGGAAGGAACTTTCAGAAGAGACCAATCTACAGCGTTGCCCAAAGGGAAAGAAGCATATTATTATCCTTCCGTTTCAGCAAGTATGGTATTTTCCAGTTTGCTAAAAAAAGAATGGCTAAGTTTCGGAAAGTTTAGGGCTGCCTATGCGGAAGTTGGCTCGGACACTGGCGCAGATCAATTAATAAACCGGTTTATTCCACAGGCTTCTTTTGCTAACAACCCGGTTTACTCTTATAATACAACTTTAAGGAATGCCGACCTTATGCCTCAAAAACTGAAGAATTTTGAAATAGGAACCAATATGCAGTTTTTCAAAAACAGATTGGGATTTGATCTTTCCTGGTTCAGGAATATTGCATTTAACCAGATTCTTCCGCTTCCTGTATCTTTAGCAACGGGTTCAGCAGCAAAAATTCAAAATACTGGAGAGTTGACCACAAAAGGCATTGAATTGTCTTTAAATATCACACCGCTAAAATTCAATAATTTCAACTGGGATGTAATGCTCAACTGGTCCAATCCTAAAACGAAAGTAACTGCACTCAGGGAAGGTATTGAAAATATAACCATAGGTACATTACAGGGAGGTATCAGTATCAATGCACCTCTCAATAAAGAATATGGAAGCATCTGGGGTGCAGATTTTGTCTACGATCCGAATGGGAATAAAATTGTAGGGAAAAACGGAGCCTATCTTCATACTGATGATTCTGATCACAATCTTGGAAGTTTTCAACCTGATTTTATCGCTGGACTAACCAATTCTTTTACCTATAAAAATTTTAATCTAAGTTTTCAGATTGACTGGCGAAAAGGAGGAAAAATATTCTCATTAGACCAGTATTATGGATATGGAACCGGACTTTATCCTGATTCCGTCGGACTAAATGACCTCGGAAACCCTATCAGAAATACACTGGATAACGGAGGTGGTGTTATTTTACCCGGAGTGATGCAGGATCCAAATAACCCGGGAATTTATATTCCAAATACGATCAGACTTGACAAGTCTATGTCCAGCCAGACATTGGGAACTGATCCTCCTGTTGCCGCTTTTGTGTATGATGCAAGCTTTATAAAACTCCGTCAATTATCTGTTTCTTATACTTTTAATACCAATTTTCTAAGAAACACCGGCATTCAGAATCTTACTGTGGGATTTACAGGAAGTAACCTTTGGATCATTCATAAAAACCTTCCTTATTCAGATCCTGAAGCAGGTATTTCATCGGGAAGTATCCAGGGATACCAGTCCGGAGTTATGCCGGCTACCAGAAATTTTGCCTTCAATGTGAAAGTTAATTTTTAAAAACAATAACAATGAAAAATACAATTATATTAAGTTCATTTCTGGCTTTATTCCTGGCAGGATGTACTTCCGAAGATGTCAATCTTGATCCTCATGTAGCTTATAACATGTCCCCGGAACCTCTTCTTACCTATGCAGAAAAGGAATTGAGTGATTATATGACGACTCCAAGTGTTAATGAAAATAATTTCCGTCTTATCATGCAGTACTGGCAGGAGACCACATATGTGAACGAAAGTAACTATAACTTTACGGCAAGAAATGTTTCCAACAATGTATGGGGAGATAATTATGTGAATGTCCTCAACAATCTGAACAAAGCAAAAGAACTTGTGGAACAATACCAACCTGGACCATCAGAGCTGAATACATGGCCCGCAAAGAAGAAAAACCAGCTGGCTGTTATAGATATTCTATCGGTATATACATTTCAGACATTAGCAGATACTTTTGGGGATATTCCGTACAGTCAGGCACTCAATCATCATCAATTTCCTCTTCCGGCTTATGACGATGACAGACAGATTTATGAAAGTTTGATCAGCAGACTGAAAACAGATCTTAATAATTTGGAGGAAGGAGCTGGAACCTTCGGATCGGGTGATATTCTTTACAACGGTGATATTGGAAAATGGAAAAAGTTTGGAAATTCACTGCTTTTAAAACTGGGAATTGCGCTTTCAGATATCAATCCAACGTTGGCACAGTCTACAGTAAATACAGCAATTACAGGAGGTATTATTACAGATGAATCTCAAAATGGTCTTTTCCGGTATCTGGCGGAGACTCCCAATTTCAGTCCATTGTATGAAAACCTTGTGAACAGCGGAAGGGATGACTTTTTTGGAGGAAAACCCTTTATTGATTTTATGAATATGACCTCAGATCCAAGGATAACAAAATATTTTCAGGATGTAGACGGAGAATATATAGGACAGGTAATAGGTTTGGCGGGGGAGTTTTCTGCATTTTCAGCACCAGGAACTTTTGCTTATACTCCTATAACTCCAGGAAATCTGATGACGCATACGGAAGTGGCTTTTTATCTTGCTGAAGCAGCAGCCAGGTTTGGAATAGGAGGCAGTCCGGAAACTTTATATAAAAATGCAGTTAGGGTTTCGTTCCGTGAATGGGGTTTTTCTGATCAGGATGCTCAAACATATCTAATAAACAATCCTTATAACGCTTCCAACTGGAAGAAATCTATCGGAGAACAGGCCTGGGTAGCCATGTACAATCATCCGGTGGTTTCCTGGAACTTTTACCGTCGTTTGGATTATCCAGCGCTACAGGCACCACCTACAGCTATTGCCAATGCAGAAGGGAAAGTTCCGGTAAGGCTGCAGTATCCCACCTTAGAAGCAACGACTAATGGATCCAATTATGCCAAAGCTGCCACGGCAATTGGAGGAGATAGGCTTACCACCAAAGTATTTTGGGATAGCCATTAAATGAACAAAATCCTTAATATCTTGCTTTTTCATATCGATTATTTTGTATCCTTAAGCCTGTATAATGCAGGCTTTTTATATTATTTCAAAAAACAGTTGGTAGATAAAAATTGCCCATTTATAGCTATTTTTTTCCGGTTCATATTCATTTGTACATCTTTGAAACTGTAAATAATAAATATTTGAATTATGAAAGTAATCGGAATTTCGAAACTAATGAGCAGATTCTTTTTAATGTTGGCTTTAGGAAGTATTTTCTTCAGTTGTAAAAACAGTGATGATGATGATCCGGCTCCCGGTTCACATGGCATTGAAGTAGCAACAGGAGTATTCAAAGGAACTATGAAAATTCAGGGGCAAGATTATTACAATGCAATAGTTAATGTTTCAAAGACAGATGATGCCCATGTTAAAGTGCAGCCTAAATCTGGTGAAGCTTATTCAACAGCAACCTCTAAAACCATCAATGTTACCAATTCTGCAGGAGTAAGTGTTTCAGGCAATGACAGCCAGGGAAGTTTTAACTACATGATTTCATCAAAATCACTTCAGATCAGCACTCAGAAAGCATCCGAAAATGAGGTAGCTTTTTATTTTGAAGGCGAAAAGCAATAATACAATAAAATGTGGTTGGTTTATTATTCGAATGTTGAATAATGTTTTGGCTTATGACTCATGTCTTAAGCCAATTTTTTAAAATAATTTAAGGCCAACAATCCCAACGACAATCAGTAATGCTGATAATAATCTTAGAATACTTGCTGAATCCTGAAAAAAGAGAACTCCCACCAATAGCGTTCCTACAGCACCAATTCCCGTCCATACTGCATAAGCAGTTCCGATAGGAATACTTTTTTGAGCAAACCAGAGAAATCCACCGCTAACAGACATGCACAGAATTGAAAAAATAATCCAGCTCCACTTATTATTTTCCGGCTGTTGAGAAAGTTTAAGTCCTAAGGGCCATCCGATTTCAAAAATTCCTGCGATAATTAATGCAATCCAGTTCATACTATTTGTTTTAATGATATTTTGAATGAAAATCTATTAAAGAAAATTCATTGCTACTACAGTACAAAGCTACCATTATCCATTTATAATCAACACTATAAACTTTGTGACCCGACAAAAAACAGAGATAGAATGTACTTTAGAGAAGATGAAACGTTTTACATTTTAAATAGAATAGTATCATATGGAAGTGCATAATTCTACTTATTGGGCTTGCTCACATACTTACTTCCTTTCACAAAAAAGCGCCAGGGTAAAAGCGCATCTTCCTGTGCATAGGCAACACCTATCCGGGGACCAGCAATAATGTCATCCGGAGAATACGAAATACCGTGATCTTCAATCCAGATCTCATGGCCGGTAAGCTCTTTTTTGTTAAAGGAACGGTCAATACCTAACGCTTTGGCAGCTGATCCCGGACCTGCAGAAATAGCAGGTTTAGAAGCAGGCATATTTCTTCTATGCTCCATAATTTCTTTTCCTACCAAAGGTTCAACAGCTCTGATGAGTACAGCATGAGGCTCATCTTCCACGGATGTTACTACATTAAAAAGATGGTGAATTCCATAGCATAGATAAACATAAGAAACTCCGCCATGGCTGTAGAGCGTTTCAGTACGGTCTGTCCGTCTGCCGCCATAGGCATGGGAAGCTTTATCTTTCACGCCAAAATAAGCTTCTGTTTCTACAATGATTCCTGCTGTTTTTTCACCATTGAGATCTGTAAAAAGTACTTTTCCCAAAAGATCCCGGGCCAGAAAAAGAACGTCCTGATTGGAATAGTAGGAGAGAGATAGTTTCATGAATGATGTTGGAAATTATTCATTCAAATGTAATGATAATCCTGTAAAAACAGAAGAATACGAAAGTGAAATTAAAAAGGTACCACAAAAAGTCAATTTTCATAAAACAGTGAGTAATTTGGCACATCCATTGTTGTTTTTCAGGTACATCATTTCACACCACTATAAAAAATTATAGGTTTTGACACTTATTTTCCCTGGAATAATCCGGGGGAATTTTTATTGGCATCAAATGTATTGAAAATAAAAAAGTCCCACATCAATGTGAGACTTTCATTATTTTATCTTGCTCCCGGAGGGCAGTGTTCTTTCAGATATTTTGTAAACATGGTAGCCAGATGCAGCGATGTTCCTTCTCCTTCATTAATAGAATGGGTACGGTTAGGATAAGACATCAGCTGAAACTGTTTGTTATATTTTACCAGTTCATTGATATATACTTCCGTATTCTGGTAGTGTACATTATCATCTCCCGTTCCGTGAACCAGCAGAAGATTTCCTTTTAAGTTTTTAGCATAGGCCAACGGAGATCCATTGACAAAATCTTCTCTGTTTTCCTGTGGGAGACCCATATAGCGTTCCTGGTAGATATTATCATAGAATAACTGATTGGCAACGGGTGCAATTGCAATTCCCGTCTGGTAAATATCAGGATATTGTCCTAAAAGGTTCAGGGTAGAAGAACCTCCGCCGCTCCAGCCCCACACGGCAACTCTTGAAGTATCGATATAAGGCCATTTTGCGAATAAGGCTTTAGCTCCCATTGCCTGATCACGGATATTGAGCTGTCCTATTTTCCGGTAAATAGATTTTCTCCATTCCCGTCCTTTTGGAGAAGGAGTTCCGCGGTTTTCAAGGGACAAGTATAAATAGCCGTCTTCTGCCATATCACCCGTATATAAATAATTCCAGCCTGTGTAGAAATTATCGGTAACGGTTTGTGATCCCGGTTCTCCATACACTGTAAAAACAACAGGATATTTTTTATTGGGATCAAAATTTTTAGGTTTTACTACCCAGCCGTCCATTGTAATGCCATCCTGTGTTGTAATCTGGAAGAATTCTGCTTTAGATCTTGCCGGGTCGGCTTTTGCAGATCTTTTGGCAGCAACCAGTTCTTTATGATCGGGAAGCGATATCACAGATCCAATGGAAATGGCATTCACACTGTTATTGGTAAACATAGCGATTTTCCCATTGGGTGAGATCGTATATTGGTTAGAACCTTTAAAAGCTTCAGGCGTTACTTTTTGAGCTTTTCCACCTTTCATACTTACTTTATAAAGATATTTCTGAGTGGCGTTATCTGGAGAAGCCAAAAAGTAGATCAGTTTATTGGGAACATCAAAAAACTCAGGTTTGATAACATCGAAAGCATCTTTTGTGATCAATGTTTCTTTACCGCTCATATCTATTTTATAAATATGTCTCCATCCGTCTTTTTCAGACAGCCATAAAAATTCTTTCCCATTTTCAATCCAGTCCCAGCCGCTTGGATCATTATCATTCCATCGGGATTTTATGTCAATCCATGCTGCATCTGTTTCTGTATGAATGGTTTTGCTGCTTCCAGAATCCGCATCTGCAACAATAATTTTACTTTGATTCTGTTTTCTGTTCAGCTGCTGAAGAATGACCGATCTGGAATCCAGCACCCATTCCATTCTGGGAATATAGTTTTGTACTTCATCACCTGCTATATCAGCTTTCTTTGTTGATTGGGAAGCCAGATCATAAAACCAGATGCTGCATCCTGAAGGATTTTCTCCAACTTTCGGATATTCTACAGGAACGGTAAACGAATACAGACTGTCCGTATTATTGATCATCAGGAAATTCTTGGTACTTCGGGCATCCATTTTCCAGTAGGCAATTTTCCTGCCGTCCGGAGACCATCTGAAACCATCCTGCGTTCCGAATTCTTCTTCATATGCCCAGTCAAAAGTACCATTGATCATTCTGTCGGTACCATCATTCGTAATTTTACTGATCTGATTATTTGAAAGATCCTCAATATAGATATTATGCTTAGAAACATAGGCTACCTTTTTTCCGTCAGGTGAATATTTTGCAAACATTAACGATGAAGCCGGCAAACCTTTTCCAAGCTGGATCAGTTTTTTTGTGTTTTTGTCGAAAATCCAGTAATCTCCACGGGTATTATCCCTCCATACTTTTTTGGTATCGGCAAATAACAACAGGCTTTTTCCATCAGGAGACACCTGAAAACTCTGTACCTGCAGACCATTGGAACTTCCGGCAGGAATCAGTTCACTACTGTTTAAAAGCGTCTGATCTTTTCCGGGATGCAATAGATCAACAATTTCAACCCCTTTTTTAGTAAATGAATAATAAGCATTGCCATCGGGAGTCCATTGTGTCTTCTGTGCCGCCAATGGTGATAAACACAGGAAATACAATGCAATAGCTGTTAGTTTTTTTATGTTCTTCATAAATATAATTTGAATTAAGCCAGATGTTCAGCTCTGTAATTTTCAATGTCTTCAACCGATTTGATCAATCCGTTCCCCAGAAGTCTGTAACTGTCATCCGTAATCAGGAAATCATCTTCTACACGGATTCCACCGAAATTCCGGTATTCATTTACTTTATCATAATTAATAAAGTCTGCGTTTTTATTTTCGGCCTGCCACATGTCAATCAATTCCGGAATCATATAAATACCAGGTTCAACTGTCACTACAAAACCGGACTCCAAAGCTTTTCCTAAACGTAAAGATTTCAATCCGAATGTTTTGGTATCTTTTGGTTCTTCTTCAGTATAGCCAATATATTGTTCCCCAAGGTCTTCCATATCATGTACGTCAAGTCCCATCATGTGTCCCAGTCCGCACTGAAAAAACAGGGTATGAGCGTGGTTTTTTACAGCATCTTCGGGATTTCCCTTCATCAGTCCAAGATCGACAAGTCCTTCTACCAGATGTTGTGCTGCTTTCAGGTGGATATCTTTAAACCGTACTCCCGGTTTTAAAAGCTTCTGGGCCTGATTAAAAGCATTCAAAACCACTTCGTACATTTCCTTCTGCTTTGTTGTAAACGTTTTGCCTACAGGAAAGGTTCTGGTAAGATCACCTGCATATCCCATTGAAGTTTCTGCTCCGGAATCGTTCAGGAAAAGGTCTCCCTCATTCATGGTATTGAGACGGTAATGATTATGCAGAATACCTCCGTTGATCGTTACAATGGGAGGATAAGACATCTGGCATTCTTGGTTGGCGGCAAGATATTGGATCGCATTGGCAATTTCATATTCTTTCATTCCGGGTTTCGCAAGACGCATGGCCAGCAAATGCATTTCATTGGATACATTTACAGCCTGTTCTATCTGTACAATTTCCTGAGCTTCTTTAATAGAACGCTGTTTCACAATAGCTTTGATCATTTCGACAGAAGGCTGTAATTCCTTAATTTTAATTCCAAGAAGATCTCCCAGCAAAATTTTATTGGAAGACTGATAGGGAGGAAGATAATGTACTTTTCTTCCTGAAGCTTTTGCTTTTACAATATATTGAGAAAGATCTGCATAAGGTAACGTTTCCTGAACACCGGATTTAAGGCTTTTTTCCTTAAGGGTTTCCTGCCTTCCCATCCATACAATTTCATCTATACTTAGCTCATCACCGAAAATAATGGTTTTATTTTCATCAATATCGATAATAGCTGCTATACGGGGTTCCTGAATCCCGAAGTAATATAAATAGGTACTGTCCTGGCGGAAATAATAAGGGTTGTGCTCAAAGTTCACAGGATTCTCTATATTTCCCAGAAATAATAAGATTCCATCGGATACATTTTTCTGTAATACTGCTCTTCTTTCTTGATAAGTTTGTGCTGAAAACATATTATGAATAGTTTTTATTTTAAAACTTTAAAGTTACGATTTTGTACTATTTATAGTACTTTATTCATTAAAAATAAGAATATGTAAAATTTGAATTTTAATACGATATTTAATGTTCATATTTTGCTTATCTTCAGCAATATTTTAACCTTGCTAATCTAATAACCGGTAAAGCATTCATAGTATGATGAAGAGTTTGCAATTTTCTGTTCCTGCCGATACCAACAAAAGTATACGTATTCAGGAAGATATAATGCCTAATTTCTATCCTTATTTCCACCGCCACACCGAAACCCAGATTATGTGGATCCTTAAAGGACATGGAACACTGGCCATAGAACAAAATCTTTTCAATTTTGAGGCGGGCGATATTTTCTATCTGGGTGCTAATCAATCGCATGTTTTCAGAGGTAATTTTGAAAAAAATGAAAAGCAGAAGGTTCATTCCATTTCTATTTTTTTTGATCCTCATAAAAAGATCGCTGCATTTTTCGACTTACCGGAATTTGAGGAACTTAAAAACTTTATCAGTCATTCAGAGGTAGGTTTCCAGGTGGCTTCCAGGCTTACAAAAAGTATCGGAGAAAATATTGCGGCTTTGCAAAAAACAAAAGGAGTAGATCAGATCATAGATTTTATAAGAATTTTAAACCATCTTATGCAAAACAGGCATCTGCATATTCCCTTATCTCCGGAAAAGAAACTGCCTGATCATATTTCAGATACAGACAAAAGAATTATTGATGCCCAGACTTTTATCAAGAAAAATTTTACCCAACATAAGCTTACCCTTGATCTGATTGCCAAAGAAGCCTGTATGACTCCTCAGGCTTTTTGCCGTTCTTTTAAAAAACGTACCCGCATCACTTATATTGAATATCTCAATGAGCTTCGTGTACAGCGGGCCTGCAGACTTTTAACAGCCAGCAGCATGTACAGTATTTCTTCTGTTGCATTCAATAGTGGGTTCAATAGTCTTACCAATTTTAACAGGGTTTTCAAATCCATTATGAAATATTCTCCTAAAGAATATCTGAAACACTACAAAGAGGCTACCATACAACAATAAAAAACAACATGTTAAAATACGGTTAGAACACATTAAAATATTAACATTTTCCGTTTTAAAATTCACCTAGTTTTGAATAAATATTATTTGATATGAGTACAAAACTAAACTGGGAAGGTATTTATCCTGCTGTATTAACGCCTTTTACAAAAGAGGGTGAGATAGACTTTGAAATGTTTGCTGTCAATACAGAAGCTCAGATTAAAGCAGGAGTTCATGGAATTATCCTTGCAGGAACATTAGGGGAAGCCAGTGCGTTGGAAACGGAAGAAAAATTTGAACTGCTGAAATACGCAAAAAAAATAACGCAGGGCAGAATTCCTGTCATTCTTAATCTTTCTGAAAATACCACCAAAAATGCTGTCAACTTCGCTAAGAAAGCAAAAGAATTGGGTGCAGACGGCCTGATGCTTCTTCCTCCAATGCGTTACAAAGCTGATAACCGTGAAGTGGTTGAGTATTTCAAGGCAGTGGCTTCCGCTACGGATCTTCCGATCCTTATCTATAATAATCCTGTAGATTACGGAATTTATGTCAACCTTGACATGTTTGAGGAGCTTATTGAATATCCAACCATTCAGGCTGTCAAAGAATCAACGAGAGATCTGGCCAATGTAACCAGAATGATCAACCGTTTTGGGAAAAGAATCAAAATTCTTGGAGGTGTAGATACGATTTGCCTGGAAACCCTGATGCTTGGAGCTGATGGCCTTGTGGCAGGTCTTGTAGATGCCTTTCCTAATGAAACAATGGCCATGTACAACTATGTTAAAACAGGCGAATACGACAAAGCTGTTGCCATCTACAGATGGTTTATGCCATTGCTTGAGCTTGACATTCATCCTAAACTTATCCAGTATATCAAGCTTGCTGCAACAGCGGAAGGGATAAGCAATCCTTATGTGAGAGCTCCACGTCTTGAACTTCATGGAGAAGAAGCTGAAAGAATTCAAAAAATTATTGAAGAAGGCAGAGCGAATCGTCCGGTATTATTAATTCCAGAAATACAGCTATGATGGAAGAAACATCAACACAAAATATAGACAAAAGAATTCAGATAGCGGTTGAAGCCTTCCGGTTTCTGAAAAACACCACCATCAATGAACGGGCTGAATTTATGAATGCTGTAGCGGATCAGATTGAAGCCTTGGGAGAAGAACTTTTAACAGTTACTCATGCTGAAACTTCATTGCCATTAGCCAGACTTACCGGAGAAAAGACAAGAACAGCAGGACAATGGAGAAGCTATGCAAAAGCTGTTGCTGCCGGGATCTATACGGAGGCCAGAATTGATCTTGCCCAGCCTGAAAAACAAAAAGGAGATCTCCGGAAATACAATGTAGGCATAGGGCCTGTAGTTGTTTTCGGAGCCAGTAATTTTCCCTTTGCATTTTCTACTGCAGGAGGCGATACAGCCAGTGCAATCGGGGCAGGCTGTCCTGTTATTATAAAAGCACATCCGGCACATCCACAGACTTCACAGATAATGGCGGATGCGATAAGTGCTGTTGTTAAAGTTTTCGGATGGCCTGAAGGAATTTTCAGCCATATCACCGGAACATCTTATGAGATCGGAGCTTATCTGACCCAGCATCCGGACATCCGGGCTATTGCGTTCACAGGTTCATTTAATGGCGGAAAAGCATTGTTTGATATTGCCAGCCGCCGTGAAAATCCTATTCCTGTATTTGCAGAAATGGGAAGTATCAATCCGGTATTTGCCTTTCAAAACCTGCTTGAAACCAAAGCTGAAGCATTGGCAAAGGAATATATCAGTTCTTTAACGCTGGGTGTAGGACAATTTTGTACCAATCCGGGAGTGTTTATAGCATTGAAAGGAGAATTGTTTAACCGTTTCATCAATACATTAAAAGAAGAAATTCAAAAAGTGGCTCCCGCTAAAATGCTTCACAAAGGAATATTAGACAATTTCGAAAAAAACAAAAGCATTGCATTGGAACAGCCTGATGTTGAAATCATTGCATCAGCAGAAACAGAAAATTCTTCGGGCAACGCAACCGTGATAAAAACCAGTGCCGGAAATTTCGTGAATAATCCGGTATTAAGTGAAGAAGTCTTTGGCCCATTTGGTATTGTTGTGGAGTGTGAAACAGATGAAGAACTCATTGAAATTGCCCAACAGCTAAAAGGACAGTTAACCATCACCATCGCAGCGACCCGTGAAGATGTTCGCGATAACAGTACATTGATTACTATTTTGAAAGATAAATGCGGAAGATTATTATTCAATGGTATGCCTACAGGAGTAGAAGTGGTGTACAGCATGCAGCATGGAGGCCCGTTTCCTTCTACTACCGATTCCCGTTTTACCTCCGTAGGACCGGATGCTGTGAAACGATTTGTCCGTCCGGTTTGTTTTCAGAACTGGCCGGATGAATTCTTACCGGATGAGTTGAAGAATGAAAATCCATTGCAGATTAGCAGAATGGTGGATGGAACAGTGAATTCAGGATCATTAAAATTACAGACCACATGAACAGAACATTTTTTTGTATAGATTCTCACACCTGTGGATGTCCTGTACGTCTTGTTGCAGGAGGTGCCCCAATTTTAAAAGGAAATTCCATGATGGAACGCCGGCTGCACTTTATGGAAGAATACGACTGGATCAGAAAGGGATTAATGTTTGAGCCCCGCGGCCATGACATGATGAGCGGAAGTATTCTGTATCCTCCTGTAGATGAAAATAACGATATCGGAGTTTTATATATTGAAACCAGCGGATGTCTTCCCATGTGCGGGCACGGAACCATCGGAACGGTTACCATAGCTATTGAAGAAGGACTTGTTGTTCCTAAAATTCCGGGAAAATTACGTCTTGAAACACCTGCAGGACTTATCCTCATCGATTATGTACAGGAAGGAAAAAAAGTAAAATCTGTAAAGCTGACGAATATAAAGTCTTTCCTGTATGCTGAAAACCTGGAAGTTGAATGTCCGGATCTGGGATTAATAAGAGCCGATGTTGCTTATGGTGGAAATTTTTATGCGATTATAGATCCTCAGGAAAATTTCAGAGATATTTCTGATTTTACGGCCAGCCAGCTCATCCATTATGGAAAGATTATTCGAAAATTACTCAATGAAAAATATGAATTCATTCATCCGGAAATTGAACATATTACCGGATTAAGCCACATTCAGTGGACGGGTAAACCCACAGATCCTGAAGCCAGTGGAAGAAATGCAGTATTGGTAGGCGAAAATGCCTTAGACCGTTCGCCGTGTGGTACGGGAACTTCGGCAAGAATGGCGCAATGGTATGCAAAAGGAAAACTGAAGGAAGGTGAAGAATTCATTCATGAAAGTTATATCGGATCCCGGTTTATAGGGAGAATTGAGGAGACTGCTACTTTAGATGGGAGACCAGCCATTATTCCGTCAGTAGAAGGCTGGGCAAGAATTACCGGATACAATCATATAATTATTGATCATGAAGATCCTTATTGGCAGGGTTTTCAGGTAATGTAACAGGCATATGGCACAGAATAAAGGAAAAGCACTCATCATAGGTGCAGGAATAGCAGGATTAAGCTCAGCGTATTATCTTTTGCAGAAAGGATGGCAGGTGGAAATTCTTGAGCAGAATGATCTCACCAACAACTGTTCTTATGGCAATGCAGGCATGATTGTACCCAGTCATTTTACCCCATTGGCAGCTCCGGGAGTTGTAGCACAGGGAATACGCTGGATGTTCGATAGTAAAAGTCCGTTTTATGTAAAACCTTCACTCAATTCGAGACTTATATCCTGGGGATTGAAATTTTTGAAACATTCCAACCAGAAACATGTTGATTATTCTGCAGCAGCTATCAGGGATCTTAACCTGGCCAGCAGCAGGCTTTATAATGAGATCGCGCAAAAAGATGAATTTGATTTTGAGCTGAATCAGAATGGTATTTTAATGCTCTATAAAACTGAGAAGGTTGCGGAAGAAGAAGCAGAGCTTGCCCACAAGGCAATCAGTATGGGTTTACCCGTTGATATTCTGGGTAAAAAAGAAATTCAGGAACTTGAACCCAATGTTCAACTGGATGTTATCGGAGGAATCAATTATAAATGCGATGGCCATATGAATCCCATGAAGCTGATGAAACAAATGATCTCTTATCTTAAAAATAATGATGTCATTTTTCATACCCATCATCGGGTAACAGACTTTGAAACTTCCGGCAGCAAGATTAAAACAGTCATAGCAAATGGTAAAGAATTTACTGCAGACCAATTTATCATGACGGGAGGTTCATTCTTGCCTGAACTTGCTCAGAAAGCAGGTCTTAAAATCCATTTAATGCCCGGAAAAGGATATTCGTTGATGCACCAACCGGAAAATCCACTTAATAGGTTGGAGCATGCCGCTTTATTACTCGAAGCCAAAGTTGCAGTAACTCCAATGAACGGACACATCCGTTTTGGCGGAACGATGGAACTGGCTTCCCACAATGATACAATTAATATGAAAAGGGTAGAAGGAATCATCCAATCCATCCCCAAATATTTACCAGACTTCAAGGTTGAAACCCCAAAAGAATCTGAAATCTGGTTCGGATACAGACCTTGTGCCCCAGATGGACTTCCGTATTTAGGACAGTCTTCCCAATTGAAGAACCTGATTATCGCAGGCGGAGGAGGTATGATGGGACTAAGCTTGGGACCCATTTTTGGAAAAACAGTTTCAGAACTTGCTAATGACCAAAAGCCAACGGTTGATATAAAGATATTCAACCCTGAGAGATTTAGTTAAAAAACACCACATAACACACAAATCAAGCTAAAAACAATTTGATTATTTAAATAATTTATTAACCACCAAATCCAAAAAATTATGAAAAAATTTAAATTACTATTACTTGTTTCCCTATTTCCAGCAATAGGTTTTGCTCAGGAAAACAGACCTCGTGAGTGTAAAGCAGATGAAATGATGAAAAAACATTTTGAACTGCATCCCGAATCTAAGGCTGAATATGAAAACTTTGAGAAATATACCAAAGATTTCGTAAAAAAGATGGGATCGAACAAAAACTCATTGAATAATAGGGTCAGCAATCCAACCTACATCATCCCTGTGGTTTTTCATGTGTATGGAGAGTCTCAAAGCAATGTAAAAGTAAATTACCAAAAGGTAGTCGACTTACTGCAACAAATCAACTTAAATTTCAATGGAATCAACACGGATTCAAATACTGTAGATCCATATTTCCAATCTATCAGAGGAGCATTAAGCATTGAATTCCGGTTAGCTAAAATTGATCCAACCGGAAAAGCTACAAGCGGAGTGGTATTTCACCCTTTCAAAGGTGGATATGGCAACGGAGGTGGGTATGATGCACAAATTGGCACAGATGCATGGGATAATACAAAGTATATGAATGTGTATATCCAAAATGACCTGTATGCTAATAAAGATTTATATCAATCAGGAGTTGCCTGGTATCCGGATTCATACATGAGTTCAGTAAATACAGCCAGAGTGGTGTATAATGGACGTTATATATTTAATGCTTCAGGAACAGTGGCTTCAAACGAGTTTTCTGATACATTTACTCACGAATTCGGGCATTGGTTAAATCTTCAGCACACGTTCAATGTTCTGTGTTCAACTGCAAACCCTGGTAATGATGGTGACGGAGTTGCTGACACCCCTGTAGAAAATGCTTCTTCCGGATTGGGATGTAACGCTGGTAACAATTGTCTTGGACAAAAAGTAAATGTTGAAAACTATATGGGATACAATGGTTCTTCCGGCTGTTATAAAATGTTTACCAACGGACAGGTGAACAGAATGCTGGCAGCATTAAACCATCCTTCGCGAATAAATTTATGGCAGCCTGCCAACTTAGCCGCAACCGGGGTTGCCAATACTCCACCAAGATTAACCCTTAGCAACAGTACATTTACAGAGAACTTAAACAATAATGGAGCCGTGTCATTAGATGGAACAGTAGCATCTGCCCCTGCATCAAAGATTACGCTAAACGGAGTAACATTTGCCCTGCCAAATGGAACCACTCTTACTTCAGGAACCCATTTCACGTCTTCATTACCAGCTGGATTAACTGCAAGTATAGTAGTTACAAGCCCTACTACAGCTACACTTACCATCAATGGTGCTGCAACCAGTCATCCCAAAAGTCAGGTCCTGAATTCTTCAATTACATTCCTGAATCCGGCTATAACAGGAGGAACAACTTCACTAGGATCAACAACAGCTTTGGCCTTAACTTTTTCTTATAAAGATCCTTATAAAATAGTTACAGGAACTCCTCTGGAAAGTTATGCCAACCCAACACCAACAACAGTAACCACCAACTCAGGGGCAACCTGGAAATATTTTATCATTAATCCGGAGCTTAGTGATGATGCAGGGTATGGCGCCTGGTACTATGGAGCCAATCAATTAAAATTGGAAACTTATTGGAAAGGATTAGTGTGCCAAACAGGAACAAGAAATATTAGTTTAATTCCAGCCTGCACCACTATAACGAATGCAAATAATATAGGGTATCCAACTTGGACTCCCGGACAACTGGATGTGTATACTCCTACCTATACTACCTGGTCTGGTAAAACCGCTTATGTTGGTTTTAGAAACCAATTCGAAGGCTACGATATTAACGGCTATTTCAAAGTGAGCGTTGGGGCCAATGGTTCAAATTATTCTGTCACTGAGTTTGCATATAATACACAACCAAACGGCAGTATTACAACACCTTGTGCATTATCATTCTCCACCGCAGACGTTGATACAACCAACTCAGAAACTTCCATCTATCCAAATCCGGTTTCTGATGTATTGAATATTAAAACAAAAGGGGAAATTAAATCAATTTCTGTTTATGATATGTTTGGAAGAAAAATGAATGCAAAAGTTGTTGGTGATAAGGTTGAGGTTAAACACTTCCTGAGCGGAACTTATTTAATTGATATTGAAACTTCTTTAGGGAAATCTTCACAAAAATTCATTAAAAAATAGTTTCGTATTCATATACAGTTGATTGGGCTTCATTGTAAGCCCAATTTTTTTATCCTGTTTATGAGCAGTTCTTCATTTATTTATGTAATTTTATTCTTTGATAACAATATTCCATGCATTATAAAAACGACAGGATCATTATCCGTGAATTTACCCCTGAAGAATTTTCATTATTTTCCACTCTTTTTGAAAATGAAAATGTAACCCGATATCTGCCCTACAAAACCCCGGAAGAATATAAAGAAATGTTTGACAAAGCATTGGCAGATTATGAAGAGGGACCATTCAGCAGATGGGGAATTTTCCATCCCCAGAACAATGATTTTGTAGGAATGTGCCTTGCCAGAACCTTTCTTGACAATCCTGATCAGATGGAAATAGGCTATACTTTAGATGAAAAATACTGGGGTAAAGGTCTTGGAACGGAAGTTTGTAAAGCACTTGTTGAGCACTGTTTATCAATAAATCATCAGAAAGATATCGTAGCAGTAACGGATCTTGATAATATCGGGTCCCAAAAAGTACTTTTGAAAAGCGGCTTTAAAAGAGTTGAAAATCTTGCACGAGAAGATAGGGAACTGGCGTATTTTGTTTTACAGAAAGAGTAAACTTGTGGCTCATATTACAGACGGAGGGCTTAGAATTCCCCTCTTGTGGACTATCGTGTGGACACAATTATTCCTAGTTTTATACATTTATTGTTATTTAGTATTATGACAAGAAATTTCAGGGAATTAGCCGATAAACGTTTACTTAAACGTGGCAATA